>JALHOS010000360.1 GCA_022842905.1 Myxococcaceae bacterium | reverse complement strand
GGCGCGGGCGGAACGGATGCGGGGACCGACGCGGGCACCGGCGGAACTGATGCGGGGACCGACGCGGGCACGGGTGGAACGGATGCGGGGACCGACGCGGGCACCGGCGGAACGGATGCGGGGACCGACGCGGGCACGGGCGGAACGGATGCCGGCCCGATGATTCACGCGGCGTGCGCGAACCCCATCATCCTCTCGGGCCCAGGGACGATTTTGGGCGACACCCGGGACGCAGGGAACGATCTCGGCGTGTTCGCGGACACGGCGATCGCGCCGTCCGGCGTCGGCAAGTGTGAGGGCACGTCGACGGTCGGGAATTCGCCGGACTTGGTCTACGCGATCGACGTCCCGGCAGGGCAGCGCCTCTCGGTCGAACTCAACACCGCGCCGGACGGAGGC
The DNA here is from genome assembly GCA_022842905.1 of Myxococcaceae bacterium. GTDB lineage: Bacteria > Myxococcota > Myxococcia > Myxococcales > Myxococcaceae > JALHOS01. The sequence goes on along the minus strand of JALHOS010000360.1, from coordinate 7,554 downwards.
ACGGCCTGGGATTCCGTTCTCAACCTGGTCGCGAGCCCCGCCGCTTGCGGCGCGCTCGATGCCGGCACGACCTTGGGCATCACGTGCGTCGCTGGCGCCGACTTGGGGAACCCGGAGCGCGCTGCCTATTCGAACGTGTCTTCCTCCACGCAGCAGGTGCTGATCCTGGTGAAGGGCTATTCCACCGCGTCGGGGCTCTTTGGGTTGACCACCGCGTTGACCCCTCTGACGCTCGGCGACATCTGCGAGCAAGCGCTGCCCCTCATTGCCAGCATGCCGCGGACCGGCGAGACGCTCAGCACGGCGTTCAACGACTACGCTGGCCCCGGCACGGGCTGCAGCTCCGCCTCGTCCTCCGCGGATCGCGTGTTCGCCTTCGAGGTGCCTCCTGGGCAGCGCGCCGCCGTCGTGGTGCAACCGGACGCCGGCTTGGATGTCTCGCTCCAGTTCGCAGCGAATGTCGCCGCGTGCAACGCGCGCGTCTGCACGGCCAACACCAACACGAACGGGAGCGGCCTCGCCGACCGCCTGACGGTCACCAACCCGGGCTCCGCGCCGCTGTCGATGCTCGCGCTGGTCGACACGAGCAGCACTTCGGGCGGCTCCTTCGACATCAGCCTGACGTTCGACACTCCGCCCGCGGGCGACGTGTGTGAGACGGCCGCGCCGCTCGTGTCCGGCATGCCGCTCATCGGCGAGTCGCTGGTCAACCACTCCAACGACTACGGGCTGGCCGGGACGAACTGCTCGGGCACCTTCGCTGGACTCGATCGGGCGTTCTCGGTCAGCGTCCCCATGGGCCAGAAGCTCGAGGTCACAGTCACCCCGGACGCCGGGCTCAACACCAGCGTCTCGCTGATCGCGGCGGGCCCGGGCGCCTGCCTCGCGCGGAACTGCCTGACCTTCGGCGAGCAGGGCACGGCGGCATTCGCGGCCGACACTGCGAGCTGGGCGAACCCCGGCGCGGACCAGCTGGTCTACGTCGTCGTCGACAGCTCGGGCACTTCGACGGGCACCGCGTTCGACATCGCCGCGACGGTCAGCCCAGCCCCCGCGGGCGATCGCTGCCAGACCGCGGAGCCGCTCCTGACCAACATGACCATGATGCAGTCGATCGCGGGCTACTCGAACGACTTCGTCGGCACCGCGGCCGGCTGTCAGTTCAAAGGCGGTCGCGATCGCGTGTACAGCGTCACCGTTCCGGCCGGGCAGCGCCTGAGCGTCAGCGCTCTCGGCGGCACGGGGCACAACCCGACGCTGTCCCTCGTCGCCGGGCCCGCCGCCAACTGTGACGTTCCGACGCGCACCTGCGTCGCGGGTGACGACACCGGCGGCTCGGCTGGCACGGACAGCCTCTTGTACATGAACACGTCGGCGTCCGCGCAGGACCTGTTCCTCATCGTCGACACGACCTCGACCTCGGCGACGACCGGCGACTTCATGCTGACGGCGACGGTCGGGACGCCTCCTGTGGGAGACACCTGCGCCGACCCCGGCACGCCAATCACCGCGACGGTGACCTTGCCGACGGAGTCCTTGGCCGGCCTCGTCCGTGACTACGCGACGGTCGCGTCCAGCTGCACGAGCGGCGGCATCGAGCGCGTGTACGCGGTGACCGTTCCGAGCGGCAGCCGGGCGACGGTCACGGCCACACCCACCGACGTCAACCTGGCGCTCAACGTCGTGACGGGCGCCGCCGCCGCGTGCACCGTCAGCCCCCTGGTGTGCTCGGTGACGGCGAACGCCAGCAGCTCCACAACCGGGACGGAGACGGTCCTCTTCGACTCGGGCTCGTACTTCGTCATGGTGAAGGCCGTGAGCACCGCCGCGACGTCTGGCAGCTACAGCCTGAACGTGGCGATCGCTCCCATTCCGGCGGGCGAGACCTGCGCTCCGCCGATCGTGGTCTCCATGAACGGCCCCGTCACCGGCACGCTGACCGGCGCGACGAATGACGTGGGCACATCGTCGTCCACGCCGAGCGCCTGTAGCTACAGCAACTCGGGCCCGGATCGCGTGTACGAGGTCACGATCCCCGTGGGACAGACGCTGACGGCGACCGTCACGCCGGCGACGAGCTGGGACCCGGGGCTCTACCTGCTGCCCACGCCTGCTTCGAACTGCCTGGGGACCGGCTCCGTCTGCCTCCGCGGCGTCGACACCGGCGGCGCAGGCGCGATGGACACCCTCACGTACACGAACAACGGCACGGCCACGACGTTCTTCCTCGTCGTCGACCGCTTCTCGTCGGGCACCGTCGGCGACTACACGCTGAACATTCAGGTCGCGCCGTAACGTCGGCTCCTTCTCGGCCTCCGGCTCCAGGCTCGTGGGCCGGGGGCCGCGCCGTTCACGGAGCGGGCGGTCAGCCGAGCCGCCGGGGCGTTACGCGCTCGGCAGCTCGAGCCGAATCGTCATCAGCTCGTCGGCGCGGACTTCGATCACCCGCTCGACGGGCCGCGCGCCCTTCTTCTCGATCCGCACGTTGTGGCGCCCCGGCGTCAGCAGCACCGTCCGTGGCGTGAAGCCGCGTGACGTGCCGTCGACGATCAAGAGCCCCTTCACCGCCTGCCCGCGCATCTGCGCCAGCACCCGCAGCTTCCCGGTGATGGTCTGCGGCTGCTGCAAGCGCAGCGCGTCGGTGTCGACGTGGGGGAAGTCTTCGTCCTCGGCCGCCTGCGCGTACTGCCGGAACTTGTGGCCCGTCGAGAGCGCCGGCGCGTCGCTACCGCGGGCGTTGGTGCCCACCCCGTTGGTGCGCTCGCTCTTGGGCTTGGCGCCGGCGTGGGTCCGTTCCCGCTTGGGAATCACGCCGCTCTCGTCCTCGAGCTTCGGAGTGTGCGGCCGTTCTTTGCGCGTGCGTGGCCCGTCGGCCTCGTGCGGCTGGTGCATCTGCGTGCGCGGGGAATCGTCCTTCTTCCTGGGGTCGGCCAGCGCCACCGTCACCGGCGCCGTGTGCTCGGGGTTGGGCAGGCTGACGATGTCGTTCGAATCCGCCATGGGCACGTCGGAACCGCCGCCTCGGACTAAAGGCTGCTTGCTCGACTTGGGCTTGGGCCGGTCCTTGTCCTTCTCTTTCTCCGGCGCCTTCTTCTTGACCAGGAACGGGAAGGTCTTGGCGAGGTCGACCTTCTTCATGCCGGCGATCGCCTCGAGATCGAACGCGAGCTCGCTGGCGGACTCCGGCCGTTGATCGCGCCGCTTGGCCAGGCCGCGGATCAACACCGCCGAGACCTGCTTGGGGATCGTCTTGATGATGTCCGTCGCGCTGGGCGGCGGGGTGTTCTTGTGGCCGAAGAGCACCTCGAAGTTGTTCTGGCCCAGGAACGGCGGGCGGCCGGTGAGCAGTTCGAACGTCATCGCCGCCAGCGCGTACACGTCGGTCCGCTTGTCGATGTCGTCCACGCCGAGGATCTGCTCGGGGGACATGTAATACGGCGTGCCGACCATGGCGCCCGGCCGGGTGAGCCCGGGGTTGTGCAGGTCGCGCACCACGCCCAGGTCGAGGATCGTCACGCGCCCCGTGCTCGTCATGAACACGTTCTGCGGCTTCACGTCGCGGTGCACCAAGCCGTGGTGGTGCAGGAACGCCAGGCCCGAGGCGACCTGCTTGACCACCGCGACCGTCTCGGCCAGGCCCATGGAGCCGCCGATCTGCTGCAGCACCTCGGCGAGCGTCAGGCCCTCGAGGAACTCCATGGCAATGTAGGGGAGCGCCCCGCGGCGACCGTGCGCGTGGATCTGCACGATGTTGGGGTGCCGCAGCGTCGTCATCAGCTCGGCTTCACGTTCGAAGCGCGCGAGGACCTTGGGCTTGCGGCAGTGCTCCGGCGCGAGGATCTTGATCGCGACCGGGGCGTTCTCCACCAGGTCCTTCGCCTTGAACACGCTGCCCATGGCGCCCTGTCCAATGCGGGACTCGACGCGCCAGCGATCGTCCAGGATCTCGCCCGGCAACACCGACAGCACGACCGTATGGTCCGAGTGAGGATCTCCTGCCACGCCGCGGCTACTCTACACGCACCTTGAGCCAGGTGGCGGCGTTCGTCTGGCACACCGCCTCGACGACCTCGGCAGACAGGCCGGCCCGCTCGAGCAGCCGCGCGAGCTTGGGCACCGCCAGCAGATCCGTCGCTCCGTCTCCCGCGCCGGACGCCGCGACCAGCCGCTTCGGCCCCAGCGCCGCCACGATCTCGGCCGCGTCCTTGGGCCTCAGGAAGTCTGGGTGGAGCGTGAGCCCGCCGACGTAGCCCAACTGCTGCACCAGCCGGGCGGCCGCCAGCGAAGCGCACTCGACCAAGACGTGGGCAGGCCGCAACCCAACCCGCTCGATGACCGTGAGCCCCGTCCGCAGCAGCCCCAGCGCGCGCCCGCCCCCGAAGCACACGTGCGCGCGCAGCCTCAGCTTGTGCGCCAGGGCGAGCTGCGCTTCGAGCGCGCTCACCTCGGCCTTCGAGCCCGTGACCAGCCCGAGCTGACCCAGCGCGACCACCTTGCCGCCCGTGCAGCGCGGGGCGATGGCGTCGAGCACGTCGAGCAGCCCTCGACGCGGCAGCGCGAGCGGCGGCACGCCCAGCGCCGCCCAGCAGGGCAGGGCCCGCGCCCGTAACCGGTCCACCTGGGCCAGCGTCGCGTCGAAGTGGGCGATCAGCTGTGAGGGCGTCCGCGCGGACGCGGTCGCGTCGGCCACCACCAAGCCGGCGCCGACGCCGAACTGGCGCAGCGTCTCCAGGTCGACGTCCAACAGCGCCGCGGGGTGGAGCCGGGCGTCGAAGAAGGCGCGGGGGGCCACGGCCATGAGCTGGCTTTACGGCTGCCCTGCGGGGAGGCCTTCGTTGCGCGGATCGCTCGCGGCGCTGCGCAGCCCAGTCAGCGGGTCCACGGCGACGGCTTCGGCGTCGCCCCAGCCTTCGACGCGGCTCAGCGTGTGCCCCAGCTTCTCGAGCGCCGCCGCGGTCAGCGGGTCGAGCGCGGTCTTGTCCACCATGACCTGGTCCGGCAGGTACTGGTGGTGGAGCCGGCCCGCTCCGACGGCGCGCACGACGTCCAGGTTGCCGTCGAGCACGTTGCTGACGACCTGCAGGACGGTCGTGGGAATCGTCGAGCCGCCCGGGGAGCCGACGACCAGCCGCACCTTCGTGGCGTCGTCCTTCTGGAAGACGATCGTCGGCGTCATCGACGAGACCGGCGTCTTCCCCGGGGCGATCGCGTTGGCTTCGCTCTGGACCAGCCCGAAGACGTTCGCCACGCCGGGCGCCGGGGTGAAGTCGTCCATCTCGTCGTTGAGGAGAATGCCCGTGCCCTTCGCCACCACGCAGCTGCCGAAGTAGTAGTTGATGGTCGTGGTCAGCGCGACCGCGTCACCCGCCGCGTCGACGACGGAGATATGCGTGGTGTTCTTCGGCTCGACGCCCAAGTCCGCGGCCGGCCGAACCGCGGAGGACCGCGTGGCCTTGGTGCGGTCGATGCCCTCGAGCACCGCGCGTGCGTGGGCCGCGGTGGTCAGCACGCCGGCGTCGAGGCTCATCGCCGACGGGTCTCCCAGAAAGAGCGCCCGCTCGTGGAAGCTCCGCCGCAGCGCCTCGATGAACACGTGCAGCACGTCCGGCTCGCGCGATGGGAGCCCCTTGGCGCCGTGCGCTTCGAGTACGCCCAGCACCTCGAGCAGCGTGACGCCTCCAGCGCTCGGCGGGGGCATGGTGATGACCCGGTGGCCGCGGTACTGCCCTTCGAGCGGCGTGCGCCACCGGGGCTGGTAGCGCGTGAGGTCCTCCAGCGTCAGCAGGCCTCCCTTCTTCTGAAGGTCGGCGACGAGCTGCTTGCCGACCGGCCCGCCGTAGAACGCGCCCGGTCCCTGCTTGGCCAAGGCCTCGAGCGTGCGCGCCAGCTCCGGCTGCCGAAGCAGCGTGCCCAAGGACGGCGGCGCCCACCCGCCGTCCGACGCGCTCAGGAAGATGCGGCGCGCGTCCTCGTCCTTCGCCAGGCAGCCGACGCGGCCCGCTGCGAGGTCGCGGTACTTGGGGGAGATGACGAGGCCGTCCTTCGCTGCGCGAAGCGCCGGCGCCAACACCACGGCGCGGGGCAGCTTCCCGAACTTGGCGTGGAGCGCGAGGTAGCCGGCGATGGCCCCCGGCACCGCCACGGCCAGCGCGCCGTCCGTCGCCAGCGTCGGCACGAAGCCCCCGTCGCGCAGGTACATCTCCCTGGTCGCGGCCAGGGGCGCCACTTCGCGGAAGTCGAGCGCCTGATCTCCCCACGCCGCGCCGTGCACGACCGCGAAGCCGCCGCCTCCGAGGCCCGAGTGGTACGGCCCGACGACCGCCATCGTGAACGCCGCCGCCACGGCTGCGTCGACCGCGTTGCCGCCTCGATCGAGCATGTCCTTGCCGGCCTGCGCCCCGACCGGGTGGGCCGCCGCGACCACGCCTCCGCGGTACACCGGCGCCGCGCTTGCCCCGGCAGCCAGCAACGCGACGATCCACGCTGTCTTCATGCAGCGCTGCCTCGCACAAAGTGGCGCCGCATGCAGCGGGCGGTTGGTCTCAGTGGTGGCCGAGGGCGCTGACTGCGGCCGGTCCGATGCCGCGGTGCCGGTGTGCCAACACCAGCGGGCCCCGAACGGCTGCGCCAGGCGCCTGCGTCCGCGGGCCGCCACCGGAGTGGCGGTGCACCAACACCGCGCGGCCCCTGACACGCATGCCAGGGAAGCTGTTTGGGGAGGTTGGATGCAAGGTCCTGATTTGACAGGTTGCGTCAAGGTGGCCTGCCCTTTGCTGAGCTGCGTCACACCATGGAAGGACCGCAGACATCAGCCAGCACGACCGTGCGCTTCTGGCGGCAGCAGCACGCCGAGCGAGCGCGGGTGCTGAACCTCAGCGGTGACGGCGCCTTCGTCTGCACGACGACCGCGGTGCCGGTCGGGACCTACGTGACGCTGCGCCTGGAGTTGGCCGGTGAGCCTGGGCTGACGGTGCTGGCGCGGGTGAGCGACGGGGTGGCGTTGGGGAGCCACGCCGGGTTTTCGGTGCAGTTCGTCGACTTGAGCCCCAAGCAGCGGGCCGGGGTCGACGCCCATTTCACGCGGCGAGAGCGACGACTCGCGGCGGCGCTGTGAACGACGGACCTTTTCGAAGAAGCGCCATGAACTTCCAGACGAGCCAGCCCAAGCCCACCACGGTGTTCTTGACCCCCAGCTACGTCCTGTCGCCCAACCGGACGACGGGCACGCTGGACGTGGTGGTGCGCGCGTCGCCGCGGCCGACGCCGGTCCCCGTTCCGGTCTCCTCGGGCCTGGTGGCGCTGCTCCAGCACTGAAGGCTCGCTTCGCAAACGCGGCGTGAGGCTGCGTTGACCCTCACGGGCGCCTCTGCCAAAGGGGCGCCCTATGAATTTCCCGTTGGCGGCGGTGGTGCTCTGCGCTGGCAAGGGCACGCGGATGAAGTCCGAGCGCGCGAAGGTGCTGCACCCGGTGTTGGGTCGGCCGCTCGCGTGGTACCCGCTCACCCGCGCGTTCGAGAGCGGCGCCCAGCAAGTCGTGGCCGTCGTGGGCCACCA
>JALHOS010000359.1 GCA_022842905.1 Myxococcaceae bacterium | reverse complement strand
GCACGGGCGGCGGCTCGGCAGGCGCGGGTGGCGGCTCGGCGGGTGCGGGCGGCGGCTCGGCGGGCACGGGCGGCAGTGCAACGGGAGACGCCGGGGTGGTGCGCTTCATCGCCGTGGGCGACACGGGGAAGTCGAACACCGCGCAGACGCAGGTCGGTCAAGCCATGGGAACGGTGTGCGCGAGCCAGGGCTGCGACTTCGTCGTGCTGCTGGGCGACAACTTCTACCCGTCAGGCGTCACGGGCACGACTGACGACAAGTGGCGCACCGCGTTCGTCGAGCCGTACCAGACGGTCAACGTGCCCTTCTACGTGGTGCTGGGGAACCACGACTACGGCGGCGACGGCGCCGGCTGGGACATCGCCACCGCCATGAACCAGATCGCCTACAGCCAGGTGAACGCGAAGTGGAAGCTGCCGGCGCGGCACCACCGCTGGACTGTGGGCAACGTCGACTTCTTCGGCGCGGACACCAACGCGTCCATGTGGGGCCTCGACGCGCACGTGACCATGGACTTCGGCACCTGGCTGCCCTCGCGGCACGCGACGCGCTGGCAGATCGCCTTTGGCCACCACCCGTACAAGTCGAACGGGCCGCACGGGAACGCGGGCACGTACGAGGGGCTCCCCGGCATTCCGATCGTCTCCGGGGCGGGGGTCCTGTCGTTCTTGAACAACCGCGTGTGCGGCCGCGCCGACGTCTACTTGTCAGGCCACGATCACAGCCTGCAGTGGCTCACGCCCACGTGTGGCTCGGCCACCAACCCGACGCACCTCATGGTCAGCGGCGGCGGTGCTTCGTTCACCGAGGTCGATCGCGCGCCCAGCCTGAAGAACCCGGTGCACTACGCCGAAGCGGTGTTGGGCTTCATGTACGTGGTGATCCAGGGCAACACCTTCACCGGCACCTTCTACAGCGAGACCGGCGCGGTGCGGTTCACCCGCACGTTCACGAAGTGACCGCCTTCACAGGCCGGTCTGCAACATCTCCTGAACGACTCGCCGAATGAGCGCGCGGCGCACCTCGGCGCGGGCGTGCTCGTACGCCTTCTGGTGCGGGGGGATCCCGGCCTGCTTGCGCGTTCGCGCAGCGGTGCGCACGACGAGGTTGATCTTCTCCGGCTCGAGCTGGAACGGCCGGCGCGCGTCGACGCGCAGGAAGTAGTTGATGCCGCGCGTGTCGAGCAGCTTGGTGAGGGTCTTCCGGGACTCGGCAACCAACGTGAGGTCGATGATGTCGGCCATGGGCACGAGCGCTTTGTCGCCGCGATCCACGGCGCGGTCGAATTTCTTGGGACCGACGCCGCTTTCTTTGACGGGCGGAACGGCCCGTGGATCGCCGGGCGCCGCTGCGGCGCGTGTCATGTACAGTGCGCGGCCGCGAAGGAGCGGTAATGGACTGGCGGGACGATCTGGCGGCAGCACGCAGCGGCGACACCGACGCCCGGGACCGCCTCGCCGAGTACTTCGGTCCGTTCGTGCACGGCGTGCTGCTCTCTCACCTGCCCCACCACGTCGCGCACCGGCTGCAGCCCGAGACGCTGGCGCAGGCGCTGCGCGCCCTCCCCGGTGACGACGCCAAGGTCGGCGCCCACGTCGTCGCGCAGGCCCGGCGCGCGGCGACCACGACGTCGGTCGAGCTCAGCGAGAAGCCCAGCGGCCAGCGCACGCTGGACGAAGCCCGCAAGCTGCTCGGGGCCCTGCGCACGCTGCCGCTGCCCGGCCGCGAGTTCGCCGTGCTTCGTCTGGTCGAAGGCATCTCTGGTGAAGAGCTCTCCCAGACGCTCGGGGTGGAGCCCAAACAGGCGCGCGCCGCGCTGGACGACGCGGCGGCGCAGGCGATCCGCGTCATCTCCGGCGGAGATCGGCGGGCCTCCGCGTCCGAGTACCTCTGGACGTTCCTGGGCAAGCCCACCGCCGACATCGCGCGGCTGGAGACCGTGCTGCCGGTCCTCCGGTACGACCCCACGCTGGCCGACGCGGGCGAGACGGAGCCGGGCGACCTCGGCGACAGCGGCCCCATCACCAACGTCGACCCGAGCCACGAGCAGACGCAGCGCGAGCAGCCGGTCCACCGCCCAGGGAAGCCGAAGGAGAAGAACAAGGACCGAGAGCGCGACGATCGCCCTGGCCCGCCGGTGCCCGACGACGAAGCCAACACCGACGCCATGCAGATCAAGACGCAGCTGGTCGCGGCCATGCGCCGCAAGCCCACGCTGCGCCCGACCATGCCCGTGGACGGGAAAGAAGAGACCGCGCCCCGGCCCGCGCCCGACGCGCGCCCCACCCTGTCTGTGAAGACCGGCTCGGGCACCGCCCACCTGACCGGCTCCGACGTTCACACGGCCGTCATGCCGCCCCACTCGAGGACCGGTCGCGTGCCGCTCGTCTGGGTCGCCGCGGGCGCCCTCGGGGCCCTCGCGTTGTTGCTGCTCATTTGGCTGGTGGTGAGCTGAGCGTCCCGTCGTCGGCCACGCGCACCGCCGCCTGCCCGAAGTCCTCATTCGACAGCCGCCGCACCAGCTGCACGCCGGCGCCCTTGGGGTCGAGCTGGGGCACGCCCTGGCCCACCTGCCGCACCGGCACCAGCGCGCCCCCCATGAAGGCGCCGTCGGCCAGTGACAGCTTCACCTCGAGCACCACCGTCACCGCCAGCGGGCCCGACAGATCGAACCGCCCGTAGGTCGCGAAGTTGCCCAGCGAGTAGGCGATGAGGCGGCCCTTGTAGACCTCCATGCCGCGCAGCACGTGCGGTCCGTGCCCCAGCACCAGCGCCGCGCCCGCGTCCACCACCGCGTGGGTGAAGGCGCGCAGGTCTCCCCGGTTCTCCCCCAGGAAGCGCTCGGTACCCTTGGGCACGTGCTGGGCGTTCGTCCCTTCCTTGCCGCCGTGGAAGGACACCACGACCAGGTCGTGCGTGGCCTTCGCGGCCTTCACCAGCTTCACCGCGTTCGGCACGTCGTTCACGTCGTTGCACGACGCCGACGTGTGGAACGCGAGCAGCGCCAGCTTCTTGCCGTGCACGGTGCGGGAGCCGACGGTGCCGACGGGGCCGCTCCAGGTGACGCCCAGCGCGTCGAGGGTGGCTTCGGTCTGCCGGCGGCACGCCTCGCCGAAGTCGCCGGCGTGGTTGTTGGCGGTCGACGCCAGGTCGAGCCCCGCCTGCGCCAGGTGCGCCGCGTAGCTGGTCGGCGTGCGAAACGCGTAGCAGGTGCGGCCGGGCTTCTTGCACTTGGTGCTGCTGCCCTGGTCGCAGAGCGGCCCTTCGAGGTTCATGAACGTCAGGTCCGCCTGCGCCAACAGCGGCGCCACGTCGGCGAGCACACCCGCGCCGCCGTCCGGGGGCAGGTAGCCTTCGGGCTGGCTGGTGCCCAGCATGACGTCGCCGACGGCCTTGAGCGTGAGGACGTCGGGCGTCTGGGTGAGGACGAGCAGGATCGCGGCGCTGGGCAACATGCGCGCGGACTACCTTCGAACCGGCGGGGAAACGAGGCCAGTCAAGCGACAGCCGTGCCGACGCGAAGATCGCGGCGGGCGCCGGCCCCGCTCGTTAGGCTGCTGGCCGCTTCCCGCCATGTCCTCGCCGCTGCGCTTCAAGGTCCTCCCGAGCATCACCGACGTGCCGCGCTCGGCGTGGAACGCGCTGCTGCCGGCCGACGCGCCGCCGGTCCTGCGCTGGGAGTGGCTCGAGGCGCTCGAAGCGTCGGGCTGCGCCGTGGCGGACCGCGGGTGGGAAGCACAGCACCTGGTGGCCTTTCGCGGTGAACAGCTCGTCGGAGCAGCCCCGGCGTGGCGCAAGCACCACAGCATGGGCGAGTACGTCTACGACTTCGCGTGGGCGAACGCGGCGGAGCAGCTGGGCGTGCGCTACTACCCCAAGCTCCTCATCGGCGTGCCGCTGTCCCCGCTCACCGCGCCGCGCTTCCTCTTGGCGCCGGGCGAAGACGAGAGCCTGCGCACCAAGCTCTTCGACCTCGGCGTCGAGCTGGCCCAGGACACCGGCTGCTCGTCGGTGCACGTCATCTTCCCACCGCAGGCCGAAGCGCAGCTCCTCGAGGCGCACGGCCAGCTGAGCCACCGGGCGAGCCTGCAGTACCACTGGCGCAACGAGGGCTACCGCACGTACGACGACTTCCTCGCGCGCTTCGACGCGAAGCGGCGGCACCAGCTCAAGCGGGAGCGCGCCGAAGCGGCCAAGCAGGGCATCACCGTGCGGACGGTGCGCAGCCATGAGCTCGAGCCAGCCCACGCGGAGCTCGCCTGGCGCTTCTACCAAGCCACCGCGAGCCGCCACGCATGGGGCCCCGTGCAGCTCAACCACGACTTCTTCCGGCGGGCCTTCGCGAGCCTGGCGCCGCAGGTGGAGCTGGTGGTGGCCGAGGCTGGCCGCGAGGTGGTGGCCGGCGCGTTCAACCTGCACACGCCGAAGCGGCTGTACGGGCGTTACTGGGGCGCGTTCCGGGAAGTGCCCTTCCTGCACTTCCACGTGTGCCTGTACCACTCGGTGGACGACTGCATCACCCGGGGGCTCGAGGCCTTCGAGCCGGGCGCCGGCGGGGAGCACAAGATCTCCCGCGGCTTCCAGCCGACGCGGATCCACTCGGTGCACCGCCTCTTCGACGCCCGGTTGGATCGCGCCGTGCGGGCGTTCTGCCAGCGGGAAGCCGAGCAGGTCGTGCAGGTGGTGGCTGACAGCGAGCGAATCGTGGGCTTCAAAGGCAGCCCTGGAGGTCCTCTTTGAGCGACGAGCAGCGGCAGTATCAGCTGGGTGAACTGACCGTGTACTGGCAACCCGCCAAGTGCCTGCACAGCGGCATCTGCGCGGCGGGGCTGCCGAAGGTGTTCGACCCCAAGCGCACCCCTTGGATCGATCTGTCCCAGGCCGAGCAAGCGCTCATCATCGAGCAGGTCAAGCAGTGCCCTTCGGGCGCGCTGAGCCTGAGCCCTCCGTCGCCCGAAGCGCCGGGCCTGACGATCAACCCCGACGACGAGAAGACGAACCCCGGAGTGCCCCTGGCCGAGGTGCAGGCCGCCGCCGCCGCCGATCAACCCGGCACCGACGAGACCTCCGCGCCTGAAGACGAAGAGCCCGAAGCGACCACCGACGAGACGTTGACCGGCCCGGCCGTCACGCCGATGCCGAACGGGCCGCTGGTGATCGAAGGCGCGATCGCGCTCAGGCTGCCCAACGGCGAGGTGCAAGTGGTCGACAAGTGCGCGCTGTGCCGCTGCGGTGGCTCGTCGAAGAAGCCGTTCTGCGACGGGTCGCACGCGAAGAACGGCTTCGTCGGGTAGCCGGCCTGGCGGGGCTGTTGCTTGACGCGGCGGGTAGGCGCGGCACAACGTCACCCTGGCCATGATCACCCGACTGAAGATCGAGAACTTCCGAGGCTTCCGCAGCTTCGACTCGCGGCTCGACCGGGTGACGGCATTCCTGGGACCCAACAGCTCGGGCAAGACGACGGCCCTGCACGCCATTCGCTTGGCGTGCGACGCGGTCACCCTCGCGCTGGCCGAAGACGGCGCGGCACGCCTCCGAGTCGAGGACGGCGTGGAGTGGGCCGAGCTGGCCACCGGACAGCTGGTCGACGCGGGGCGGCTGTTGCCGCTCTCCGACTGGCGTGCGCTCTTCGTCGACCAAGACGTCGGGGAAGGCATGATGTTTCGGGTTCGCGTCGACTTCGACCTGAAGGACCCCATCCAAGCGATCGAGGTCGACGTCGCGTGCGCGCGCAACGAGCAGCTCGAGCTGACCGTCTGGGTCCGCGCGGACCAGGCAACCAGCAGCGTCCGCGAGCTGGCCAAGAAGTCGCAGCTCGTCAGCCAGCGACTGCGAGACTTCGTCAAGGAGCACGCACCGGTCACCGTGTTCGTGCCTCCGTTCTACGGCACCGTTCGCGATGAAGAGGTGCGCTCCCGAGCCATCATCGACCGCCTCTTGGGCTCCGGAGATCAGAGCCACGTGGTGAGGAACCTCGTCGTCGGCCTCGACGGGAGCCAGTTCGACCAGCTCAACGCGTTCCTGGAAAGCACGACCGGGGCGCGGCTGACCCGCCGCACCTCACAGGGAGAGCTGCAGCAGGTGACGCAGCTGGCGGTGCACTTTCGAGACTCCAACGGCGAGCTGGAGCTGTCCGCGGCGGGCGCAGGGCTCGTCAACCTCATCGCGCTGTTCAGCGCGCTCGCCCGCTGGCGCCAGGAGACGACTCGGCGACGGGTGGTGTTTCTGCTCGACGAGCCCGAGGCGCACCTCCACCCGAGGTTGCAGGCAGAAAGCGCCGCCCGGCTCGCGCAGTTGATCACTCGGGAGTTCGACGCCCAGCTGCTGTTGGCGACCCACTCGGTGGACATCCTCAACCGGCTGTCGCAGGCAGGCGCGCTCCTGGTGCGCTGCGACCGAACCAGCAGCCCGAGCGCCGTGCTGCTGGAGAGCGACGCGAGCCTCTTCGACGATCTCGCCAGCTGGGTGGACCTGACGCCCTACACCGCCATCAACTCGCTCGCGTCCCGTCGGATCGTCTTCTGCGAGGGGACCGACGAGCTGCGTGCGTTGCCCAAGCTCGCGCAGCTCAGATACCGCAACGCCCCAGCGCAGCTCGCGGCATTCAGGCGCTGGGCACTGGTGGAGTTGGGTGGCGCGTCGAAGGCCCCGCTGGCGGAGCTGCTCGGCAAGCTCGTGGCGAACGACGCCGTGCGGGCGCAGGCGCAGAGCGGGACCTTCCGGACGATCGTCGTCCTCGACCGCGATCACCAACGAACCCCCGGGCTCGCACCGCCGCTCGAGCGCGAGGGGGTCACGCAGCGAACCTTCGTGTGGGGCCAGCACAGCCTGGAGTCGCTGCTCCTCGAGCCGACGGTGCTCACGGCGTGGGTGCGTGCCCTCGCCGGAGACTCGGCGCCCGCGGATCTCGCGGAGCGGGTGAGAGCCGCCGTCGGCGCGGCCGACGCCGACGCTGGGCTCAACGACGCCGCCAAGGACCAGCTCGCGGTGACCCTGTTCAGGACCGAGCTTCGAGAGGGTGGCGAGGTGCTGCAGGGCGACCGCAAGCTGATCGCGGCGCAGCGCCAGGCTCGTGCACACGTCGACGCCGCGCCGGCGACCTGGCAGAGAGGGAAGGACCGCGCGCGCTTCGTCCTCGGGGCGATCAGGCCCCACCTCGCGCTGCCGCGCAGGAACCAGTTCCCGACGGACGTCATCCGCCTGGTCGAGCAGGTGAATCTGAATGACGTGGGCGACCCTGAAGCGGCGCTGCCCGTCGAGCTCCGACAGCTGCTGGACCTGCTCGTCACCGAGGCGAGCGCCGCCTGACTTCGCCGGCACTGCCTCTCCACGCGGCGCTTGACTGGAGCCCCCCGCCGCTCGCGACGCGCGGCGCAGCGAATGACTGCGCCCAACGCGAAGGCGTGGCCCGTCAACGCCGCCGTGCTCGCGCGGCGGGCGCTCCCGCCGTCCCAACGCCACAACCTCCCCGTGCACGTGAGTGCTGGCAAGGCAGCGCTCCTCACCGCCGTGCCTTCCGTCGAGCAGTCCTGCCACCGACCCGGGCGACGGTGAGTCACGAGCGCCCGACGGAGCCACCGTCGACACCGTCGACTCCCTCCTCCCTCCCTGCCGATGGGTCCGTCGACACGTCGGACTCTCTCTCCCCATGTCGGTGGATGGGTCCTCCGACACTTCGGACTCCCTCACCCCATCCCTGCCGATGGGTCACCGACACTTCGGACTCCCTCATCCCATCCCTGCCGATGGGTCACCGACACTTCGGACTCCCTCACCCCATCCCTGCCGATGGGTCACCGACACTTCGGACTCCCTCCCCCCATCCCTGCCGATGGGTCACCGACACTTCGGACTCCCTCCCCCCATCGCTGCCGATGGGTCACCGACACTTCAGACTCCCTCCCCCCATCCCTGCCGATGGGTCACCGACACTTCGGACTCCCTCACCCCATCCCTG
>JALHOS010000358.1 GCA_022842905.1 Myxococcaceae bacterium | reverse complement strand
CGGCGGCTCCGCAGGCAGCGGCGGCTCCGCGGGCAGCGGCGGCTCCGCAGGTGCGGGTGGTCAGCCTCCTGCGCCCCTGGTGCTCACGTCCCCAGCGAACGGAGCCACGCTCAAGACCTTTCGCCCCAACGTGGCCGGCACCTGTGACAGCGGGCGCACGGTGACGCTTGCGGGCAGCGGCCTCGCGGCGACAGTCACGGCGGCCTGCACCGGCGGCACGTTCACCGCGGGGGTGGAGTTGATCGCCGGGCTCGGGGCGAAGCAGCTCACCGCGACGCAGTCAGGCCTGCCGGACGTCGCCATGGCCACGGTGACGCTGGCTGCCGCAAGCTGCCCCGTCGGTTTCCAGCACGTCGGCAGCCGCTGTGTGCCGCCCGCACTCGGCGCGCCGTTCAAGGCCCGCTTCGGCATGTTCTATTCCCTCTGGCACTGCCCGAACGCGAGCGGCAACCCGACCGGCACGACGGTCTACGACGTCACGCGCATTCAAGCTGGACAGCAGGCCTGGGGGCCGGTCGGTGCTTGGCATTGGCGAGGGCAGCCCGCGGCCGGGTACTACTGCCTGACGCGCCAGCCCGAAGTGCTGCGCCAGCACGCGATCCAGCTCCGCGACGCCGCCATCGACTACGTCTACATCGACTCGACCAACCACTCGGACACGCACGCGGGCCCGCAGCCGCAGGAGATGATCGTCCAGCCGTTCACCGAGCTGCTCAAAGTGTGGAGCCAGATCGACGGCGCGCCGCGCGTGGTGCCGTGGGTCCCCGTCTCGACGGACGCCAGCCCGATGATCGACTGGATGATGACGGAGCTCGGGAAGTACCCCGAGCTCGCGTACCTGAAGGACGGCAAGCCGTTCTTCCTGGCGACGGATCCCCAGCCTGTCATCGCCACCAGCGAGTCGCACCTGGCCGCGCTCGCTGGCCCCTACTCCTTCCGGCGCATGTGGGATCAAGCAACCGCCTCTCCGGCGCACTGGGCGCACTCGGCGTGGTGTGAGCCGCGCGACGCCTTTCGCCTCTCCAACGCCACCACCGCGTGCAACCAGCACGTCACGCTCGCCGGGACGCAGCCGGAGCACCTCTCGGTGTCCGCCGCCTTCGGCTACTACCGCATCAGCCTTCCGGCAGCGTCTGTCCCCCGGCATGCGGGCCGCACCTTCGTGCGCATGTGGGAGCGGCTCGTGGCGACGCCGACGGTGCACGACGTCGGCATCAACGGGTGGAACGAATGGCTCGCGATTCGCCAGGCCGACGTCCAAGGGCAGCCGGTGTTCGTCGACGTCTTTGACGAGGAGCGATCGCGGGAGTTCGAACCCAGCGCCGGGCTACTCGCGAACGGGAAGCGGGGTGACCAGTACTACCGGTTGCTCAAGGCGTGCATTGCCCACTTCCGGCAGGGCCGCGGGTGCACCGAAGCCGACGCGGACGCGCTCCCGAGCACGTCGCTCGGCAGCACGCTGGAAGACGCGGTGGATCGCGCCTGCGGCTACCCGAGCGAGACCAACATCCCCGGCGGGCCGACCACCGGCAACGTCGAAGGCTACGCGCAGCGCCTCGAGGTCCGGCAGGGGCGCGTGTACTTGGACGGCTGGGCGTGCGTGGTCGGCAACCCCGCGCTCATCGAGGTGCACGTGTACCTGGGCGGCCCCGCGGGCATCGGCACGGGGAAGCTGGCCCGGCTGACCGACGTGCCGTCCGAGCAAGCCGTGCAGACGCTCTGCGGCACTCCGGGGACGACGGCGCGGCGCTACTCCATCGACATCACCGGGTGGATCGGCCCGGACAGCGGCCAGCGCCTCTACGTGCACGGCATCGACCCGGACACTAGCCCGGCGAACTACTTCCTGCGCGGCTCGGGGCAGTGCGCGGTGCCTTGGCCCTGAACGGCCCGCGTCACACCGTCTTGCCGAAGGCGCCTGCCAACGCAGCGCACCTTCCACGCCGAAGTCTGGGCGGACCCCGCGACGAAGCAGGTCTACGTGCACGAGAAGCCGCTTCGCACCCACCCGGCGCTTCACTGGCGGGGCCCGTACCAACTGCCCGCCGCCGAGCTCGACTGGGCGTTGGCCGAGACCAGCGCGTTGCGCGCGCGCGAGGACGCCGACAAGGCCAAGAAGCAGCTCGAACGGCGCGACCGCTTCGACGGCGCCTCACGGTCCTGAGCCACCGCGGCACGTCCGGCGCCCGGTGACCCGCGCCGCCGCCCAGGCGGCCCGTCCCAGACAACCTTCGCCACGCGCGGCTCCAAGCGCTCGAGGAGGCGCGGCTGCGTCACCTCCGGCCAGCGCGCCAGGAAAGTGGCCTGAGGCTCCCTTGCCGGTGACACACGCGCCGTCGCGTCGCCTCGAGGTGCGCGCCTGAGCCCGGCGCGCCGCGCACGAGGGGCAGCCGCGCCCCTTCCAGCTGAACGCCACCAGTCGGGCCGCTCCGCAGTCCTCGCACGGCCTCTCCGCGGAGCCGCAGCGGACGTCGCCGCACCGCAGGTACGGCTCTGCTTCCAGCATCACCCGCGCCGGTACTCGGCTGGCCACGCCGGAACGCTTCGTGCCTCGCCGACGCCCAAGGCTGTCCGTCTCCTCGCTCTCGCCCACCGCGCCGTCACGCCGCTGCGGGGCTCGACGGCGGCGCGTTCGGCAGCACCGCCTGCAGCCCCAGCGCCACCACCACCACCGCCGCGCAGCCGATGACGTTGAACCACAGGAAGCCGATGTCGCTGACCGCGAACGCCGCGAGCACCAGCGCCTGCGCCACCAGCGTCGCCCAGAACACGGCCGTGCCCCGCACCCGCGTCAGGAAGAACCCGACCATGAACACGCCGAGCATGGGCCCGTAGAAGAGCGACCCGAGGATGTTCACCGCCTGAATCAAGTTGTCGAGCCGCGACGCGACGACCGCGAAGCCGATCGCCACCAGCCCCCACGCCGCGGTGAACCACCGCGTCGCGCGGAGCGCCTTCGCGTCGTCCACCGCTGGGTTCACGCTGCGCTTGTAGAAGTCGACCATGGTCGTCGCGCCCAGCGCGCTCAGCGCCGACGCGGTGGCCGACATGGCCGCGCAGAGGATGACGGCCAGCAGCAGGCCCACCAGCCCGGCGGGGAAGCGCTCCATCACGAAGCGCAGGAACACGTAGTCCGCGTCCTTCGGGTTCGCCGACGGGTCCGCCTGCTGCACCAGCTTCCGCGCGTCCTTGCGCAGGGCCTGCTGCTCCGCGTCGACCTCCAGCAGTGCGGCCTTGCGCGCCGCCTCGTCCGCGCCCGCGCCCGCCCGCCGCGCGTCGAGCCACGCCGTCACCACCTGCGTCTTCCGCGCCGTCGCCGCCGCGTAGCGCGCTTCGACCTCGCGCACCTGCGCGCCCACCGCCGCCGAGCCGCGCGCCGCGTCCAACGCCGGGCCGTTGAAGAACACCGGCGACGGGTTGAACTGAAAGAAGACGAACACCAGCACGCCGACGAGCAGAATCAGCAGCTGCATGGGCACCTTCAGCAGCCCGTTCATCAACAGCCCCAGCCGCGCCTGCCCCAGCGACTCGCCGCTCAGGTAGCGCTGCACCTGCGACTGATCCGTCCCGAAGTACGCCAGCGCCACGAACGTGCCGCCGGTGATGCCGGACCAGAACGTGTACCGAGTGTTCAGCTTCACCGAGTAGTCCACGGCGTTGAGCTTCCCAAGCGCGCCCGCCACGCCCAGCGCGTCTTGGAAGGACACGCTGTCCGGCAACTGCCGGGCGACGACGACGAACGCCAGCGCCATGCCGCCCAACATCACCGCCATCTGCAGCTGCTGGGTCTGGTTCACCGCCCGCGTGCCGCCGCTCACCGTGTACGCGATGACGAGCAGCCCGATGGCGATGGTGGTCACCAGCGACGACCAGCCCAGCACCACGGACAGGATGATCGCCGGCGCGTAGATGGAGATTCCCGTCCCCAGCCCGCGCTGCACCAGGAAGATGAGCGCGGTGAGCTGCCGCGTCTTCAGGTCAAACCGCTGCTCCAGGTACTCGTACGCGGTGAGCACCCGCGTCCGGTAGTAGATGGGGAGAATGGTGGCTGACAGCACCACCATGGCGATCGGCACCCCGAAGTAGAACTGCACGAAGCCCAGCCCGTCGTCGAAGCCCTGCCCCGGCGTCGACAGGAACGTGATGGCGCTGGCCTGCGTGGCCATGATCGACAGCCCCACCGTGTACCAGCGGCCGTCCTCTCCACCGCGCAGGTACGCGGCCGCGCTGCGAATGCCGCGCGTCTTCCACACGCCGTACCCGACGATGACGGCGAGCGTCCCGCTCAGCACCAGCCAGTCGAGCGCGCTCATCGGAACGCCCGCGACAGCCAGGTGAGCGCCACGACGGTCAGCAGCAGCCACGCCAGCACCGCGGCGTACGCGCCGCGCCACGTCCGGAAGAACGGCGGGCGGCCTTCGGCGTCAGCGTCCATGGGCCAGGAGGTTCGCGAAGAGCCGGTACGCGCCCGGCACGCCCGCCGGCAGCTGCCGGAAGAACGCGAGGCCGGTGTAGACGAAGGCGCCCTTCCCGTACGCCGCGACCAGCAGGCTGCCCTGCCGCGGCGGCTCGCCGGGGTCGTTCATGGCCAGCGGCGTCTGGTACTGCTTGTCCCAGGTGCCCGCGAAGTAGAGCCCGCGCTCCTGCACCCAGCCGTCGAAGTCCTTCGGGCCCAGCACGTTCGGCTTCTGCAGCACGCGGTGCCCTGGCTGGGTGAACGTCACCTCCGCGGCCTCGTCGGTGACGCGATCTCGGGACACGTCGAAGGGGTACGGCCCGAGCTGCGCGGGCAGGTCGCTCAGCCGATTCTTGGTGTTGTACTGGAGCACCACCACGCCGCCGCCCTGCACGTAGTCGAGCAGCTTCGCGCGGTGCGCAGGGAGCTTCGCGTTGACGTTGTACGCGCGCACGCCGAGCACCACCGCGTCGAAGCCGCGCAGCGGGCGGGTGCGCAGCGCCTCGTCGTCCAGCACCGTCACCTCGTAGCCGACCTGGCGGAGCGCCGCGGGCACGTCGTCGCCGGCCCCGGGCACGTAGCCCACCTTCGCGCCGCCCTTCTTCAGCTCGAAGCGCACCACCTTCGTCTGCGCCGCGAACAGCCTCACCTGCACCGGAATGTGCGCGTACTCCACCCGCTGCAGCGACAGCCCCACCGTCTTTGCGCCCAGCCGCGCCTCCCACTGGACCACCGCCTCCGCCGCGCCGCCCTTCGGCGCGCGCACCTCGAAGGCCAGCTCGACGGCGTCGCCCTTCTTCGCGAGCGAGAACGGGGCCGCGGCGGGCGTCACCGTGAAGCCCGTCGGCACCACCGGCCGCACTTCCCCGGCCTGGCCGTCGGCCTGCGCCGCGACGGACACCTTCACCACCTTGGCCGCGCCGTCGACGAAGACGAGCAGCGGCGCGTCGGGAGCGAGCACGACCGGAGGCAGCACCTCCACCGGGCGGAAGCGCTCGCCGGCGGTCGGGTCGGTCCACTTGAAGAGCACCGGCCGGCGCACGGTGAGCGCGCCGAAGTCGAAGTCCACCCAGAGCGTGGGCGTGGGCTCCGGCGCCGTCGTCGGCCGCTCGAGCCACTCCGGCGTCGAGTACGGAGCGTCTGCTGGCACCGCGAGCGTCACCTTCGCCGTGCCCGGCGCCACCTGCTGGCCGTCGGACAGCCGCACCTGCGCGAGTACGAGCTGCTTGCTGCCGCGGACCAGCGCGGTCAGCGTCACGTCCACCGTGCCCCCCGGCACCACCTGGGCGCTGGCCGCCGCCGCTTCGACGTAAACGCCGGCGCAGTGGGCGATGAGCCGCTCGAGCTCGGCCAGCTTGAGCGCCTGGTACGGGTGCGGCGGCACCTTCTTCAGCGCCGCGTGCGCCGCCAGCAGCGTGTTGAGCGCGTCGGCGGGTCGATCCACCCTGAGCTCGGCGGCCGCCTGAGCCAGCAGCTTCGCCGCGCCGTCCGCGCCGGGCACCCGCGCCCACGTCAGGTCCACGCCCGCCAGCAGCGAAACCCCCGCGTCCCCCGCGAGCGGGACGAAGTTCTCCTGGTTCGAACCGTGCGTGGGCGCCGCGCCGAAGCCCTGGCTCTTGTGCATGGACCGGCTGTCCGCCGCCAACTCCCCGAAGGACAAACCCAAGAGCGGGCTGTACGGGCTCGAGTCCAGGTGCGTCGCCTTCGACAAATCGAGCTTCACGCTCGGATCCGGCGACCAGGCGTTCCACACCACGCGCGTCGCCCGCCACGCCGCGCCGAGCTCCGGGTGCCAGCGTGGATCCGCCGCGGCCGTGAAGGCCTCCACGGCGATGCGCGCCGACGCGGTGTGGTGGCCGTGGGTGTCCGACGGCTCGGGCGAGAAGCGCGTGACGATGACGTCCGGCCGCAGCTCGCGAATGACGGCGACGGTGTCCTGCAGCACGCCGTCGTGGTCCCAGCGCGCCAGCGTCTCGTCGACCGACTTCGAAAAGCCGAAGTCCCGGGCACGGGTGAAGCGCTGCTCGGCGCCGTCGAGCCGGCGCGCCGCCAGCAGCTCCTGCGTGCGAATGACGCCGAGCGCGGGGCCCAGCTCCTGGCCAATGAGGTTCTGCCCTCCCTCCCCGCGCGTCAGCGACAGGTACACCGCGCGCACCAGCGTGTCGTTGGCCAGCGTGGCCAAGAGCCGGGTGTTTTCGTCGTCGGGGTGCGCGGCCACGTAGAGCACCGTGCCCAGCACCGACAGCTTGCGGGCGTCGCGCAGCAGCTCGGCGCCGCTGGGTCGGTCCGGCGGCGCGGCGAAGGACGACGTGGCCAGCACGAAGGACATGGTCAGTTCCAACATTTCTCTAGACTCCTCGGCCCAGCACGCGCCGGTACACCGCTTCGTACGCGTCGAGGGCGGCGCGCGGCGTCCACTTCGTCAGCGCCGCCTTGCGCGCCGCCACCGACGCCCGCTGCCACGCGCCGTCGTCCGTGAGCAGCGCGAGCACCTTCGCCGCCATGCCGTCGACGTCGCCGACGGGCAGCAGCGCGCCCGTCACGCCGTCTTCGACCAGCTCGGGCAGTCCGCCCACCCGGGTGGCGACCACGGGGACGCCGCAGGCCAGCGCTTCCAGCGCCGCCAGGCCGAAGCTCTCGGTCTCGCTGGGCAGCAGGAACACGTCGGCCTCGTGGAGCGCCGGCGCCACGTCGCGCTGCACGCCGCGGAAGTCCACCCCGTCGGCGACGCCCAGCTCGCGGGCCAGCGCTTCGGCCTGCGGGCGACCGGGGCCGTCGCCCACCAGTACCAGCCGCGCTGGGAGCGCCGCGCGCACCTTGGCGAAGACGCGCACCACGTCGTCCACGCGCTTGAGCGGCCGGAAGTTGGAGTCGTGCACCAGCACCTTCTCCGCGCGCGACGAGTGCGGCTTGGGCGAGAAGCGGGCCCCGTCGACGAAGTTGCCGACGACGTCCGGCGCCTGCGGCAGCCCGAAGGCGGCGTGCGCGTGCGCGCTCAGGAAGCGGGTGGGCGCGGTGACGGCGTCGACGGACCGCAGGGCGTACCGCAGCACCGGCTCGAGCGCGGGCTCCAGGCCCAGCGTCAGCACGTCGGTCCCGTGCACCGTCACCACCAGCCGCGGCCGCGCCGTGCCGAGCATGCCGCGCGCCAGCAGCGCGCTCACCGCGTGGGGAATCGCGTAGTGCAGGTGCAGCACGTCGAGCCGCGCCTCGGTGGACACCTTCGCCAGCGTCGACGCCAGCGCCAGCGCGTACTCGCCGGCTGGGAGCAGCGGAGAGGTCGGCGTGACGACGCGGTGGAGCGTGAGGTTGGGCGTGGCCACGTCCAGCCGCGGCGGCGGCGCGGCGGCGAAGACGTGCAGCTCGTGGCCGGCCCGCGCCAGGCCTTGGGCCAGCTCGCTGGCGATGACGCCGCTGCCGCCGAGGCTCGCGTGACAGACGACGCCGATGCGCAGGCTCACAGGGACAGCTCCTTCACGTCAGGGTGCCAAGGCTCCACCGCCCCGAGCACCGCG
>JALHOS010000357.1 GCA_022842905.1 Myxococcaceae bacterium | reverse complement strand
CGAGCGCGTCGAGCCCCGCGAGCACCCAGCGCGCGACGTCCAGCGACGGCGGCGTACCGCCCAGCCAGAGCACGAGCCCGTGCGCCGCGCGGTGGCTGGGGCTGTATCGGCCGAAGTCGAGCCGGTTGAGGAAGCGCCACGCGGTGTCCGGCTCGAGCGCCTGCGCGAAGTTGAGGTAGTCGTCCTGTACGAAGACCAGCGGCGCGAGCTGCCACCAGGTCGCCGCGGTGTGTCCAGCAAAGAGGACCACCAGCGCGCCGCCCAGCGTGCGCGGACCGACGTTCATCAGCGCTGTCGATCACATCCACCCTGCCCTGGCAAGCGGACGGCCAGGCGCGCCTGAGGCTCGTTCCCGGCGACGAGACCCGGGGTGGATTGGACGGCGCGCCGCACGCCGCACGTCGCCGCGGGCGCCGAGGAGCGGTAAGCCCCGCCCCGCGTGACCCTTCCGACGACTCGCTCGGCACAGCTGTTCCTCGACTACCTCGTCGAGCTGGGGAGTGACCTGCTGGCGGCGGGCTGCCCGACGTACCGGCTCGAAGAGCTGCTCGTCGCGGTCGCCGCCAACGAAGGCTTCAGCGCCGACGTCTTCGCCGTACCCACGGGGCTCTTCGTCTCCATTCGCACGCCGACGGGCGAAGCGCCCGTGACGACCATGGTGCGCGTCCGAGAGTGGCAGACCAACCTCACGGCGCTCGCAGACCTCGACCGCCTGCTCAACCGCGTGGTGACCCGCGAGCTGAGCGTCGAGGAGGCCCGCGCCGAGCTCAAGGCGGGTGTGGTCGGAGCGCCGTGGCCGACGTGGGCGCAGTTCGTCGCGGGCGCGGGCAGCTGCGCCGGCGCCGCGGTGTCCTTCGGCGGCGGCCTGAGCCACTTCGTGCTCGCAGGCGTCGCGGGCCTCTTGGTCCGCCTGCTGCTGTGGTGGACGCAGAAGAACCCCGACCTGCGCTTTCTGGGGAACTTCCTGGGAGGCGTCGGCGCCGCGGCGACGGGCTGGGCGGCGACGTCTTTCTGGCCACACCACTCGCGCGACGTGCTGGTGCTGGCCGCCGTCATTCCCTTGCTGCCCGGCATGGTGCTGACGACGGGGCTGGCCGAGCTGACCTTCAAGAACTTGGTGGCCGGCACGTCGCGGCTCATGGACGCGGCGATGACGCTGCTCGCGCTCGTCTTCGGCATCGCGGTGGTGGTGTCCCTGGAGCAGTGGACCGGCGGACACGCGCCGCCCGTCGAGATCGCGCAGGCGCCCCACGTCCTCTGGCGCGTCGCCGCCGTCGCCGTCGCCGCGACCGGCTTCGGCGTGTCCTTGGGCATGCCCCGCGCCCTCTTCGGCGTCTCGCTCGCGTCGGCGGGTGTCGTCTTCGCGAGCCAGCTCGCGGTGGCCGGCCTGTCGAGCTGGGTGGGGGCCGGCCTGTCCGCGCTGGCGCTGGGCCTGTCCGCCAACGCGTTCGCCCGCGCGACGCTGCGGCCCACGCAGCTCTTCCTCGTGCCTGGGCTGCTCCTGCTCGTGCCCGGTGCCTTCGGCCTGAAGAGCGTCGAGGCGCTGCTGCGCGGCGACTACAGCCAGGGCGCCGGCCACGCCGTCGACATGGTGACGGTCGCCGGCGCGTTGGTGATGGGGCTGCTGGTCGCCAACGTGGTGCTCCCGCCGAAGAAGATCCTCTGAGACGAAGTGTGGAGCGACGCGCCTTCGCGCACGACGCGGCGGCGATCGGGCAATCGAACAGGCCCTCGCCCGTTGAGCGCCCATGAACCGCACGCGCGCTGCCCGGATTGCAGGGCTTTGGTACCTGGCGATGCTGGCGAGCGGTCCGTTTGGGCTGCTCTACGTGCCCTCGAAGATCGTCGTCGCGGGTGACGCCGCGGCGACCGCGGCCCAAGTGGCCTCGCACGCGACGCTGGTGCGGCTGGGCGTGAGCGCGAACCTGCTCTGCCAGCTCGCCTTCATCTTCCTGGTGTTGGCGCTGGTGCGACTGTTCGACGGCGTGCACCCCGGCCAGTCGAGGCTCATGAAGGCGTTCGTCCTCGTCGCCGTGCCGATCGCGATGCTGAACGAAGGCTTCATGCTGGCGGCGCTCGAGTCCGCGACCGTGCCAGGGCTGGCCGTCGAGGCGCGGGCGGCGCTCGTCGGGGTCCTGCTCCACACCCATCAGCAGGGCGTCTTCATCGCGTCGATCTTCTGGGGGCTGTGGCTGATTCCCTTCGGCCTGCTGACGATTCGCTCGGGCTTTCTGCCCAAGGTGCTGGGGGCGCTGCTCTTGGTGGGCGGCGCTTCGTACTTGGTGGACAGCTTCGTGGCGCTGCTGGCGCCGCAGCACCACGCGGCGGTGTCGTCGGTGCTCATGGTGCCGCTGAGCGTGGGTGAGCTGTGCATGCTGGGGTGGCTCCTGGTGAAGGGCGCTCGGAGTGCGCCGGCCTGAGCGGCGTGCTTCAGGGGCCCAGCTCGCGCGCCGCAGCGCCGCCGGTTGCCGAGCAGAACGCCGGGAGGGCGACAAGGCCGAGGTCATCAGCGCCCGACGACGCCCGTGCTTTGGACATCGTCGAGCGTCGACCGACCGCGGCTCGGCCCAATCAGGGCGTCGGCACCTTCACCCAAATCGCCGTCCATGGCCGCGCGGCGCCGGGCAGCCCCCATGTTCATGGGCCCCTCGAGGTGGAAGGGGGTGGCGCGGCGAGGGACGGCGAGGCGATCGGGCGACGGGTGTATGGCCGCTTTGCGTGTCGCCCAGAGGGCGCTCAAGCCGTTCACGGGCTCGTGGTAGATGCGCCAGCCCATGAACGAAACGAACCACGCTCACTTACAGGCTCAGATCGACGAACTGCGCGCACAGCTGAACCGCGGCGCGAGGCTTCGCCGGACTTTCGTCGCGCTCCTGGGCGCCGGAGCGCTCCTGGTGTCGGGGTTGGCGACCGCCCAGCTCGTCACCTTCGCCCCGGACCAGCCAGCGCTCGCGAGCGCGGTGAATTCGAACTTCACGTTCTTGAACACGGCCATCACCAACTCGAACACGGCCATCGCCAACCTTCGGACGCTGATCGAAACCAAGATTGGCTCCCTGACCGTCGGGACGCTGACGGTGTCGGGGCTCACCTTGGGCGGCAACCGCATCTCGAACGTCGGGACGCCGGCCACGGGGAACGCAGGGAACGCTGACGTCGTGACGAAGGCCCACCTCAAGGCCGTCCTCGACGACATGGTCGTGTTCGTCGTGGGCAACACGTGCCCCACGGGGTTCGTGCCGTACCCGTTGGCGGAGGACCGCGTGCTGCGCGGCTCCGCGAATGGCGACGAATCGACGGAGGGCGTGAACTCCGTCGGCGTCTCCTATTCGTTGGGCAACATCGCGGCGCTGAACGGGGGTGGCGGGGGTCCGTTCTTGACCGGGCTCGGCATTGGCGGAGCCGGCAACGGCGGCGCGTTCAACGTCAGGCCGTCGGCGGTGCGGCTGAAGCCGTGCAAGTTCGACCCGAACTACTGAGGTCCCGGCACGTCGCTCGGAAAGCCCACGAGCGTCGCTCACACACGCGACCGAGCTGAGCGCCGACACGCTGCTGGACGGCACCAGCGCGTCGATCACACTTACCGGTCCCCCACCCGCGTCGCGACACGTGTTCGTCGTGTCGGGTGGCGCCACGGCGTGCGATCGCCCTCCATGCCATGTCCGGTTATAGGCGGCTCGCCCGTTTGAACCGCGCCGCTCATGAACGTCGAAGATTCTTACCGTCGATACTTCCCGCTCGTGCGGGAGCGCTGTCGACGGCTCTTGGGCGACGGGCCGACGGCTGCCGATGTGGCACAGGAGACCTTCGTGCGCTTCCTGCAGACACGGGTGACAGGAGGCGATGACGGCGTGGTCCGCTGGCTGTATCGCTGCAGCGGCAACCTCGTCATCGATCACCTCCGCCGGAGACGAACCACCGTCGCCGTCGACGACCTGGCGCCCTCACCCACGAGTAGCCACGCCGAGACGGCGGCCCTCGTTCGTTCCTTCGTCGGGCGCCTCGCCAAAGACCTGCCCTCCGAGGTGATGCAAGCCGGGCTTCTCATTCACGTCGACGGCCTGACCCAGCTCGAAGCGGCCGTCGTGCTCGACGTCACCGAGCGCACCGTGCGCCGGTGGCTCGACAGCTTCGGGCAAGCAGCCGCCGCGCTCGACGAAGGGGCCAAACCATGACGGCACCGCACCCCTCCGTGCTCGCGCTCGACTTGGCCGCCCTCAAGGGACCCGACGCGACCCTGCAACGCCACCTCGAGACCTGCGCTTCCTGTCGCGCGCACGTCACCGCCGCCAGCCCTTCGACCGAACCCGTCCCCACATGGGCTCAGACGGCAGCCGGTTCTCGGTGGCGACTGCGCCTCCCTTGGCTCTCAGCAGCCGCTGCGGTCGTGGCCAGCCTGGTCTTCTTCGTCACCCTGCGGCAGCCCGAAGAGACGACCCGGTCCAAAGGCCACCCTTCGTTCGCTCTCTACATCGAGCGGGGACACAAGGTTCACCTGTGGGACGGCCGCTCGCCGGTGCACACCGACGATCGCCTGCAGCTCAAGGTCGCGGCCGCTGGGTTCTCGTATTTGGTCGTGGGGCTGGACACACCGCAGGGGTGGCGCAGCGTTTACGAGGGCGAGGTCGACCCGAACGCGGCGACCCCGCTCCCCAACAGCTGGCGTGTCGACGAGAAGGACCCCGTCGTGCACCTCGGGTTCCTCTTGTGCCATGGCGCTTGCAAGCCAGCAGAGCTGGAAGCGGCGGCCGTCGAGCGGCCGCGCACGTCGCAGCGCTGGTGGTCCGACTTCTCGCTCCAACGGAGCGACCCATGACCTTGGCGCTCTCGCTGCTCGTCATGCTCGCGGCGGCCCCCCAAGGTCCGCGGCGGTTCGCGGTGCTGGTGGGCGCCAACCAAGCGCCGGCGGGTCGACCCAAGCTGCGGTTCGCCCAGCGAGATGCCGAGCAGCTCCAGGCAGTCCTCGCGCGAGTCGGTGGTGTGGCGACCCAAGACGCGCTGCTCTTGCTCGACCCCGAGCCTGAGCAGGTGATGACCGCCCTCCGCGCCGTGTCGACCGCGATTCTCGCCGAGCGGAGAGAGACGGTGCTGTACTTCTACTACTCGGGGCATGCCGACGAGTCGTCGCTCTACCCCAACGGCAAGCACCTCTCCTTGGGCCTGCTCCGCGAGGCGCTGGTCGGAGCGCCAGCGACGGTGCGGGTCGGCATCATCGATGCGTGTCGTGGAGGAACGTGGACCCGCTCCAAAGGCCTCACCGCCGAGCCACCCGTCGTGCTCGCCCCGATGACGCTCGCGGCGGAAGGCACCGTGCTCATCGCCTCGAGCTCTGGGCTCGAAGAGGCTCACGAGTCCGATGTGTTGAAGGGCTCCTTCTTCACCCACCACTTCATTGGAGGGCTGCTCGGCGCCGCCGACGCGTCGGGTGACGGCGATGTCAGCGCGACCGAAGCGTTTCAGTACGCGCAAGGCCAGACGGTTCGCGCCAGCGCTCGCGCTTCGCTCCAGCCACAACACCCGAGCTTCGAGTGGAACTTGCACGGCCGCCGCGACCTCGTGCTCACGCAGCTCGACGAAGGGAGCAGCACCCTCGCCGTCGACCAGACTTCAGGTCCGCTCCAGGTGGTTGAGCTGCCCTCCGGCCTGGTGCTGCTGGAGATTCCAGAGGGAGCGCGCAAGGCCAGGCTCGCGGTGCCTGCGGGCGACTACCTCGTGCGCCGCGTCGATCAGCGCTCCGTGGTGACCGCGCGCGAGGTGCACGTCGCCGCGGGCAAGCTCACCACCGTGGCCGAGAGTTCCCTGGAGCTGGTGGGTCGCGCAGCCATCGACTCCAAGAGCGGGGCGCCAGTCGTCGCCGACCAGAACTCCATTCCTCCCGCAGGCACCATGCGGGCCGCGCTGAGCGTGGGCGTCGCCGTCGACGGCCTCCAGCCCTCGCTCGCGCTTCGTCCGACGCTGACGTGGGCTCCCTTCGAGCGGCTCGAGGTGTCGTTTCTGCACCCGGCGCTCACCGTGCTGTTGGGCGCCGTGCACTCACGCGAAGTGCTGCTGTCGTTCGGCCTCGACTCACTCGGGTTCTCGAAGGACGAGCCGGTCGCGGTGACGTTCGGCGGCTCGGCGTCGTACCGCCACTGGTTCACTCCGACGGCCGCGTTGCTCGTCGCTGGACGAGTCTCGCAGCTGCGGTCGGAGGTGCGCGTCGAGAGTTCCCTGGGCGCGACGGTGGCGGTCACCTTTCGCCTCGGGGAGCGCGTCGTCCTGAATGCCGGCGCGTCGGTCAGCACGTGGCCGGGAATCAACGGCGGCTTTCGTGGGGTGACGGTTGGTTCGTCGCGCTTCCTCAACCGCGTGCTGCCGTTGGTGCAGGTGCAGCTGACCGACCGGTGGGCCTTGGACTTCGATTCCCAGCTCACGGTGGGGTTGGGTGCCCCTCTGCAACGGCACCTGGTGGGCGCGTCGGTTCGATGGTGAGCGAAGTGAAACTGCAGTCGGTCAGCACCCGGAGGTCGAGTCGATGAAATCGCACGTACTGTCGTTCTTCATGGTGGCGCTTCTGGGCTGCGGGCCGAACACCGCGGGTGTCGAGCTGACGCTGCATCCGGCGCAGCCAAACTGCGCTGAGCCTCCTCCTGGAGTGCTCGAGACCGCAGGTCACCTCGACGTCGCAGCGGGACAGCCGGCGTACTGGACCACCATCACCGCACAGCGACGCGGTGGCGCCGCAGTGGTGTCGGTAGGCCAGTCACCTGAGTCGACGACTCGTGCCGGGCAGCTGGTCGTCGACGCGATCAGTCTCAGCTTCACCGCGACCTACCAATGGGGCGCCAGCGCGTTCCCGCCCTATCGCCTCAAGCCCCGGAAGTTCACCCTGTTTGCGCCGCTGCGCACCGAGACCGCCACTCTGTCTTTGTTCGCCAACCTCTTGCCCGAGGAGGTTAGCCAGTGGCTCGAAGGTGCGACGGAAGCCGGCGACCTGACGCTCTTCGTCAACATCGTTCTGGAAGGCTCCGTTGGCCATTCAGGAGATCGATTCGAAACATTGCCGATCAAGTTCCCGATCTCGGTCACCAACCGACGGTTCCGTGGTCAGCCGATCCCCTGCAGTGGCAGATGGCGACGCTACCCCGAGGGCGCATGCCTGTACGGCGGGCAAGACCCGCAGGCGCCCATCTTCTGTTGCTACGGAGCCGAATGCGACGATCCGTAGGGATACGAACGGCATGAACTATGGCGCTCTCCTGCGGTGGCTCGGGTGCTCCGTGCTGGCGCTGTCCGCGTGCGTGACGATCCGCGCGGGCGGGGACGTGGTGCTGCGCGAGCCGGCAGCTGTGCTCCAAGCCGCGGAGCCTGGCTTTCGGGAGATTGCTGGGCGTGCCGCGGACGCCTTCGCCCAGCGACCGCGCTCACCCGTCGCTTCGCTCAGCGACGGAGATGTCATCGAGACCGTCCTCTTTGCCAAGCGATTCCTCGGCGAGTGCGTGGCGCTCCAGAGGGCAGAACAACCGGGACGATGGGGAAAGCTCGTGCTCACGTGGACAATCGACCGCGACGGCGCGGTGACTTCGGTTGGCACGGTGAGCGAGGACCTGCTCGACGCGCCCATCAGCCGCTGCGTGTCCGCGGTGGTCACCAGTCTGCGGTTTCCGGCCAACGCAGCCCCCTGCCCGCCGGTCGCGTTCCCCTTCAAGTTCTGAAGGGGCGGCAAGACCGGTTTGGTTCGAAGAGCCGGCTCGCAAGCCGCCGTGCCCAGCCGATAGGGTCCGCGCCATGCGAAACGCGTGGGTGATTGGCTTGGGCTGCGTCCTGGCGGCGTGCGGGGAGCAGCTCGTTGAATTCGACGCGGGCTCGGGTCGAGAC
The DNA here is from genome assembly GCA_022842905.1 of Myxococcaceae bacterium. Taxonomy (GTDB): domain Bacteria; phylum Myxococcota; class Myxococcia; order Myxococcales; family Myxococcaceae; genus JALHOS01. The sequence goes on along the minus strand of JALHOS010000357.1, from coordinate 128 downwards.
GCCGGCGCGCGCGTCGACGCCGGAGCGGCGGGTGCTGGCGGGAGTGCAGGCGCCGGCGGCAGCGCAGGCTCGGGCGGCAGCGCAGGCTCGGGCGGCAACGCAGGCTCCGGCGGCAGCGCAGGCTCCGG
>JALHOS010000356.1 GCA_022842905.1 Myxococcaceae bacterium | reverse complement strand
CGGCACCGACGGTGGCGTTGGCCCGAGCTTCGTCGTCGTGCGCGTTGGGCCGAACGACGGCGGCGCGGCGCTGAGCTCGGCGGCAGCCGCGGTCGTCCTCGAGGTTCGCTCGCTGGCGACCGGAGCACTGGAGCGCACCATCGTGCTGCCAACGGCGCAGTCGAGCGGCAACGCCGCCTTCGCGCTCAACGGTGCGTCGACGTCCGAAGGCGCGCTGTACTACTCGGCAAGCTCTGGGCACCTCGTGCTCGCCGGGTATGACGCCGTGCCTGGAACGGCGAGCGTGAACGGCGCGGCGAGCGCTCGCAATCGAGTGGTGGCGCGGATCGTCGCGAGCACCGGCGCGGTGGACACGAGCACGGTGACCAGCGCGTTCCTCAACGGCGGCCCGAACGTTCGCTCCGTCACGACGGTCAACGGCACGGAGTACTGGCTGGCGGGCTCGAGCGGCGGCGTCAAGCATGTCGTCCACGGCGCGACGCCCACCTCGACGCCGACGGACATCTTCACCACCGTCAGCAACATGCGCGTGGTGCGGGTCGAAGGTGGCAACCTGTTCGGCTCGACGGGCTCGGCGACGGGGCTCGGCACGAACTCGCGGATCTTCCAGATCGGCACCGGCCTGCCGCAGATGATGACGACGCAGTTCCAGGGCCTCCCTGGCTTCCCGCTGCAGAACCCGCAGGGCTTCTCGTTGTTGCCGGTGGGCAGCTCCTCGCTCAACACGCTGTACACGGCCGACTCGACGACCGACGCGGGCATGCGCAAGTACGTGGTCGACGGCGGGTCCTGGGTCGAAGCGGCGCAGCTGTTCGCCGGCATTCCGGACCAGACGAGCTGCAACCAAGTCGCGGCGAGCCACGTCGGTGCCGACGTGATCGTGCTGTGCGCGACGGCGACGAGCGTCGTTCGCTTCGTCGACACCGGCGGCACGTTGACCAACTTCGCCGCAGGCAGCGTCGTGGCGACCGCGCCGGCCGGCGGCGCGTACCGAGGCGTAGCAATCATTCCCTGAAGTAAGCCCCCCAAGGAGACGACATGAACTCGAAGTGGCTATTCGCTGGACTGCTGGGCCTGACGCTCGGCTGTGGAGAGATGACGAACAACAACGACGGCGGCACGGGCGGAACCGCGGGCCGCGACGGCGGATCCGCAGGTGCGGGTGGCACGGCGGGTACCGGTGGCACGGCGGGTACCGGTGGCACGGCGGGCACCGGCGGCACGGCGGGTACCGGTGGCACGGCGGGTACGGGTGGTACGGCGGGTACGGGTGGTACGGCGGGTACGGGTGGCACGGCGGGTACGGGTGGCACGGCGGGCACCGGTGGCTCGGGTGGATCGTCGGGGCTGCTGCTCAACGAGGTTCGGATCAACCCGCCGGTGGTGGACACTCCGTACGAGTTCATCGAGATCAAGGGCAGTGGCGCCATTCCCGCGAACACCTACGTCGTCACCGTCGACGGCGACTCTTCAGGCACAGGGCGGATCAACGTCATGCACGACCTGTCGGGCCTAACGTTTGGTGCAAACGGCATTCTGTTGATCAAGGGCAGCCTGGCGATGTGCCCGGGCGTGCCTTCGGCCACGACAGTCGTCGACCAGCCCCGCTTCGACCTCGACGGGGGGGCGATTCAAAACGGCTCCGAGTCGCTCATTCTCTTCCAGGCGAGCGCACCGTTGACGGGGGTGACCGTGGGTACGACGACGTTCCCGACGCTGGACGCTGGCGTCACCGTCCTTGACTCGGTCTCGTGGAAGGACGGCGATGCCACCGACGTGACGTTTGGCCCCGCCGGCAACCAAGCGACGGTGGCCGCCGGTACGCCCGACGCCCTGCTGCGCACGCCGGGCAACAACACCCCGAACTCCGGCACGGCCTGGGTCGGTGGCGACCTGATCGGTAGCTCGTCTTCGGTCACGTTCATCGTGGACGCGGGCCTGCCCACGACCACCGTCGTCACGCCTGGGCACCCGAACGACATGGCCCCGTCGTCGCTCGCGTGCCCGTAGTTCGTTGAAGGCACTCGGTGCCTCGCAAGACGCCACCCTCGAAGAAGAGGGTGGCGCTTTCGTTTCGAACGCACGTCGGCGGCCGCGGCGTGTGCTGCGCCACCTGCCGTCCAGGTTGAACTGACGCGAAAGAGACCGTCCAAAGGGTCAGTGCTTCGCGAGCCGCAGATCGACCCTGGCGGCGGGGCCCCCAAGCGACGCCGCGAGGCGGTCCCCCGGTCCCGCGCCGTGCCAACGAGGTCAGCCGAACGCCTGAGAGCGCGCAGCCCAGCGACAGCGGCCGCGCACGAAGAGCCTGCCGCACGGACAGCACGGCGAAGGGGCTCGCGCGGCGTGCGGCCGCTGTTCAGCCTGTCGCGGTCGAAGTCGAACATACGGACCGCGCCCAGCTGGACGTTCAACGCTGCATGGTCGCCGCGCAACGGTCGGCGCCCGCCCCGGACTTTCAGTGCTCCACCTCTGGGCTGCCCAGCCAGAGCCAGCTAGGACGGGCCGTCATGCCGTCACCGAGGGCACGAACAGCTTTGGGACTTGCACTGCTCGCCGGAGCCCTGACGGGCTGCCTCAGCGACGTGCCCATCGTGGTGAGCCCCGGCGGTGCGGTCCGGTTCGGGGCCGAGTTCTGCTCGGCACCGGGCTGCCTCGCGCGTGTGTCGCTCCCGTCGCGCATCGACGCCGTCGCCTCTGCCGGTTTCCACTTCGCTGGCTGGTCCGGCCAGTGCTCTGGCTCCGGCCTCGATCCGGCGTGCACCCTCCGCACGGAGCACGAGGCGGGCGCGGATTTCGCGCAGAACGAACTGGTCGTCCGCGTCACGGGCACCGGCTCCGTGGCTGCGCGCAACCGCGGCCAGACGTGTACGGAGCAGCGCTCGCCCTGCCACTGGAAGCAGCTCGACCGCGAGCCCATCGACGCTGTCGCCGTGGGCCGCACGGAGTTCCTCGGCTTCTCCGGCGTGTGCTCAGGAACCTCGGGGTGCACCGCCGACCACGGCGAACTCACAGCGACCTTCTCGGGCCCCGCCAGGGTGCAGGTGCGGCTGGTGGGCGACGGCCGGGGCACCGTGCGGACCGTCGATGGCACCCAGCGCTGCGCCGGCGACTGCAGCCTCGACTTCCCGAGCCTGGAGCCGCTGGTGCTCGTCGCCGAACCGGATCCCGAGTCGGTGTTCGATGGGTTCGAGCGCCCCTGTGCGCCAGACCGCTGCACGCTGACCGGCGCCAGCAGTGTCACCGCGTGGTTCTCGCTTCGCCGAACGGTCCAGCTGGTGGTGCGCGGCGACGGGGTCGTGGAGTTGGACGGCGGAGCGCTCTGCCCGGGCGCCTGTCAGGTCGAACTCCGCGCGGACGCAGGCCTCGTCGTCAGCACGCGACCCGGCGAGCGCTCCCGCCTCTCGTCGGTGTCGCCGCCCTGCCGCGCCTCGAGCGGCGCAGCGTGCACCTTGCCGACCGACGCGGGGACCGTGGAGTTCACCTTCGACTCGGTCCTGCACTGGGCCCAAGCGTTCGAGGTGCGGCTCGCGCCCAGCTACATTCCACAGTTCGCCAGCCTGCCCTGGCTCCCAGCGATCGCCACCGAGCGGGGAGTTTGGGCGACCGTGGAGCACCTCGACGTCGTCGAGGCCGGCGGCGTGGCCTATGGGCCGGCGCGAAACGAGACCGCCCTGTTCGTGGCCATCGCTCGCGACGGAGGGCTCCAGTCGGTGCTGCGCTTCGACGCGGTGGATGGCGGGCTGGCGCGCCTGCAGCCGGCGAACTTCGTCGAGACCGAGCGCGGGACCACCTACGCCTTCGGCGAGTGCCGCTTCGGCCTGCAGGAGCTGACCTGCGACTCGAGCGCGTTTGCGCTGGAGCTCGGGGCAGGCGGCGTGCTGCGCAGACAGGTGTTTCGACCAACAGGGCCGCTCTCGACCGCTCGGGGGGCGGGCCTCACGGCGACGGGCGCTCCGATCGTCGCGCTCGGTGTCACCAGCGATGACGCCGGGAGCGGGCTGTACGCGCTCGCGCCCACACTCGACGCACCGCCAGCTCCGATCCTGCTCCACCCGCGCTTCCGCGCGAGCTGCGGCCGCGGCCCGAAGGGGCTTCGGTGTTCGCTCCCGGCGACCGGCCGTGCCCCCGGTCAGGTCTGCGGGGCCCCGAACCTCACTCCGGGGAACTCCGCAGCCATCGCTGTCGACGTCACCGGCGAGGCCTGCGCCCTCGCGCACTTCATTCCAATGAGCTCGCTGTTCGGCTCGCACGGCCCGTTCTCGACCGCCGAGTACCCTCACCTGCTCTTCACCGCGAATGGCCCCCAGCTTCCCGCGCCGCTCCAGTCGCCCGCCTCAGGACTGCTGGCGATCGTCTGGTACGGCGCGGACGGCGGCGTCGATGACGTCCGCGAAGGTGAGCCATGGGAAAGCAGCGCCCAGCCGCCCACGGGCAGTGGCGAGAGCACCCGGGTGACCAACTTCCACCGCTACGCGGTGACGGGCTACGTCACCAACAGGCCCGTCTTCTTCGGGCGACCGCTCATGGGAACGGGCTTGGTGCTGGCCCTCTGGGACACGCAGTCGCACGCGCTCGACAGGGTCTGGCTCATCGAAGGTGAGGTGCGCTCACGCAACGCGACGCTCAGCGGGAACCGGCACGGCCTGATCGTGTCGGTGATCGGTCGCAACCTCCGCTTCGACGGTCAACCGCTCGGGGCGGACCCGACGCGCACCTACCAGCACGTGCTGTTCTTCGACGACCGGTGAGCCAGGGTCGGGCTCTCTCGAGGCGACCCCTCACGACCCGGGACCCGCCGGCAACGGCGCGGGGCGCCCCTCGAGCCCCGCGCCGTGCCAGACGAGGTGAGCCAAAGCGGGGGAGAACGCTCAGCCCAGCGACAGCGCCCGCGCAGGTGCGTACGCGACGTGCGGGCTCGGCTTGGGCACTGGCACCGCCTGCACCCACTGCGGGTCGGTGCACAGCCCGTCGCCGTCGAAGTCGAACACGCGGACCGCGCCCAGCTCGGCGCTGCTCCCCGCGTTGTAAATGCGCAGCGGCCGGCGCCCGTCCCCGTCCACGACGAACTGCCGCGGCACGTGCCGGTGCCCGTGCAGCACCAAGTCGCAGCGCCCCCGCGCCAAGCGGAGGAGCTCGGTGCCCAAGGCCAGCTCGGACTCCCAGCCCCACCCGCACGTCTTCGCGAGCCACTCCCAGAAGCCCTCGGTGGGCAGCTCGACGACATGGTGGTGCAGCGCGACGACCACGAAGGCCCGCGGCGACGCCCAGGCCAACGCGTCGTCGATCGCCTCGAGCGTTCGCCGGCAGACGTCGCCGTGGCTACGCACGTAGCTCCGGTTGTGCGGCGCGGTGGAGTCGACGCGAATGAGCACCAGCTCGTCGGTGCGATCGACCAGCACGCGCTGCCCGCCCATCAACGCCGCGCCCACGTCGTCCGTGCAGCGATCGTGGTTCCCCGGGACGACCCACACCTGCGCGCTGCGCTCCAGCGGCGCGATCAGCTTTCGGTAGGCGTCGAGCTGCCGCCGCCGCCCGGTGTGGGTGAGATCCCCCGTCACCACGACGTGCTGCACCCGCTCCTCGAGCAACGCGTCCACCACCGCCTCGGCGGCCGCCTGCTGGTCCGCCGAAGCGCCCAGGTGCAGGTCCGAGACGTGCGCGAGTCGCGGCATGGTGGGCGACATAACGAGGCCAATCGACAACCCCGTGGAGCGCGCGCAACTTCTCGGTGAAGCGCGCACTGAAGGTCCAGGCCGAAGTGCCGCCAACGGACTCGTTCGCCCGCCGTCGACCAGCGCCTCGAACACGCCCGAGGTGCCCGTGCGCCAACACGCGGCCGCGTCAGCGCCTTCGTGCCGCGGCCCCCAGGAAGCGCTCAACTCAGTCCGTCGAGCCCGCGCAGCCGCATCACGACCTTCAGTGCCACGGCGACGACGACGTAGGCGGCCCAGCCTCGCACTCGGGACGAAGTCGTCATGGCGTCGCTCCTGCCTGCGCTGGGGAAAGCTCGGGCTGGGCGCGTTCGGGTGGCACCAGCCGCGAGCCCGCGACGACACGCAGCCGTGTCCCGCGCCAGTCGATCTCCCGGACGAAGAGCGCTCGCAGCCACGCGGCCGCCAGCAGCACGTCCTTGACCAGCGCCGCCGCGAACACGGCCGGAGCCGACGCCCGCAGGCCCAGCAGCGCCGCCGCGCGCCACTCGAGCGCGAGCTTGACCACCACGACCGTCGCGAAGCCCAGCGCCGCGCCCGGCGAGGGCCCGAGCGCACAGGCGAGCCCGGCCAGCAGCACGGGGAAGCCGACGACCGCCTGGCCGACGTTGAGCGGCAGGCTCACCGCGGTCCGCTGCATCACCGCCCACCGGGCGTACCGCTGCCAGAAGCTTCGGAGGGTGCGACGCACCGACACGTTCACCACCGGCGTGCGCGCGAGCGCGACGTGCAGCCCCAGCTCCCTCACCACGTCGAGGCCCAGGACGTGGTCTTCGGCCAACACGTCCGCGTAGCGCTCGAAGCCGCCCAAGGCGTCGAGCGCGCTGCGCCGCAGCGCCATGCCCTTGCCGATGACCAGGTCCCTCTTCCCCACGAGCTTCGCAGCGATCTGCCCGGCGGACATGCCCCCGGCCAAGTGGAGGTTGTCCATGAGCGAGGCCAACGTCTGGTGCCCGGCGCCACCGACCGGGTTCATCACCAGGCCGACCTGTGGATCTTCGAACAGCGCCAGCTGCTCCTCGAGGTAGCCCGGCGCGACGCGCACGTTCGAATCCGAGATCACGAGGAGGTCATGCCGCGCGTGCCGCGCCAGGGTGATGAGCTGGTTCACCTTGGGGTTCCACCCCGGCGCGCCCTGCTGGAGCACCAGGCGGAAGCGGTGCGGCCAGCGGCGAATGGCCTCGAGCGCGTACGGCAGCGCTGCATCCTGCGCGTCGCGCACGCCCAGCAGCACCTCGAAGTCGGGCCCATCGAGCACCCCGAAGCTCTCGAGGTTCTGCGCCAACGCGTCGTCGGCGCCACACAACGGCTTGAGCACGCTGAGCGCGGCGCGCCGAACTGGTCGCTGCGGCGGTCGACGAAGGTGCCACCTGGCGACGGCCCACTGCGCCGCCCAGACCGCGAGCCCCACCACGGACAGCGCCCAGCAGCCGACCGCAAGCCACGTCATCGAACCTCCTGAAGGTGAAGGTGGAGCCGCGTCGTTCTCTTTAGGCGCGGACCGTACGGACGCCGCGCGACGGCCTGGCGAGAACGGCGTGACGTTGTGGTCGCGGCGCGCGGCTTCACCCAAGTGTCACTTGGGGGCGCGCGCGGCACTGCGCTACGCGGCCCTGCGTGACGCCGACGACACACGCGCTGCGGCTCTGCTCAGTCCTGACGGTCGTGGTCGGCTGTGGCGTGGCGGAACCCCCAGCCCGAGAAGCCGAGGTCGCCGCCGTGCTCGCCCGCGCCGACGACGTGTTCCTCCGCACGCGGCCGGAGCTGTCGGCGGGCAAGTACCGCCGCATGGCGAGCAACGCCTTCGACTACTACCGCGGCAACCTCGCCCACTTCCGCTTCGAGTGGGAGCTGGGCCGCACGTCGCGCAGCCGCTTCGTCGAAGGCCTGCCGCTCCTGCAGTCGCTGGGCGACGCGCACCCCGAGAACTTCGGGATCCTCGTCGCGTCCGACGGCTCGCTCGCGCTCGAGCCGAACGACTTCGACAGCGCGGACCTGGCGCCCTACCTCTTCGACGTGCGGCGGCTCGTGGGCGGCCTGGGCGTTGGCGCGCTGTTGGCGGACCCGTCGCGCGACGTCAGGGCGATCGCCCGCGCCGCCGCGCAGGCCTACGTCGCCGCCTTGGCCAGCGCGCGGGCCGGCCAGCCGCCAGGCCCGCCCGCCGCGCCGCGCTCGCCCGTCGAAGAAGACGTGTTCAGCCGCGGCGCCCGCGACTTGCGTTCGCGTGCCGAGCTTGCGGGCTTGACCCAGCTGACAGCCGACGGACGCCGCCACTTTCG
>JALHOS010000355.1 GCA_022842905.1 Myxococcaceae bacterium | reverse complement strand
GCGGGCGGCGGGGCTGGCTGCTGGCGACCGCGCTCTGCTTCGCCGTCGCGCTCGGCGCCTACGAGAAGGCGCTGGTGAGCACTGCGGCGTGCCTCGCCGTCGCGCTGGTGCGCGCTTGGTCCGTGCCGGCGCGCCGCGCGGGTGTCGTCGCCCTGTCCGTTTCACTCGTCGGCCTGGAACTCGCGTACCTCATTCACATGGCCCGGCTCGGCGGCGGTGGAGTCGACTGGGGCGGCGTGCCCTGGGGGCAACTCCCCGGCGCGCTGTGGTTGGCGGCGCGCGGCCCGCTCTCACGTGCGGCGAGCGGGGTCGACGGCTGGGGCAGCGCCGCGCTCCTGGCGCTCACCCTCGCCACGGTGGCGTGGAGCGCCCAGCGCGCGCTCACGCTGCGTCTGTGGGGGCTGGCGAGCGCGACGGCGCTGGGCCTCTTCCTGGTGGTCGCGCTCAAGCGCCTGGCCGAGTACGGGCCCGCAGCGGGGCAAGAGGCGCGCTACGTGTACGAATGGTGGCCGCTGTGGCTGGTGTGCTTTGCCTCAGCGCTGGGAACGGTGCCGAGGCGCCCGGCTGCCGCGCTGCTCGCGGTGAGCGGGGTGCTCCTGGCGCTCAGCCTGCCGCTCCAGTGGCGCGAGCGTGGCCGCTGGCTCTCCTGGGGTGAGGCCAGCGAGGCGCGCAGCGTGGCGGTCGCGGTACGGCGCTCGCTCGTGGCGCTCAGCGAGCCCACGCCGGCGCTGTTCGAAGGTGAGGTCAGCCGGCAGCTCGTCGAGCCGTGGTACTTCCCGTACAGCCGCGCGCAGGTGGTGCTGCCGCTGCTGTCGAGCACGCGCGTGCGTGCGGTGGACCTCGACGTCGAGACTGAGGCGTGGGTGCTGGAGCTCGACGGGAGCCTACGGCGGGCCCGCTGGAGCGCGCTCGCCGAAGGCTCCGCAGCGGCGCTGGGCGAGGCCAATGGCTCCTGCGCGCTGACGGTCACGGCCGACGGCGTTTGCGCGAGGGCGGCTGGCCGAACTTGCCGCGCGCGCTGGCGTGTCCCGCCGCGCCCCGTCGGAGCGACGCACTTTGCGCTGCGCAGCGTCGGCGCGCCGTCGGCCTGCCTCACCGTCCTCCCCGCTGCTGGCTCGGAGAGCGGCGTCGACGGCTGGCCTCGCTGCGTGCGACGCGCCGAGGCGCGCTGGACGTGGTTTCGCGAGCGGGAGCACCTGGCCGCGGGCGACATCGAGCTCGCGCTCGAGAGGACCGCCGAGGTGTGCTTGAGCCGCTGGCTCTGGGGTCAGCTCCTGGCTCGCTGAACCTGTGCACCTGGCGGGACCGACGTCCGGCCGCAGCGTCGGTGACGGCCCCCGGCGCACGCAGCCTCAGTACACCCTCAGCAGCTTCGCTCGAAACTCGTAGGCGTCGGTGGTCGCGACCTTGGCAATAGGCAACCCCATCACGTCGGGCATGAGGTCGGCGGTCTTGCCGAGTGACGACTTCGGCCAGCCTTCGACCGCCCAGATGGAGCGCAGCACCGACGAGCGAAACGCGTCGGGCGGTGGGGGCCCGGCGGCCCTCGTTGCCAGCTCCCACGACTCGAGCACGAAGGCGTCGAAGGCGTGGTCGGTCGAGGCCTCGAGCACCACCAGCGTCGTCCCTCCGTCTTGGGGTTGGCGCACGTCGAGGGTCAAGCTCAGCAGCGGCGCGCTCTGCGACAAGTCTTGAATCGTCTCCGTGGCCTGCGCGAGCGCCCGCATCGCGGCTTGCTCCGGCTGCGTCAGCTTCTCGGACAGCCGGGGCGCTTGGCCGGTGGGTCCCAGGCCAGGGTTGCCAGTCTTCGCGTAGTTCGACGCTGACGCGGAGTACCGCGCGGCGAACGCCCGCATGGCGGCGCCCTCGGCTGGTTTGAGGTCCCGTGCCGCGGCCAGCTTCGCCAAGCCTGCCCGCGCCGCGTCGCGAACTTCGGTGAAGTACGGGTGTGGCAGACCGCGCTGCGCACGCGCCTCGGCCAACTCGTCCTCCGCCCACCCGGTGACGCGCGCGGTGACGAGCGCCTTCTCTCGAGCCGCGACGGCTGCAGGGCTCAGGCTTGGGTCGTCCGGCCGCAGCGTGTGGCCACGCGGCGGTTCAGCGCGGAGTGCATCGAACGCAGGCTCCAACGAAGGCGGAAACAACGAGACGCGTCGCGGCTCCACTTCGCGCGGCACGTCGGTGGGGGCTTCGGCCGGCGCCGCCTCGCGTGCGGCGACGAGCCCAGTCGGCGTGGTCGACGCGCGAAGTGTGGTGGGCGTGGTTCGCTTCGGCTCCACGGGCTTGGGCTTCTCAGGCGGGGGTGGCGCTTCGACGAGCGGCCTGACGACTTCGAAGGACCGCAGCTCGAGGCGCGTCGACGGAGCCGGAGCCGGCGGCGCGGGCCTGTTGAAGAGCCACGACACCAGCGCCGCATGCACTGCCACCGACGCCAGCAGCGCAGCCCTCAGCCCGCCTGCGCTGGAGCGGGGCTTCATCACGCTGACTCACCAACGCTCGACGGGGAGGTCATGTCGCAGGCCGTTCACCCAACGCTTCGACGAAGTCTGCCGGTTGGTACAGCATGACGCCAAACCGCGCCGAGGCTTGCACGAGCCGCAGCGAGTCCAGCTCCAAGCCCTGACCTGCTCGCTCGACGTAAAGCGGCCATGCATCCGCGGGGCGATCGCCCGCGCGCCCTCCCCACATGTGGCTCCAAACGCCGTTCTCACCAGGAGTCCTCATGTACCGTGTTCTGCTCATCACCGCGGCCACCCTGCTCGTCGGGTGTGGTCCGTCGACCGCCACCATTCTCGAAGGGCCAGCACCTTCCACCTCGACAGCCGAACAGGAGGTGGTGATCAAGTTCCCGAAGGGCCGACTGTACGTCGGCGGGCGGGACGGCGACGTGACGGTGGTGGAGCTGACGAACAACACCATCGAGCGCACCATTCACCTTCCCGGGAGCACCATTCAGGTCGCCGCGAGCCCCGATCGCACCCGCGTGTACGCGTCGAGCCGGTCGGCGCAGCGGGTCCTGTCGATCGAAGGCGCTCGGGTGCGGACGCGGCAGTACGGTGGGAACTTCGAGCCGGGCGGGCTGGCCGTGAGCCCGTCGGGCGCGGTGCTCATGGTGGGCGGGCCAGTCTTCGACGCGGTGTCGACGAGCGCCTTCGACGAGCCCGTGGAGCTGGCCGCTGCGAGCGTGTCGCCTTCGGTGCTGGTGTGGCCGAGCACCGACGGCGGGGCGACGCTGTTCGCCTTCCCGCAGTTCATGCCCGCAGGCCCGGACGACGCGCCGGAGATCGGCTTCCGCCGGTACCTGCCGTTCGTCAACACGAGCTGGCAGACCATCAGCTACCCGTACGTGCCGCGGCCGACGGACCCGCAAGGCCACGGCTTCTTCGACGCCACGTTCCAGCCGTCGACCGACTTCGTGCTGGGAGTCGACGCCCAAGTGGACCGCGTGCAGGCGTTCCAGGCTGGCACCGCGTCCTACGTGGGGGCGATCCCCACCCGGGACTTCCCGGTCGGCATCGGCGTGCAGCCGCGGACGGCGTACGTGTACGTGACGACGCTGCGGCCCGAGCGCCTGCAGATCTTCACCGTCAGCTCGTCGGTCTTCGAGCCGCTGCTGGTGAGCCTGGTGGCGGAGCTGCCCATGGACTGCGACTACCCCGTGGGCGTGGCCTTCTCCGAGTTCGAGGCCCGGGCCTTCGTGGGCTGTGAGAACAAGCTGGTGGAGGTCAACACGGCGACGCGGACCATCACGCGGACGATTTCGCTGCCGAAGGGCGCCCACCAAATGGTGTGGATGCCGTAGCGCGTTGCCCACGGGCCGTGCCGCGGCGCCACACACGTTCATGTGGTTGCGGCGCTGCGTGGCCCAGCGTGGGGTTCGAGCCTGCCGCGCTCGCCCGGACCGTCGGCACGGTCCTCAGGTCACGACTCGCGTGGAGGTTCGGCCCGTGCGGCTTCTCGGTCCGGGTTCGCGCACCCGCGCGCTCTGGTCGCGGGCGGAGCTCGGCGTCGACCTCGAGGGCCCTCCGTGGCCCGGCGGGACCGTGCTCGGCCGGGATCAAGCCAGCGCGAGGGCTGGTCGATACGCGCCCTGTCCAATTCGTCTACGCCCGCTCGCCCGGCCGCTAGCCACCTCACCCGGTCAGCGCCACCCGCGATCAACCAGGTGTCGGTCAGAGTGGCGTCCGCCCGTACGGTGCATATTGTGCGCGCGCGATGTCGACCGAACCGAAGGACTCTGGCCCGGCCGAGTCGAACACCGGGGTGTTGGTGTGGGCGCTCGAGGCCGTGGCCGGCAGTGTAGGGCTCTCGTTGGAGCCAGTTGCGACCCAGCGCATTGCCCGCGCGGCGCTCGAAGGGCAGCGCACGCCCAGCGCGGCGCAGCGCACGGCCGCCCTGATTCGCGCGCTCGAGGAGTCGCGGTTGGTGCCCGCGCCGGCGGACCACCCCGTCGACGCTCTCGACACCATCGAACTCCCGCTGGTGAGCGTGGGGCAAGGCGGCCTGGCCCTCGTCGCCCGTGAGGGAGGCCGAATCGAGGTGGCGCGGCCGGGTCAGCCCACCGTGTGGCTTTCGCTGGCGGAGGTCCGCGAGCTCGTCCGCGCGGACCTTGGGCCGTGGTTGACCGCCGCCCCGGCGACGCCGCTCGAGGAGCTGGCGCACCACCCGTCGCCCTGGGCGCGGCTCAAAGCGCTCATGCACACCGAGCGCGACGACCTGTGGATCATCGTCATCTACGCCGCCGCCGTCGGCCTCTTCACGCTGGCCACGCCGATCGCCGTGCAGGCGCTCGTCGGCTCCGTGGCCTTCGGCACGCTGCTGCAGCCCATCGTCGTGCTGTCGCTGCTCTTCCTCTTCGCGCTCGGCTTCCAGGCCACGCTCAAGGCGCTGCAGGCGCTCGTCGTCGAGCGGCTCCAGCAGCGCGTCTTCGTGCGCACCGCGCTCGACTTCGCCTGGCGGCTGCCTCGGGTGAAGCGTGAAGCGCTGGAGCAGGGCTTCGGGCCGGAGTCCGTCAACCGCTTCTTCGAAGTGATGACGATGCAGAAGACGGCGAGCGTGCTGCTCACCGACGGCATCGCCGCGCTCCTGCAGATCGCCATTGGCCTGCTGGTGCTCGGCTTCTACCACCCGGCGCTCCTCGCCTTCGACCTGCTGCTCGTCGTGCTCTTGACCGCGCTCGTCTTGGGCCCGCTGCGCCGAGGCCTGTCCACCAACATCGACGAGAGCTACGCCAAGTACGAGGTCGCCGCCTGGCTCGAGCAGCTCGCCCGCCCAGGCGCTGCCTTCCGCAGCAAGGGCGGGGCCGCCTTCGCCGTGGAGCGCGCCGACGCGCTGACTCGCCGCTACTTGGGCGCTCGGCGCAGCCACTTCCGGGTGCTCTTCGGTCAGACGTTGGGCGTGCTGGCGCTGCAGGTGTCGGCCAGCGCGGCGCTGCTCGGCTTGGGCGGGTGGCTCGTCGTGCAGCGCGAGCTCACGCTGGGGCAGCTCGTCGCCGCGGAAATCATCGTCGCGTCCGTGACGTCGTCGGTGGCCAAGCTGCCCAAGCTCCTCGACGCCATGTACGACCTGCTCACCGCGCTGGACAAAGTGGGGCACGTGCTGGACGTGCCAGTGGAAGAAGCCGACCGCGGCGAGCCGCTGCCCAGTGGGCAGGGCGTCGCGGTACAGGCCCAGGACGTCAGCGACGGCGTGCTGCCTCCGTTGTCGGTCTCGGTGCCCAAGGGCGCTCGCCTGGCGCTCGTGGGCGCGCATGGCCACCCCGTCGGCCAGTGGCTTGCCGGGCTGGCGCTGCCCGCACAGGGCACCGTCTCTCTCGACGGCGTCGAGACCAAACGCGCCCGCGGCCCCGCGCTGCGAGACCAGGTCGCGTGGATCGGCCCCGACGACGTCTTCGACGGCTCCGCGCTCGAGAACGTCACCGTCGGCCGGGCGCACGTGACGACGCAGGACGCGAGGCAGGCGCTGGACGCCGTCGGGTTGCTCGACGAATTGCGTGCGCTGCCCGACGGCTTGGACACGCGGCTGTTTCACACCGGCTGGCCCCTGACGCCCAGCCAGGTGACGCGGCTGCTGGTGGCGCGCGCCATCGCCGGGAAGCCGCGGCTGGTGGTCATGGACTTGCCGCTCGACGGGCTCCCCAAGGACGTGCGCGAGCGCTGCGTGCGGGCGCTCACCGCGCCGTCAGCCCCGTGGACCTTCGTCGCGCTGGTCAGTGAGCAGAGCCAAGCCCTGGCGCTGGCCTGCGCGACGCACGCCGCGGCGGAGCCTCGGGCCGGAGGGCTGCCATGAGCGCTGGTCCTCAGGAGCTCGTCTCGGCCGGGCAGCGGGCGGCCGCGCTCGTCGTGCGCACGCTGCGGGCGCTGCGGGTGCTGGCGCGGGTGCTCGGCGTGTTCGTCGCCATCACCGTCGTCATTCTGTCCGTCGCGCCGTGGCAGCAGAGCATCGACGGCACGGGGCGGGTGGTGGCCTTCGCGCCCGTCGAGCGGCAGCAGGAAGTCGACGCCCCGATCGAAGGGCGCGTCATTCGCTGGTACGTGCACGAAGGCAGCCGCGTGGTGAAGGGCGACCTGCTGCTCGAGCTGACGGACAACGACCCCGACATTCTCAAGCGCCTCGAAGAAGAGCGGAACGCCGTCGTCTCGCGCAAAGACGCGGCGGTGTCGCGGGCCACGTCGATTCAGGCGCGGCAGAAGTCGCTGGGCAGCTCTCGCACCGCCGGCATTCGCGCCGCTGAGAGCCGGGTCGCCATGGCCAAGGAGCGCTCGCGCGCGGCGCAGCAGGTGGTGGACGCCGCCCGAGCTGCACAGGAGACGGCGAAGCTCAACCTCAGTCGGCAGCAGAAGCTCGTGAACGAGGGGCTGGCCAGCCAGCGAGCGCTCGAGCTCGCGCAGCTCGACATGGTGCGCGCCGCGACGGACGTGGAGCGCGCGCTGGCGACGCTGGTGGCCGCGCAGGGTGAAGAGGCGGCCCTCGAGTCGGACAAGGTGCGGGTCGAGCACGACCTGACCGCCGCCATCGACGACGCGCGGGCGTCCGAAGCCGGCGCGCTGGCCGAAGAGGCCATGACGGCGGCGGAGCTGGCCCGCCTCGACGTGCGCCTGGCGCGTCAGTCCACCATGGAGCTGCGGGCGCCCATCGACGGCACGGTGCTGCGGCTGTTGTCCGGCCAGGGCAACAGCTTCGTGAAGGCCGGAGAAGGTCTGTTGGTGCTGGTGCCTGACACAGAGCAGCGCGCGGTGGAGCTGTGGATTGCGGGCAACGACATGCCGCTGTTGTCCGTCGGGCGCCCGGTGCGCCTCCAGTTCGAAGGCTGGCCGGCGGTGCAGTTCACCGGGTGGCCGTCGGTGGCGGTGGGCACCTTCGGCGGCGAGGTCGCGCTCATCGACGCGACGGACGACGGCCGCGGCCGCTTCCGAATCCTGGTGCGCCCCGACGCGAACGACCCCTGGCCCACTGGCCTCTACCTGCGGCAGGGCGTGCGGGTGAACGGCTGGGTGCTGCTGGAGCAGGTGCGGCTGGGCTACGAGCTGTGGCGGCGCTTCAACGGCTTCCCGCCCACCGTCGCCTTCCCGTCGGCCGAGAAGGCGGCCGGAAAGAAGGGCTCGTCGTGAGCGGGTGGCTGCTCGCGCTGGCCCTGGGCGCGGCCGACGCTCCGCTGGCCCCGCTGACGCTGGACGAAGTGCTCCGCTCGGCGCAGGAGCGCTTCCCCGCCATCATCGCCACGCAGGCCGACGTCGAGGGCGCGGACGGTGACGCGCTGGCGGCCGACGGTGCGTTCGACCCGACGTGGCGGACGCGGGTGACGGGTGTGCCGGTCAGCGCGTACCCACAAATGCGGGTGGACTCGGTGGTGGAAGTGCCCACGCCGCTGTGGGGCGCGAACTTCTTCGCCGGGTGGCGCTTCGGCACGGGGAAAGTGCAGAGCTACTACGGCGAGCGCGAGACCTGGTCCTTGGGCGAGCTGCGGGCGGGCGCGTCCGTGCCGCTGTTGCGCAACGGGC
>JALHOS010000354.1 GCA_022842905.1 Myxococcaceae bacterium | reverse complement strand
GTCCGCTGTGTCTGCTGTGGAACTGCGCCTTGGCGAACGCGGACTGCGGCCCTGTCGGTGACGGCTGTGGCGGAGCCATGGACTGTGGCAGCTGTGTGCTGCCCCAGACCTGCGGCGGCGGCGGAGTCCCCTCGCGCTGCGGCGGCATGGCGGGCTGCGTTCGGCGGACCTGCGCGCAGCTCGACGCCGGGTGTGGCCAGGTGGCCGATGGCTGCGGTGGCCTGGTGGACTGCGGCGGGTGCCAACAGCCGGAGACGTGCGGCGGCGGCGGCGTGGTGGGGCGCTGCGGGAGTCCCGGCGTGGGCGTGGTGGACGGCGGGTGCGTCCCGCGCAGCTGCGCACAGCAAGGGAAGAACTGCGGCGTCATCGGCGACGGGTGCGGCGGTCAGGAAGACTGTGGCCAGTGCACCGCGCCGCAGACGTGTGGTGGCGGCGGTCAGGCGAACGTGTGCGGCGGCTTCCTCGCGTGTCAGCGGCGCACCTGCGCGCAGCAAGGGAAGAACTGCGGCGTCATCGGCGACGGGTGCGGTGGCCAGCAAGACTGCGGCGACTGCTTGGCGCCGACGAGCTGCGGGGGCGGTGGCCAGGCGAACGTGTGCGGCGGCATGTTGTCCTGCCAGCCGCTCAGCTGTGCGCAGCAGGGGAAGAACTGCGGCGTCATCGGCAACGGCTGTGGAGGCACGGTGAACTGTGGCGGGTCCTGCCCCGCGCCCCAGACGTGCGGCGGCGGCGGCGTGGCCAACGTGTGCGGCGGGCAGCTCGCGTGCATTCGGAGGACGTGCGTCCAGCTGGGCGCCAACTGCGGCACCGTCGGCGACGGCTGCGGCGGCACGTTGGATTGTGGCGGGCCCTGCCCCGCGCCCCAGACGTGCGGCGGCGGCGGCGTAGCCAACGTGTGCGGTGGGCAGCTCGCGTGCATTGCGCGGACCTGTCAGCAGCTGGGCAAGACGTGCGGCGCGGTGGGCAACGGCTGCGGCGGGCTGATTCCGGACTGCGGCATGTGCCAGGGCAACGTGGTGTGCGGCGGCGGCGGCATTCCCAACGTGTGCGGCACGAACGTGGATGCGGGCCCCTGCGTCAACCTCTGCCCTCGGCAGCAGACGTGTGATGCGGGCAGCACGACGTTGACCGGCCGCGTGTACGCGCCGACGGACTTCTTCGCCGGCTACGGCTTGGCCGACCCGCTGCCGAACGTGCTCGTCTACGTGCCCAACGCGGCGCTCGCGCCCATCGCCCATGGGGCGACCTGTCAGCAGTGTGACTCGCAGGCCAGCGGCGACCCGCTCGTGTCGACGGTCAGCCAGACGGACGGCACGTTCACGCTGCGCAACGTGCCGTGCGGGACGAGCGTGCCGCTGGTGATGCAGCTGGGGAAGTGGCGGCGGCAAATCACCGTGCCGAACGTGGCCTGCTGCCAGACGACGACGCTGACCAGCTCGCAGACGCGGCTGCCGCGGACGAAGGCCGAAGGAGAGCTGCCCCGCATCGCCGTGGTGACGGGCGACGCGGACCCGATGGAGTGTATTTTGCCGAAGATTGGCATCGCGGCGTCGGAGTTCACGCTTCCGTCGGGGAATGGCGCGGTGCACCTGTACCGAGACGACGGAGCGGACTTCGCGGGCGGAGCGCCGGCGGCGACCGTGCTGTTCCAGGACGCGGGCGCGCTGGCGAACTACGACTTGGTGCTCATCGACTGTGTCGGGGCGGAGATCGCCCGCACGCCGCAGGAGCTGGCGAACCTCAAGGGCTACGTGAATGCGGGCGGACGGCTCTACACGAGCCACTTTGGGTACACCTGGCTGCACCAGAACAGCCCGTTCGACACGGTGGCGAACTGGCAGGTGAACCAGACGCCGAGCCCGGCGGACCACACCGCGTACATCGACCAGACGTCGCCGAAGAGCCGGCAGTTCAGCCAGTGGATGGCGGAGGTCGGTGGCTCTCCGCTGTTCTTCCCAGGGCGCATGGAGGTGCGCGTCGTGCGCAAGGACCAGAATGGGATTCGCGCGGACGCGGGCGTGTTGCAGTGGGTGTACGCGGATCCAACCGTGGCGCCGAGTACGTCGCTCCAGTTCAGCTTCAATACGCCGCTGGGCGTGCCCGCCGCGCAGCAGTGCGGCCGGGTGCTGTTCAGCGACTTCCACGTCGCGACGGGTGGTTCAGGCACCGGCACCTTCCCCGCGTCGTGCGGCGGCGCGGCGCCCCTGTCGGCGCAGGAGAAGGTGCTCGAGTACATGCTGTTCGATTTGACGAGCTGCATCTCGGCGGACACGCCTCCGCCGCCGACGTGCACGCCGCGCTCGTGCATGCAGCTGGGGTTCAACTGTGGGCTGCAGGGGAACGGGTGTGGCGGCTCGCAGGACTGCGGCATGTGTCCGTCGAATCAGGTGTGTGGTGGCGGCGGGCAGCCCGGGGTGTGTGGCGGGCAGGTGTGCCAGGCGAGGAGCTGCGCGCAGCTGGGGTTCAACTGCGGGGTGCAGGGGAACGGCTGCGGCGGGACCGTGGACTGCGGCATGTGTCCGTCGAATCAGGTGTGCGGCGGCGGTGGGCAGCCTGGCGTGTGCGGTGGGCAGGTGTGCCAGGCGAGGAGCTGCGCGCAGCTGGGGTTCAACTGCGGGCTGCAGGGGAACGGCTGCGGCGGGACCGTGGACTGCGGCATGTGTCCGTCGGGGCAAGTCTGCGGCGGTGGTGGACAGCCGGGCGTGTGCGGGGGACAGGTGTGTACGCCGAGGACGTGCCAGCAGCTGGGCTTCAACTGTGGCGTGCAGGGGGACGGGTGCGGGCGGACGCTCGACTGCGGTCAGTGCACGAATGGGCAGGTGTGCGGTGGCGGCGGCACGCCAGGTGTGTGCGGGGGCATGGTGTGTCAGCCGCGGACGTGCGCGGCGCAGAACGTGGAGTGTGGGCCGGCGGGAGATGGCTGCGGTGACGTGCTGCAGTGCGGGGCGTGTCCGCAGGGGCAGATTTGTGGGGGTGGTGGTCCCGGGCGGTGCGGCTCGCTGGGGTGCACGCAGCGGCTGACGTGTCAGAGCCAGGGTATCGAGTGTGGACCCGCGGGTGATGGGTGCGGTGGCACGTTGCAGTGTGGAATGTGTCCCGTCGGGCAGACGTGCGGCGGCGGGGGTATGCCGGGGCGGTGTGGGGCGCCGAGCTGCACGCCGAGGACGTGCCAGAGCGCGAACGCGGAGTGTGGCGCGTTGGCGGACGGGTGCGGTGGGTTGTTGCAGTGTGGGGAGTGCGCGGCAGGGTTGTTGTGCGGAGGGAATGGCACGCCGAATCGGTGCGGCGGGATCATGTAGCGCGCGGAGGTGTCGCCCTGGCGCGGGGCTCTTGGCTCTGGGGGGGGGAAGGTCGGGTGTGTTTTGGGTGGTGCCCGCCTCCACCAGCTGCGGCAGGGCCCGACGACGGATCCGCACAGCATCGCTCTCACGGCCACCGCCCTCCCCCCGGGCCCTCCTCACAGCCGAATTGCAACTCGTCGCTCGACAGTCCTCCGCTCGGAGCCTCTCGGCTCGCCTCCTTCCACTTCTCGTCCGCGCGGGCGCTGTGCGAGTGGATCCGCTCCAGCGGAGGCGTTTACCCACGCTTGTGGCAGAGGTTCACGACTCGGCGGGCGTTTACGGGCAGGTGGCTTGGAGCCGCGGCAGCGGTCGCGTTTCACGGCGTGTGAGTGCTCGCGCGTCTCGGCGGTGGGGTTCTTTGCGGTCGTCGGCGATTGGGCCGGCGCATCGCTCCCGAGCATCGCCGCTTCGTTGCGGCGATGCTCCTCGGTGGTCGGTCGGCGTCGTCGACGGGCCGGGCGCCGAGGAGTCGAGGAGTCGATCAGCGGCGCGGTGGAGGTGGCCTCCGTGCGCCGTGAGCGAAGGGGCCACGACCCTGTGGGGCGAACACGTGCGAGTTGGTGCTCGTCGCGTCGTCGACTGTCCGGGTGCTGAGGAGTCGATCGAGGGATCGCTCCACGTCGTGTTGGTGCGGAGTCGTGAAGGTGGCCTCCGTGCGCCGTGAGGGAGCGACGACCGCCGTGGGGCGATCACTGCGGTGGGTGGGGGCGAACGGGTGCGCGAGGAGTCGACGCGGCGCCACTCGCGCGTCAGCGTGAACGCCCGCCGAGTCGTGAACCTCTGCCACAGGCGTGGGTGAACGCCTGCGCTAGAGCGGCTCCACTCGCACAGCCAGCGCGCGGGAGAAAAGTGGAAGGAGGCGAGCCGAGAGGCTCCGAGCGGAGGACTGTCGAGCGACGAGTTGCAACTTGGCTGTGAGGAGGCCCCGGGGGGAGAGCCGAGGGCGTGAAGAGCGATGCTGTGCGGGTCCGTCGTGGGCGTCGACGCAGCTGGTGGACGGCGGGCAGAGCCGCGCAGTTCAACCCCACCCCACGCTTGCCTGAGGAAGAGCAGCCTTCCGCACGTCACCGCTGTGGTGAGCCTGCACGAAGCGGGGCAGGATTCCCGCCCCGATGTCGCCGCAGTCCCTCGCCCCGCTCTCCTCCTCCACCATCGCCGCGGTCGCCAGCGGGCGAGAGCGCGCCGGCGTGGGAGTGCTGCGCGTCTCCGGACCGAGCGCCCTGCACCTCTGCACGCGGCTCATGGCGCGGCCGCGACCTTTGTCACCGCGTCACGCCACCCTCACACGCTTCGTCGTCGACGGCGCCGTGGTGGACCAAGGGCTCATCCTCTCCTTCCCCGCCCCGCACTCCTTCACCGGCGAAGACGTCGTCGAGCTCCACACGCACGGCTCACCGCACGTCCTCCAGGTGCTCCTCAACGCCCTCCTCGCCGCGGGCGCGAGGCTGGCCGAGCCCGGGGAGTTCACGCGCCGCGCCGTGGCGAACGGCAAGCTGAGCCTCCTCGAAGCCGAAGGCCTGCTCGAGCTGATCAACGCCGAATCCGACGCCCAGGTCCGCGCCGCCGCGGCGCAGCTCACCGGCACCTTCGGCGCCCGAGTCGACGGGCTGATCAACCCCCTCGTCGCCCTCAAGGCCGACCTGGACGGCCTGCTCGACTTCCCGGACGACGCGGACCCAGAGGAGGCCGGGTTCCCGGCCCGCCTCCACGAGCTCCTCCAAAAAACCAAACAACTACAAGAAGATACACGTCGTGGTGCGCTCCTCCGTCGCGGCGGCCGCGTCGTCCTCTACGGCCCCGTCAACGCCGGAAAGTCCTCTCTTTTCAATGCCTTGACAGGAACCGACCGCGCCCTGGTCGACGAAGAGCCCGGCACCACGCGCGACCTCATCGAAGCCCCGTTTCAGCTGGACGGTATGTCGCTGACACTCGTCGACACGGCCGGCCTCCGCGCCAAGCCGGGCCGCGTCGAGGCGCTGGGCATCGAGCGAAGCCACGCCGCGCTGATCAGCGCCGACCTCGTCCTCGTCGTCGTCCCTCCCGAAGCGAGCGCTGAAGCCGCCGAGCGCCTCGTCGCCGAAGCCCCAGCCGATCGCCGCATCGCCGTCCTCAGCAAGTCCGACGTTCCACGTGAAAACCCCATCCCCGGCCTCGCCGTCAGCGTCTCCAAAGCCCAGGGAATCGAACAACTTCAGGCCGCCGTGACGGCCTACTTCCGCACCGGCGCACAAGGCGGCGTCGTCCTCGCCTCCGACCGCCACACCGTCGCCGTCGACCGCGCCGTCGCTGCGCTCCGAACGGCCACCCACGCCGCGCCGCTGGGCCAGTGGGAAATCGTCTCCGGTGAAGTGGGCCTGGCCCTCGACGCCCTCGCCGAAGTCACCGGCCACGACGCCCCGCGCGCCGTCCTCGACGCCATCTACCAGCGCTTCTGCATCGGCAAGTGACGCCTACCTCCGCCGCACCCGCACGCTCGCGGCGAGCAGCACCAGGCCGTACACCAGCGCCAGGACCCCGCCGACGCCGGCAATGCGGCTGAGCATGATGGCGGTCTGCGACGGCCCGTCCGTCAGCTCCGCCTCCCACACCACCTGCAGCAGGCCCATGAGCCCCGCCGTCAGGCCGCCAAACGTCAGCCAGTACAGCCCGACGATGTGCCGCGGCCCGCGCAACCCCAACTCCGCCACCGAGAAGCTGCTGGGCGACAGCGGGTTGATGGTCGGCTCGAGCGTCAGCTCCGGCGCCTGCGACCGCTCGTCGCCCGCCAGCGAGTGCAACAGCAGCTTCGCGTCCTCTTCGCTCGTCCCGTGCGCGACCAGGCGCCGCACCACCGTCGCGCCGTCTGCCCCTTCTTTCGTCCACTGCTGCGCCAGCGCGTAGGGGCTCGCCGACAACGGTGCCGCCGTGTCGGCCACAGCGCTGAAGGGCGACCCTTCGCTTGGGCTCGCCATGGACGACTCCATCGGCGCAACCGCCTTCGCTGTCCCTGGCGTCGCGGCGACCGGTGGCGACTCGGCGCTGGGCGCGAGGACCTCACCGACACGTTGCGACGGTGGCGCGCTGGCGGCCGGCTCGGTCGACGACGAAGCGCCCTCCCCGCTCGAAGGCCCCGCAGCCTCCTTGCCCTGCCCTGCCAGCGCCGACTCCGCGCCGGCGTCACCGCCCGCTGACTCACTCGAGCCCACGCTCGGGCTCGACGTCCCCTGCCCCGCTGACGTCGGCTCCGCGTCTTTCGGCGCGTCAGGCTCGCTCATGACGCGTGAGGCTACACCCGCGTCTGGTAAACGCGAGGAGCGACCCATGACGAGCGCTGACGTGGTGGTGATTGGGCTGGGCCATGCGGGCTGTGAAGCCGCGCTCGCCTGCGCGCGCCTGGGCCTCCACACCGTCGCCGTCACGCTCCGCAAGGACCGCATCGGCGTCATGTCCTGCAACCCCGCCATCGGCGGAACCGCCAAGGGCCACCTCGTCAAAGAGCTCGACGCGCTCGGCGGCGAAATGGCGCGCGCGGCCGACGTCGCCGGGACGCACTTCGTCACGCTCAACGCGTCCAAGGGGCCGGCGGTGCGCGCCACCCGCGTCCTCTGCGACCGCGACGCGTACGCCCAGAACCTCCAGGCGACGCTCGCCGCGCAGCCGAACCTGGAGCTCTGGGAAGGCGAAGTCGTCTCCCTCACCGCGCACGGCGGCCGCGTCGATGTTGTGCAGCTCCGCGACGGCCGCGCCCTGCGTGCCCGCGCCGTGGTGGTGACGACGGGCACCTTCCTGCAAGCGCTCATGCACGTCGGTGAGCAGCAAGAAGTCGGCGGCCGCCTGGGCGACGCTTCCGCCACCGGCCTCTCCGACAGCCTCCGCGCGCTCGGCTTCACGCTGGGCCGCTTCAAGACGGGCACGCCGGCGCGGCTGGCCGCGCGCTCCATCGACTGGGCGAAGGTGAAGCCGCAGCCGTCCGACGAACGCCCCAAGCCGTTCTCGCTGCGCACCCCGCTCACCGACTTCCCGCGCCGCGCCCTCGTCACCTGCGCCGTCACGCACACCACCGAGGCCACCCACGCGCTGCTCCGCGCGAACCTGCACCGCTCGCCGCTCTTCCAAGGCGCCATCACCGGTCGCGGCCCGCGCTACTGCCCCAGCCTCGAGGACAAGGTGGTGCGCTTCGCCGACAAGCCGCGGCACACCGTCTTCCTCGAGCCCGAAGGCAACGACTCGCCGCTCGTGTACCCCGCCGGCCTGTCGACGAGCCTGCCGGCCGACGTGCAGCTCGACTTCCTGCGCACCATTCCCGGGCTCGAGGCCGTCGAGGTCGTCCGCTACGGCTACGCCGTCGAGTACGACTACGCGCCGCCCACACAGCTCCACCCCAGCCTCGAGACCAAGCGGGTGCGGGGCCTGTTCCTCGCCGGCCAGCTCAACGGCACGTCGGGCTACGAAGAAGCAGCCTTCCAGGGTCTGCTCGCCGGCCTCAACGCCGCCCGTGCCGTCCGAGGCCTCCCGCCGCTCGTGCTCGGGCGCCACGAAGCGCACGGCGGCGTCCTCATCGACGAGCTCGTCAGCAAGGGCGTCGACGAGCCGTTCCGCATGATGACGGCGCGCAGCGAGCACCGGCTGTCGCTGCGCGAAGGCAACGCCGACCTGCGGCTGCGCGCGCACGGACACGCGGTGGGCCTGGTGACGGCCGAGCAGCTCGAGCGCACCGCGGCGCGCCAGGCCGCCATCGACGCCGA
>JALHOS010000353.1 GCA_022842905.1 Myxococcaceae bacterium | reverse complement strand
TTGGTTGCGTGGGGTTGGTGAAGCGTTGCGGCTCGGCGGGGTGCCTCGCTGCGTATGTCTTATTGTCGGACGAGAGGCGCTGACTGCTCACAGTGTAAGTGTCAGCGCACATTACTCGACACAGACCAACCCGAGTCCTTACAGCCCCTTAGCGTGAGGCGCCATGAGCGCTGGCTGTTGAGCCCGTCTCTCCCGACCCCGGGGCCTATTGCGCGGGTGGTGCAACCGCCGCCGCGGGGGCTGGCTCAGCTGCGGGCGTGGGCGCCACGACGGGCGCGGCCGCGGCCTTGGCCTTCTCCGCGGCGATCGCCGCTTCGGCCTCGTCGGCGAGCGGACAGGACGACAGCCCTTCGGCCGCTGCTTCCTTTCGGAGCAGCGCGAGCTTCTTCTCGTCGCTCATGGAGCTGAGCGACAGGAAGACCTTCTTGGCCTTGGGCGAGTGGATCTCCACGAAGAGGTACGCCTTGACGAGCTCTTCGGTCTTCTCCGCGTCGGCGCCGGGCGGGATCTTCACGCGCGAGCGCACGTTGCAGACCGTCTCCACGTCCTTCTTGTAGCCACCACAACCCACCACGAGGAGCAGCGTCGACAAGCCGAGGAGTATTCGCATCGCTGCACCCTAGCCCGCGCGTCGCGGCGAAAGGGTCAAGCGGCCGACATTTCGTCTCTGAAGGAGCGCGGCGCGCGACGCTGCACGCCCGCCGCTTCGGTCCGCGATGCCGCTTGACGGCTTGGCTCCTTTGGCGTGAAGGCTCGGCCTCGTCGTGGCGCAGGAACGCGAGCTGCTGTTCGGAGTCATGGCCGTCCAGCTGGGCGTGGCCGACGCGGGCACCGTCATGTCCGCGGGCGCCGACTGGGCCACCCGGCGCACCAGCGGCAAGTCGCTCGGAGACTTGCTCGTCGAGCGCCAGGCCATCACCCGAGCGCAGCTGGCGTTCCTCAACGACGTCGTCGAGCGGGCGCTGGCGCTGCACGGCAGCGAAGCCGCGGCGCTCTCACGCATGCCCAAGACGCTGACCAGCGCGCTGACGTCGCTCTCGCAGAGCGTCGCAGGGGTCGGCAGCGTGGCGGTGGCCGACACCATCACCTCGGGTGAGCGGCGCATGCCGTTCGACAGCCTGTCCGGGCTCGACAACGTGTCCACCGAGGCGGCCGGCCGCTACGAAGCGCGCACCACCGACGAAGGGCGCGAAGAAGAGCTGGGCCGCGGCGGCATCGGCCGGGTGCTGTCGGTGACGGACCACTTCATCGGCCGCGACGTGGCGCTCAAGACGCTGCTGCGCGAGCACCTGAGCTCGGCGACCGTCGACACGCAGGCCGCCGCGTCCGTCGAAGCCCGCTTCCTGCGCGAAGCCCGCGTCACCGGCCAGCTCGAGCACCCCGCCATCGTCCCCGTGTACGAGATCGGCCGCCGCAAGGACGGCGCGCTCTATTACACGATGCGGCGCATCGAAGGCCGCACGCTGGCCGACGCCATCTCCCAGGCCAAGACGCTGGACGAGCGGCTGCGGCTGATGCCGCACGTGCTCACGCTCTGCCAGGCCGTGGCCTACGCGCACGACCGCGGCGTCATTCACCGCGACCTCAAGCCGCAGAACGTCATGCTCGGGCGCTTCGGCGAGACGTACCTGCTCGACTGGGGCCTGGCGCGGGTGCGCGGCCGGCTCGACGCGAGCGGCGGGGAGCTCAAGCTCGCGCCGGACATCACCGGAGCACAGGAAGTCGGGGCCGTCGGGACGCCCTCGTACATGTCGCCGGAGCAGGCCTGGGGCAAGACGCAGGACATCGACGAGCGCAGCGACGTGTGGGGCCTGGGCGCGGTGCTCTACGAGGTGCTCACCGGGCAGCCCCCGTACATCGGCACCAGCGCCTTCGACGTGCTGGGCAAGGTGCGGGAAGACCCCTGGCGGCCGGTGCGCGCGCTCGCGCCGAGCGCGCCGGGAGACCTGGTCGCCATCTGCGAGAAGGCGCTCCAGCGCCAGCGAATCGACCGCTACCCCCGCGCCGTCGAGCTGGCTGCGGACCTGGAGATGTGGCGGCAGGGCCGCAACGTGGGCGCGCGCGTCTACAAGCCACATGAGCTGGTGTGGCGCTTCACCCGGCGCAACAAGCTGCCCGTGGCCATCGCCACCGCGGCGCTCGTCGCGCTGAGCACCCTGGGCGTGGTGTCCACCGTCCGCATTCGCGCCGAGCGCAACGAAGCCCGCGCCTTCGCCCAGCTGGTGCTCAAGGAAGTGACGGACCGGCTGACGCCGCAGGCGTCGTCGCAGCCGCTCATCGAATCGCTGACGGCGCGCGCGCTCGCGTTCTACGACCAGACGGGCAACTTCCGGCAGCTGCCCACGCAGGACCGCCTCACCATCGCCCAGGCCATGGCTCGCCTCGCCGCGCTCAACCGCGCCGTGGGCCTCGCCGACAAGGCGGCGCAGACGGTGCAGCTGTGTCTGCAAGTCGTGCCTGAGCCCGAAGCCGTCAGCCGGAAGGACTCGCTGGCGCTGGCGCTCGTGGACTGCCTGGTGGTGGCCGGCGACG
Source organism: Myxococcaceae bacterium (assembly GCA_022842905.1). GTDB lineage: Bacteria > Myxococcota > Myxococcia > Myxococcales > Myxococcaceae > JALHOS01. The sequence goes on along the minus strand of JALHOS010000353.1, from coordinate 5,600 downwards.
TCGCGGAGCTGCAGGGCAACGACGCCGCCGCGCTGCGCGAATGGACGCGGGCCGAGCAGCTGTTGCGGCGCGTGAAGCTCGACACCGACGACCCTGCCTGGCTGCGCAGCGCCGCGGTGGTGCTCGGGCGACTGGGGCGCGCGGAGCCCGGGGACGCGCTCGACAAGGCGTACGCGCGGCTCAAAGAGGCGCTCGGCTACGACGAGCGGGTGCTGGCGCTCGAAGGCGACGCGGTGACGCAGCGGGTGCAGGTGCTCACGTCGCGGCGGGACGTGGCGCGCATGTTGTGGCGGCTGCGCAAGCGCGACGAAGCGCTGCTCATGAACGAGCGCGCGCTGGTGCTGGGGCGCACGATTCCGAAGCACGAAGAGTACGCCCGCGGCGTGTCGGTGCTCGGCTCCACGCTGCGCCAACAAGGCCTGTTCCTGACGTGGACGGGGCGGGGCGCCGAGGCGAAAGACGCGTTCACCCAGGCCGTCACCGAGCTCGAGTGGGCGCTGAGCAAGCAGCCGGAGCGCGTGGCGGTCGTCGGTGAGCTCGCGGACACCTGGCTCGAGCTGGGGCGGCCGGACACCGCGGCCACGCTGCTCGAGCCGCTCGTGAAGAAGGGGCTGGGCGGTGACTACCGCGCGTCGTACCTGCTGGCGGCGGTGCTGGCCGGCCAGTTCGACGTGGTGCTGGCGGCGCAACCGGAGCTCAAGGCGGGGGCGGACCCGCAGGAGCTGCTCGCGGTCGCCCTCGCTCAGGCGCTGAGGGGAGACGCGGCAGCCGCAGCGCAGTCGCTCCGGCAAGCGCGGGAGCGGCTCACGCCGTCGGGCATTCAGTGGCCCAAGGGAGGCTTGGAGCCGGTGCTGGCGCGGCACCCCGGCGCCACCGCCGACGCGCTGCGGAAGTTCGTGGTGGGTTTCGAGCAGGCGTACGCCACCGACCACGACGCGGCGCTGGGGGCTGCCGTCGCCGAGTTGGCGGGAGCGCTCGAGCTGTTGGCTGAGCCATGAAGACAGCCGGAGGAATCCAGCCGCTGCTCCATGCGGCCTTCGGCCTGGCGCTCTTCTTCGGCGTGGGGCTGGTGAGCACCGCGGCGGCGGCCGTCTACGTGCTCGCGGGGCTGGTGAAGTCCAGAGCGGCGGGGCTCCTCATCGGCGCGCTGGGCTTCGTGTTCCTCACCTCCCCTGGCTTGCTCGCGCTCCTCCTCGGGCCGGTGGTGTTCGCATTCGTGTTCGGGAAGGTCGGGGAATGAACCCAGCCGCCCTGCGCGCGCTGCGGCGTCGCGTGTTGACGACGCAGCCCACGCTCGACGAAGCGCTCACTCGCTGGGCGCAGGAAGAAGCGGGCCACGCGTTCCTCGCGAACCCTGCGGCGCAGCTCGGGTACGCGTCGTTGGCGCGGTACGTGGCCGAGGCGTCGGCGAGCTGGCTTCGAGCGTCGCCGCCGTCGCTGCGCGTGCTCGACTGGGGCTGCGGCAAGGGCCACGTGTCCTATTTGCTGCGCAAGGAAGGGCTCCAGGTCGTCAGCGCCGATCGAATCGGCGGAGGGGGCGACTCCGCGTTTGGCCAGGCGACGCCGATTCTTCGCCACGCGGGCATCGACGTGGTGCCGCTGACCGACGACGTCGCGCTGCCTTTCAGTGAAGCCACGTTCGACGTGGTCCTGAGCTTCGGGGTGCTCGAGCACGTGCCCAACGACGCCGCGTCGCTGCGGGAGCTGGGACGGGTGCTCAAGCCGGGCGGGCTCTTCTTCTGCTTCTTCCTTCCGTACACGGCGTCGTGGACGCAACGCCTGGCGCACCTCCGCGGCGACCGGTACCACGATCGGCTGTACGGACGGCGGCAGCTGCGAGGCCTGCTGGCTGGCGCGGGGTTCACGCTCCTCGACCTGTGGTTTCGTCAGCTCTTGCCGAAGAACTCGGTGCGCTACCCGGCGCCGTGGGCCTTCGAGCGGGTGGACCAGTGGCTCACCGAGCACACGCCGCTCAAACACTTCGCGACGAACGTGGAGTGTGTCGCGGTGAAGGCCACCGCGGGCTGAGCCTCGACGGACCGCGTACCGCGTCCACTCACGGCCGTCGCCGGGCACGTCCGGTTTCGTCTAGGACGGCCGCATGCGGCTCGCACTCCTCCTCACCTTCGTCCTCAGCGCCTGCGCCGGCGTCGGCCCCACGCACGATCGCAAGGCCTTCTTCCAGCGCGTCGACCTGCCTCGCTGGCAGCGCCTGGGCATCGACCCGACGTTCCTCGACCAGGCGCTGGCGACGACGACGACCATGTCGGACTTCTACAAAGACGCCTGGGTCGACCGCTGGCTTCAGGTCGGCAAGCGGCACGAAGCGCGGGCGCTGGAGTGCCAGGCCCAAGGTGACGCGCCCTGCGCCGGGCAGGCCGCGCTCGAGGCCACGCGCTACTACGTCGTCGCGCACTACCCGAACCCGAAGACTCCGCTGAAGAAAGACGCGTTCGACGGGTCGCTGCGCACGGCGGCCCTCGCCATGCGCCACGGCGCGCTTGGCTTCGTCCCGCTCGAGTTCGACGCGCCCATGGGGAAGCTGCACGTGCTGCGCAGCAAGCCTGTGAGCGACGGCGTCAAGCGGCCCACGTTGATCGTCAGCGGCGGCCTCGACGGGTACAAAGAAGAGCTCGCGCTGTTGCTGGAAGGCTCGCTCGAGAGCGCCGGTGTGGCCGACGGCGTCGTGCTGGTACTCGCCGACATGCCGGGCACCGGCCAGAACCCGCGGCCGCTCTCGACCAAGGGGCAGGAAGAGTACGCCGCCATCATCGACCGGCTGGCGGCTGAGCCCGACGTGGACTCGGCGCGCATCGGCTTCATGGGGCTGTCCTTCGGCGGCTACTGGGCGGTGCGCCTGACGCAGGTGGAGCCGCGCATCAAGGCCGCGGTCAACTTCGGCGGGCCGATGACGAAGGCCTTCACGCTGGGCAACTTCGGCCGGCTGCCCGACGCCTTCGTCCAGGCGGCGCTGGCGGTGATGGGCCAGAGCGGGCTCTTGGGCATGGCCGCCGTCTCCGACTCGCTTGCGCAGGCGGTGAAGGCCGACCTGTCCAAGGCCACGAAGCCGCTGCTCACCGTCAACGGGACCGACGACTCGGTGATTCCGCTCGAGGACACGCTCTTCCCCGCGACGGCCGGAGGGCCGCGCAGCTTCTTCCTGGTGCCCGGTGACGACCACTGCGCCATGGGCAACCTGGAGCTGGTGCTGAAGGTGGCCAAGCGCTGGCTCGACGAGCAGCTCGCCGCGCCGTGAGCGGCCGGCTCACTCGGTGTAGCTGATTTTGCAGGTGACGTTCTTCGCGCCGGCGCAGTCCGCCGACGCCTTGATGTTCGCCGCGCAGAGCTCGATGTCGGCCCGCTCGAACTTCTTGGCGGTGGGCTTGGTCATCGCCGCGCAGGTGAGCTTCACCGCGTCGGCCCCGGAGCACTTGGCGTCGATTGCGGTCTGCAGCAGTGGATCGCACGTCACGAAGTCGATGCCGTCCATGAGCCCCGGGCCACAGCCCAAGGTGAAGAGAGTCAGAGCGAGCAGGAAGGGCTTCATGGGTGGCCTCTTGGCGCGGCGGGTTGGTCGGCCTCGCGTCTAGCGCCTTGTGGGCCGGCGTGTCTGCAAGCCTCGTCAGGCGTCTGACGCCGACGCCCTTCGGTGGCCGAAGGCTCGAGGCACGTCGTTAGCGTTCCTTCCACCACGTCTTGGAGGGGTGCCCCACATGAGAACGCTTCACGTCGCGTTGCTGTGCTCCGTCGTCGCCGCGCCGGCCTTCGCCGACGAGTACTTCGTCAGCATCGCCCGCGGCAAAGGGAAGGACGCGACGAAGGAGAAGCCCGCCAAGGACCTGGGCAACATCGTCGCCAAGCTCAAGGACGGCGACGTCGTCAACGTGGCGGAAGGGGTGTACCTCGGCCGGGACGAGTCGGGCACGGACGAGCTGGGCGTGGCGGTCAGCATCATCGGCGGGTGGGCCGACGACTTCAGCACGCGAGACCCGTGGGGCGCGCACAAGACGGTGTTCTCCGGAACGTCGGACTACGGGAAGTCCGGCAAGGTGCGCCTCACCATCAACGCGACGAAGTGCCCGCAGACGGTCACCGTCGACGGCGTCATCTTCGATAACGGCGCGCGCAACGCCTACAAGGACGACGGCCAGACGCTGCTCTCGCGGCAGGCGAACGGCGGCCTCAACAAGAACGCCAGCCCCGAGTCGGGTGGACTGACGGTGAAGCTCGGCGCGGGCTGCGACGCGGTGGTGAAGAACAACGTTGTGATGAACACGGCGCCCACCGGCGCGGCGCTCGGCGTGTGGGGCGGGCAGGGCAGCAAGGTCCGCATCGAGAACAACCTGGTGGTGAACAACACCGGCGAAGGGCTGTGGGCGTACTCGCTGTTCAAGGGCAGCAAGGACCTGCCGCGCTTCAGCATCGAGCGGAACACGGTGCTGTTCAGCTGGAAGCACGATCCGATCGCCACCTACGGCGGCAACTCGCTCAAGCTCGACACCGAAGTGCAGCTGACCGCGTCGGGGAACGTGTTCGCGTTCGGTGACTACGGCGGCGTGGACAACATCAAGCTGGCCAAGGGCATCACGCTCAAGGACAACTTGTTCACCGGGCACCGGCTGTACGACTACCGGGAGTTCAACACGTCGGTGAAGGTGTCCGAGTTCGAAGACGAGGCGGACCAGCTCCAGGACAGCAGCGGCAACGTGACGAAGGAGATCAAGGTCCCGCTCCCCGAACGCTGGGCGAAGCTTTACGCCGGTCGCAAGGAGGTCAGCCGCGCCGCCGTCGACGCCAAGGCCAAGGCTTCGAACAACGGAGTCAACGCGCTGCGGAGCATGTTCGGGCTGCCGCTCCAGGCCAACGCGGTGGCCGACGACGCGGACGTGTGGCTGCACCGCATGGACGTGGAGGACGCGGTGAAGACTGGCCTCGAGCCGTACGAAGGGCGGTACGGATGCCGCAAGCCCTGACGGTGCTGGCGGCGGCGTTGCTGGGCGCGGGGGTTTTCGCGTGGGCGGCGTCGCTCGAACGGTTGAGGCGGCAGGTGGCGCGGGCTCGCTCAGCGGTTCCGGAGCGAGAGCGGTAGCGGCGGGCGTTGGCATCGGCAGGTTGCTCGGTGCGAGCCGGGAGGTCCTCTGGTCCCCGTCGCCGAGAGTCAGCCCTGCTGCGGGGGCTGTCCGTTCGCGCTCCAGCGACTCCAGAGCGACGTCACTCGCTTCCGGCGGGGCGTGGTCTTCAGCCACGGCGGCACGGAGGCTGGGCTCTTCGCTTCGGCGGCAGGCGGCTCGAGTTCGGGGACTCCGAGCGAGGCCGAGAGCGCTCGGCGTTGGCGTCGCGCGGGTCGCAGGGATCGGGATGGAGTTCGTCCGTCCGGCCTCCGGAACTCAGTACGGTGCGCTCACATGGTGAACCGTTTGCGCGGAGTCCTTGGTGTTCCGGCAGTCCTCCTCTTCGCTGGGTGTGTGGACGTAGCCACGCCGACCGTCTGCCGGGCGAGCGCTGACTGTGTCGCTGGGGCGAGTTGCTGCCAGGGCCGGTGTGCGCCGAGCTGCACGCAAGACGCGTCCGTCGGCGGCGCGGGTGGTGTCGGCGGTGCG
>JALHOS010000352.1 GCA_022842905.1 Myxococcaceae bacterium | reverse complement strand
GCCGCCACCGCCGGCGCTCCCGCCACCGACGCCTCCGCCGCGGCCCCCGCTGCCCGCCCGCCCGCCGGAGCCTCCGTCGATGCTGATGCGAACGCCGTCGCAGCCTTCACACGCGCTGGCCAACACCACCAGCGCCAGTCCTACCGTCACGGTCGTTCGCATCACCCGCTGGAGCATGGGCAGGCGTGCCCCCGCCGTCAATCAGCCAGCTGGCCTTTGCACGCGCGTGCCTCGAGGCTCGCCCGCGTTGAACGGTGGGTGGGCCTGGGTTACGTGCCGCCGGCCATGATCCACAAGCGCGACGACACGACGGTCACGTTTCTTCGGTCGGTGCCGGTCTTTCAGGACCTGCGCCGCGTGAGCCTGCAGCTGCTGCTCGACTACTTGGACGAGCAGGAGTTCGCCAACGGCGAGACGATCTTCACCGAAGGGGAGCGCGGCCGGACCATGTACGTCATTCGCGAGGGCGAGGTGGAGGTGCGCCGCCGCTCGTCTGACGGGAAAGACGTCACGATCGTCACCCTGGGGCCCGGGGAAACGTTCGGCGAGATGACGCTGGTCGAGCTCGAGCCCCGGTCCGCGACGATCGTCGCCAAGCGGAAGACCTTGGTCTACTCGCTGACGAACCTGGACCTGTGGAACCTCTACAAGGCCGACAACTACGCGTACGTGATCATCTTGCAGAACATTTGCCGCATGGTGTCCCGGCGGCTGCGCAAGGCGGACAGCCGCATCGCCGACTTCCTGGTGCTGACGGGGAAGGAAAAGCCCAAGCGGCTGGGCGCCAAGAGGAAGGGCTGACGTGTTCACCGGGCTGGTGCAGGACGTCGGCGTCGTCTCGTCGGTGCAGCCGGGGCCGACGACGGACCTGTGGATCTCCTCGCGCTTCGAGCGCTACCAGCAGGGCGAGAGCATCGCCTGCGACGGTGTCTGCCTGACCGTGGTGGACCAGCGCCCCGGCGCGTTCTTGGTGCAGGCCGCGCCGGAGACGCTCCGCCGCTCGACGGTAGGGTCCTGGCAGCCGGGCCGGCGCGTGAACCTGGAGCGCGCGCTCAAGGTGGGCGACGCGCTGGGCGGCCACTGGGTCCAAGGCCACGTCGACGGGGTCGTCACGCTGCTCGACGTGGGGGTCGACGGCGGGTCGACGACGCTGAAGCTGTCGCTGCCCCCGGAGCTGGCGCCCACCTTCGTCCCCAAGGGCTCGGTGTGCCTCGACGGCGTGAGCCTGACGCTGACGCAGCTGGCTGACGGCTCCTTCTCGGTCATGCTCATTCCCGAGACGCTCGCGAAGACGACGCTCGGCGGCAAAGTCGCAGGCGACGCGCTCAACGTAGAAGCGGACCTGGTCGGCAAGTACGTCGTGCGGCTGGTGGAGCTGGGCCGGCTGCGCTGAGAGGGCAGCGCCGCTCACCGAAGCGCTTGCGCCCAAGCGCAAACCTCGCCACATACGCCAGCGCACATGACGTCTCCCACGCCGAAGCAGCGCAGCGCCCTGGTGCAGCGGGCGATCGAGGACATCCGCCGCGGGCGCATGGTGATCCTCACCGACGACGAAGATCGCGAGAACGAAGGCGATCTGGTCATGGCGGCCGACGCGGTGACGCCGGAAGCGATCAACTTCATGGCGCGCCACGCTCGCGGGCTCATCTGCCTGTCGCTGACCGAGGAGCGCGTGCGCCAGCTCAACCTGCCGCTCATGGTGACGGACAACACGTCGCCCTTCGAGACGGCGTTCACGGTGTCCGTCGAGGCGGCCGACGGGGTGACGACGGGCATTTCCGCGGCGGATCGCGCGCACACGATCAAGACCGCGATCGCCCCGCACGCGCGGCCGTCGGATCTGTCGCGCCCCGGCCACGTCTTCCCGCTGCGCGCCCGCAACGGCGGCGTGTTGGTGCGCCAAGGTCAGACCGAAGGCTCCGTCGATCTCGCGCGGCTGGCGGGGCTCACTCCGGCCGGCGTCATCTGCGAGATCATGAACGACGACGGGTCCATGGCTCGGCGGCCGCAGCTGCTGCGCTTCGCGAAGAAGCACAAGCTTATCATGGTGTCGGTGGCGGACCTCATTCACTACCGGCTGGGGCATGAGCGGCTGGTGCGCCGGCTGGGCGAGCAGCAGGTGCAGCGCCCGCCGCACGGTGAGTTCCAAGCGTACGCGTACGCGACCGACGTCGATCCGGTGGTGCACCTGGCGCTCGTGTACGGCGACCTGAAGAAGCCCGGGCCGGTGCTCACCCGCATTCACCGCACGGCGCTGCTCGGCGACGCGCTCGACGCCTGCACCGGCGAGGGCTCGCTGCCATACGCCTTCAAGCAGATCGTGGCCGAAGGGCGCGGGGTGCTGGTGCTGCTGCAGAAGCACGTGGTCGGGCACGACGCGCTGTCGCTCAAGCCGGCGTCCAACGTGCAGACCGTGCCGGGGCGGGCGGGGCAGGGCCGGCTCAAGGAGCTGGGGATCGGCGCGCAGATCCTCAAGGACCTGGGGCTGACGAAGATTCGCCTGCTGACGAACACGCCGGGCACGCTCGTGGGCGCCGAAGGCTACGGCATCGACGTCGTCGAGCAGCTGCCGCTGCTGGGGCCTTCGGCGAGCGCGCCGCGAACGCGTGGCCAGACCTCGCGAACGAAAGTAGGGTGATCGGTCCATGGGCCTCCGCCGCACCGGTCGTGAGCGCGCGCTCCAGGCGCTCTTTCAGCTCGAGCAAGACGGCACGCTGTCGGCGGCCGCGGCGCTGGAGGCCGCTTGGGGGGCCGACGAGGACGACTCTCCGCGAGATCCCCAGGCCCACGGCTTCGCGCTCGAGCTGGTCGTCGGGGTCCGCGAGCAGCTGTCCTCGCTGGACGCGGCGCTCGAGCAGCACAGCCACAACTGGCGCGTGGACCGCATGCAGCGCATCGACCGGAACGTGCTGCGCCTGGGCACGTACGAGCTGCTGCACCGCCCCGACATTCCCCGGAAGGTGACGATCAACGAAGCGGTGGAGCTGGCCAAGCGCTTCGGCAACGAGGACTCCGCGGCCTTCGTCAACGGGCTGCTCGATCGACTGGCGGGGACCGTCGACAAGCCATGACTCGGCTCGAGCCCAGCCTGTCGGGAGTGGACGCGCTGCTGGGGTACGAGGCGATCTGCTGTTTCCTCACCGAAGACGAACGGCCGATCAGCGGCGCCGCGGGCCTGGTGGACTGGCGGCTGTGCGGTGCCCTGTCACGGCAGCTCAAGAGCGGCTTCTTCGAGGGGCGCCCGGGCGAGCGGCTGCTCTTGCCGACCCAAGGACAGCTGACGCCGGACAAGGTGTTCGCGGTGGGCCTGGGCAGGGCGGGGGCTGTCACCGCGCTGGGCCTGGAGCACGCCGTCAAGCAGGCCGCGGACATGTTGGCGCGCGCGCAGGTGGCTTCCGCGGTGCTCACGTTCCCGAAGGTCAGCCTCGGCGAAGCCGTGCTGCGCGAAGTCCTCGGCCGAGCGTTCGAGGTGAGCTTTCGCGGCCGCTGCGCGCTCTTCGCCGCCGAAGGGTGACGCCCCCGTCACCAGCCACTCGGCTCCGTTTTCTGGCGGGGGCCGCTCGATTTTCCGGCTGTGGCAGCACGGTCAGAGCCGCGCTACCGTCCCGGTCGGATGGCCGCGCCCAAGGTGCTGATCGTCGAAGACTCCAGGTCCATGCGCGAGCTGATCGCCGCGGCGGTCGACGGCGTCGGCACCGTCGAGACGTACCAGGCGGCCAGCGGCTTCGAAGCGCTCAAGGTGCTGCCGCGCTTCCGCTTCAGCCTCATCATCACCGACATCAACATGCCCGACATCAACGGGCTCGAGCTCATCAACTTCGTGAAGAAGAACCCGCACTACCGGGCGACGCCGCTGATCATCGTCACCACGGAAGGTCGCGAGGTCGATCGCGCGCGCGGCCTGGCGCTTGGCGCGTCGGAGTACATCATCAAGCCGTTCGAGCCCGCGACGTTGACCGAAATGGTGCGCCGCTACCTGCGCGGCCCGAGCGTCTCCGCTGAAATGTAGCGCTCGCTCGTTTGGCCAAGCCCCGTCAGTCCATGGGGTGCAGCTTGCGCAGCGCGGCGATCACCTTCGCCTTGGGACCGGTCACTGCCTTGGGCCGGTCCTTGGTTCGAGAAGGCGTCGGCTTCGTCGCCACCTCGGCGCGCATGACCTTGGCCGGCGCGCTGCTCGACGTCCGTCGCTTGTCCTGGGCCGTGCGCTGAGCCGCCATGGGTCAGTACCGTCGCTTCTGGGCGATGCTGCGCAGCAGCCCGCCGTTGCGCTCGAGGAAGCCGCGGAAGTCAGTTTCGTCCAGCCGCATGCGGGCCAGCACGCCGCTGATCAGCTCGTCGAGCGGCCGCGCGTCGGCCTTCTTCAGCTCCATGGCGATCCGCAGCATGGCCACGCCGTACAGCGGGCTTCGCGCCACCTCGTCGGGCAGCGGCGGCGGCGTCTGCGGCTGCTTCGCTTCGGACAGCGAGACCACGCGCGTTTGGCGCTCCCTCCCAGTTGGCATGGCGTGACCATACGTGGCATGACATGCGACGTCAATCAACTCCTTGATCTCACTTGGAGATCTGGCTGAGTCGTTGCGAGGAGAGGACTGCTGTGGTTGTGTGCGCGACCTCAATTTGAGGCCGGAAAACCGGCCTTTTCCGCGCATGAAGCTCGACCACCGGTACATCGTCGTCGAAGGCCCAATCGGGGTCGGCAAGTCGTCGCTGACGAACCTGTTGGCGCAGCGCTTCGACGCCCGCCGGGTCATGGAAGTGGTGGAAGAGAACCCGTTCCTGGCCAGCTTCTACGGCGACCGGCAGAAGTACGCGTTCCAGACGCAGCTGTTCTTCCTGCTCTCGCGCTTCAAACAGCAGCAGGAGCTCTTTCAGCAGGACCTGTTCAGCGCGGTGACGGTGTCCGACTACCTGTTCGCGAAGGACCGCATCTTCGCGGCGCTCACGCTCGATTCGAACGAGCTGTCGCTCTACGAGCGGGTGTTCGACGCGCTCGGCACGCGGGTGACGAAGCCGGACCTCGTCATCTACCTGCAGGCGCGGCTGGACGTGCTGCTGGGGCGCATCAAGAAGCGGGCGCGAGAGTTCGAGCGGGGCTTCGACGCGAAGTACCTCGAGTCGCTCTGCCACGCGTACAACGACTTCTTCTTTCACTACCAGGAGACTCCGCTCCTGGTGGTGAACACGAGTGACATCGACTTCGTCAACAATGCCGACGACTTGGACAACCTGCTCAACGTGATTCGGCAGACGAAGAAGGGGACGGTGCACTACCAGCCGTTGGCCAGTAAGAAGTGAGCAGTCGGGGGAGTCGGCGGCGACCCAGTTGTCCTGGGCGCGGCACGCGAGGTGAGTCGGCGGGAGCAGGAGCGCGCGCCAGCTTGCCTTCCACACACGCGCACCAGGAAGGCCGGAGGTGAACCCGTGAAGGATCAGGTCACCATCCACACACTGAAGCGGTTGAAACAAGCGGGCCAGCGGATCTGCATGGTCACCGCGTACGACGCGACGTTCGCCAAGATCTTGGACGACGCAGGCGCGGACGTGCTGCTGGTGGGCGACTCGCTCGGCATGGTGGTGCAGGGGCACTCGTCGACGTTGCCCGTCACCATGGAGCAGATGATCTACCACTCGCAGGCGGTGACCCGCGGCGCCAAGCGGGCGCACGTGGTCGGCGACCTGCCGTTCATGAGCTACCAGAACTCGGTCGAAGACGCGGTCCGCAACGCGGGCCGGCTGATCGCCGAGGGGAACGTGGGCAGCGTGAAGCTCGAAGGCGGTCAGGAGTTCGCCGACGTGATCAGCCGCATCGTGCGCGCGTCGATCCCCGTCATGGGCCACATCGGGCTGACGCCGCAGTCGGTGCACAAGATGGGCGGCTATGTCGTGCAGGGCCGCGACGAGCAGCAGGCGGCGAAGCTGCTCGAAGACGCGGTCGCCCTGGAGCAGGCCGGCTGCTACGCGCTGGTGCTCGAAGGCGTGCCCCTGGAGCTGGGCAAGCAGATCACCCAGCGCCTGACGATCCCCACCATCGGCATCGGCGCGGGCAAGCACTGCGACGGTCAGGTGCTCGTCTGTTACGACCTTTTGGGCCTCAACCCGCACTTCAAGCCCAAGTTCGTCAAGCGCTACGCGTCGCTGTACGACCAGGTGCTCGGCGCGGCGAAGGGCTTCTTCGGCGAGGTGCGCGAAGGCACCTTCCCCGACGAAGACCACAGCTTCCGCTCGGCGACGATGCGGCTGGTCGCGTCGAACCCGGACATCGAGCCGAAGGAACGGGAAGACCGCTCCGGCGTCTACGGCGTGCCGGTCTAGAGGTCTTCCGCTCGCGCCATGCCGATTCGAGTCATCTCCAGCACGGCCGAGCTCCACGAGTACACGCGCGGGAGGCTCCGCGCTGGCCAGTCGCTGGCGCTGGTGCCCACCATGGGCTTCCTCCACGACGGGCACACCTCGCTCATGCGCGAAGGCGTGCGCCGGGCCGACGTGGTCGCGGCCAGCATCTTCGTGAACCCGACGCAGTTCGGGCCCAAGGAAGATCTGTCGACCTACCCGAAGGATCGCGACGGCGATCTGGCCAAGTGTGAGGCGGCGGGCGTGAGCGTGGCGTTCCTGCCCGACGCGCATGCCGTCTACCCGCCGGGCTTCCAGACGTACGTCAACGTCGAGAAGGCCTCGCAGGGGCTCTGCGGCGATCGCCGCCCCGGCCACTTCCGCGGCGTGGCCACCGTCGTCACCAAGCTCTTCACGCTCTTCCGGCCCGAGGTAGCGCTGTTTGGCGAGAAGGACTTCCAGCAGCTGTGTGTCATTCGCGCGCTCGCCAAGGACCTGGACCTGGGCGTCGACGTCGTCGGCATGCCGACGGTGCGTGAAGCAGACGGCCTGGCCAAGAGCTCGCGCAACAGCTACCTGTCGGCGGACGAGCGGCAGCGGGCGGTGGCGATCTCCCGGGGGCTGTTCGCGGCGCAGGCGGCCTTCGTGAGCGGGACGACGCGGGCCGAGTCGTTGCTCGAGCTCGTCCGCGCGCAGCTGCGGGCTGCCGCCATTCGCGAGGACTACGTCGAGCTGCGAGACGAGGCGACGCTCGAGCCCCTGGTGCAGATCGTCGCGGGCCAGCGCGCGCGGCTCTTCGTCGCCGGCTTCTTGGGGAAGACCCGCCTCATCGACAACGTGCGGGTCGGCTGAGCGCATGGCGGCGGCGAAGGACACGGGGGAGCGGCTGGTCTGCGAGCACCGGCGCGCGCGCTTCGACTACGAGTTCGACGACACCGTCGAGGCGGGCCTGGTGCTCGTCGGCAGCGAGGTCAAGGCGCTGCGCGCGGGGGAAGCCAGCCTGTCCGACGCCTACGCGGTGCCCCAGGGCGTCGACCTCGTGCTGCTCAACGCCCACATCGGCGCGTACAAGCCGGCGAGCGCTTTCGCGCACTTGCCGACGCGCCCGCGCAAGCTGCTGCTACACCGGAACGAGATCGACAAGTGGGCGGCGAAGGTGCGCGAGCGGGGTTATTCGATCATCCCGTTGAGCCTGTACTTCAAGAACGGCCGGGCGAAGGTGAAGCTGGGCCTGGGCCGCGGCAAGCAGAGCGTGGATCGTCGCCACAGCATCAAGGCGAAAGAGAGCAAACGCGAGATGGACCGGGCCCTGTGGCCCAAGCGGTGACGATCATGGCGAGCAAGCGACGCGGCGGCGTGGACAAGAAGACCGACGAGAAGAAGGGCCGGCTGGAGTCCGCGCTGGAGCACGGCGTCAGCCAGATCCACCTCGACGCGCGCCGGCCCGGCGTGCTGGTGCCCAAGCAGTTCCACGACGACCACCACCTCGTGCTCAACGTGTCCTACCGGTTCGACCCTGCGGACCTGTCGGTCAACGACTGGGGCGTGCGCGAGACGCTGTCCTTCGGCGGCTCTCGCTTCAAGGTGGCCGTGCCGTGGAGCGCGATCTACGCGGTCGCCAGCCACGTCACGCGCGAGTTCTGGATGTTCCCGAGCGAGATGCCCGAAGAGCTGCTCGCGGGGATGGCCGAGCGGGGCGACGGGCTGCCGACCGAAGCGCCGGCCGACGCCATCGTCCCCAAGGGGCCGCGCGCGATCTTGCGCGAAGTCGCGATGGCGCCGCTGTCGGAGCCCGAGCAGCCGCCCGGTGCGG
>JALHOS010000351.1 GCA_022842905.1 Myxococcaceae bacterium | reverse complement strand
CGGGGTCCGCGCCCACGACGACGCCGCCCAGACCCCGGCGCCGACGGCTGCCCGCGGGGGCCCTGGGCATGCTGCGCGTGCTGCGGGTGCTGCTGCGGGCGACGACCCGACGGCACGAAGCCGGGCGACAGATCGCGCCGCACGTACGCCCGCCAGATCTCGTCGGCGTCGGACTGGTGAACGGCCAGCGCCGGGTCGATCGCCGTGAAGAAGCGCAGCACGTTCCCCAGGTCGCGCCGAAAGTAGAACTCCGACTGGGAGTTCTTCGCCGCCGTCACCACCTGCGGGCAGTCGATGATCACCGGCCCCTGCACGCCCATGAGGATGTTGAACTCCGACAGGTCGCCGTGGATGAGGTCCAGGCTCAGCATGCGGATCACCTCGCCGCGGAGGTGCCGGTACAGCGCCGCCGCCTCATCCTTGGGGATCTCCACTTCGGCCAGCCGCGGCGCCATGAGCCCTTCGGCGTCGGCGATGACCTCCATGAGCAGCACGCCCTCGTAGAAGAGCACGGGCTTGGGCACGCGCACCCCGGCCGCGTACAGCCGGCCCATGGCGTCGGCTTCGGTCGACTTCCAGGCGTCTTCGCTGGCCTTGCGCCCGAACGCGGAGCCCTTGTCCATGGCCCGCTGCGTGCGCGAGTTCCGAACCGAGCGGCCTTCTTTGTACCCCGCGTCGTTCTTGAAGCTGCGGAACTCGCGCTCCTTGTAGACCTTGGCCGCCACTGGGACGTCGCGGTGGCTGACGAGCCAGACGTCGGCCTCTTTCCCCGACTTCAGGCGGTGGAACACTTCGTCGATGACGCCGTCTTCGACCAGCTGCTGCAGACGCTCCATTACTCCCTCACACGTAAGCTCACTGACCCATGGTGCAGCAGGCGCCCTGCACCGCGTTCATGGCCGTGTCGTCGCCACCGCCCTGGTTGCCTTCGGTGAGCGCCGCCAGCCCGCACAGGTACGTGTTGGCGGGGCAGAAGCTCATGCTGCTCCAGCTGCCCCAGCTCGTCGCGTGGCTCGGCTCGATCGTGGACGCGTGGGTGCGCGTGTTCCCTGCGAAGGTCAGCCGCCCGTTGATGAGCACGTTGTCGTAGAGCTGCACGACGCGGGTGCTGCCGTTGCCCGAGTTGTTGCCGACGACCATCAGCGCCTTGTAGGTGCCGTTGTCATTGACGATCGCCGAGCCGCCGGCACCCTGCGGGTGGCTGTCCCAGGCCGCGTACGGCGGGGACCATGACGGCGACATGATGCGCCCCGTTGTGGTCACCGTGCCGTTCACGGTCTGGGCTCCCGACGTCAGCGCGCCGGTGGTCGTCGCGCCGAGCGTCGTCGTCCCGGTGACGTTGAGCGTGCCGGTGATGGCGACGTTCGCCGAGCCGACGGTGCCGACCTTCTGGTTCACCCAGCTGACGATCTGGGCGAAGTTGCCGTTGACGTCGCTGGCGCGGGCCGGCTGATCGGCGCACAAGGTGACCAGCGGCATCGTGAGCGTCTGGCTGCAGGTGGTCGTCTGAGCGAACGCAAAGCCAGACGCGAGCACCGCCGCGAGGGACGCGCTGGCGACGAGCGCCACGCGTCGAACCGGGCCACGCAGCCGTGACGCGCCAGCCGCCGCGTGCTCGAGGCCGCCGACGTACAGCGCGCGCCAGGCCTCCACCTCGGCTTCGCTGACGCCATGTTCGCGGGCGACTTGCCCGACCGTGCGCTTTCCAGACAGGACCGCCACTACGTCGATGACTCGGGGGGAAGAGGACATGAGGTCGGTCAACCTAGCAGGAAGGTCGGCGGCTCGGCGGGTGCTCACCGCTGATTCAACGCGGCGATCTGACTCGAAAACCGTCCCGGCCCTGTACTAAGCCCCGCGCGCTCATGGCCACCGACTCCGCTGCGCCTTCTTTCGACGACTCGTCGTTCCTGTCCCAAGTCCTGCCCAAGGAGCTGCTCAACCTGGGCTTCCTGGCGCGCGTGAAGGCCTGGCCGGCGGAGTTCCGCGTCACCTTGGTCAGCGTGCTGCTGGCGACGACGGTGTTCGTGCCGTACCTCGGCGCCGTCGGCCTGTGGGACCCATGGGAAACGCACTACGGCGAGGTCGCCCGCGAGATGATCCAGCGGAACGACTACGTGCACCCGTACTGGGAGAACGCGTGGTTCTTCTCCAAGCCCGCCTTCACCATGTGGATGATGGCGCTGGGCATGCAGGCGGCGCGTGGCGGGGCCCTGACGGCGCTCGTGTTGGCGGCACTCTTCGGCGGGCTGGGCGCGTACGCGTTTTCCCGCTCGCGCAAGGGTGAAGAGCCCAAGTTCGAGTTCTTCGCTGCGCTCGCTGGCGTGCCGGCGCTGCTGTTCGCGCTGCTCGGCGTGTGGGGTCTGGTGTCGAAGGTGCCCTGGAAGCTCGCCGACATTCCGGCGGGGGACGGCGCCCTGCCGCTCTTCACCGAGTGGGCGTTTCGCATGCCCTTCACGAGCTTCTCGATCATGGCGGTGGGCCTGTTGTCCTACGCCATGGCCCGGCTGGTGAATCCCCGCGCGGCGCTGGCGACGGCCTTCGTGCTGTGCACCATGCCGCTGTACTTCCTCATCTCGCGGCAGGCGGTGACGGACACGCCGATCGTCGCGGCCACCATCAGCGGCATCAGCTGCGCGCTCGTCGCGCTGTACGACCGGCAGTCTCCGCACCGCGCGGAGTGGTGGTACGCGAGCTACGTCTTCTTCGGCATCGCCACCGTCGCCAAGGGCCTGCTCGGCTTCGGGATCCCGATGGTCATCTTCTTCGCGCTCGTCGCGCTGACGATCACCTCGGCGAAGGACCTGTCCGAGACGGTGATGTGGCTGACGACGAAGGGCGCGGTCCCGCTGGCCATGGGCGTCGGCGTGGGCCTCATCGCCGCGGTGATCGCCAGCACGCTCGGCCAGCAGGCGGACACCATGTTCATGGCGCCGCAGCTCGATCAGACCAAGCCGCCGCCGCTCTCCGCCGCGGGCTGGCTGGGCGTCATGTGGGGCTCCCTCGCGTTCTGGATCGCCGCGACGGTCATGTTCGGCCGCGTCAGCAAGCGGCTGACCGACACGCCGCCCGCCATCATCCGCACGGCGTACGAGATGAAGCTGGGCACGGGGATCCTCGTGTTCCTCGCCGTCGCGCTGCCCTGGTACTACGAGATGTTCACGTTCTGGCGGGTGGACGACGAGTCCAAGCTCTTCTGGTTCCGCTTCATCGTGCACGACCACTTCGCGCGCCTGGGCGCGGGCGTGCACACGACCACGCCGGGCGGGAACTTCACCTACTTCATCGAGCAGGGCGGCTACGCCATGTACCCGTGGGTGGTGCTGATCCCCGGCGCCTTCGCGGCGGTGTCCAAGCTCAAGCTGCGCAGCGGCGAGGGGGCGGACGGCGTCGGCGTGGTGGCGGTGCTCTGGTTCGCGGTGACGTGGGGCCTCATCGGCGCGTCGGCCACGAAGTTCCACCACTACGTCTTCCCCATGCTCCCTCCGCTCGCGGTGCTCATGGGCCTGTTCATCGACCGGGTGTGGCGCGAGGGCATCGAAGCGCACTCGGTGGTGCTGCTGCTCGGCTTGCCGATCCTCTTCCTCGTCGGCAAAGATCTGTCCGGCACGCCGAAGAACTTCACCGACCTGTTCGTCTACAACTACGACCGCCCGTACCCCGCATTCCTCACCGAGCAGCCGGCCTGGCAAGGCGCGACGGTCACCGTGAAGAGCCTCATGGGCATGGCCTTCGCGCTGTTCGGAGGCGCCGCGACGATCTTCCTGCTCTCGCGCAACAAGGCCGCGGTGTTCGGCACGGTGCTGGCGGGCGGGCTGACCTGGGCGATCTGGTTCAACTGGTTCCACTGGGTGGACCTGTCGCACCACTGGACCCAGCGCGATCAGTTCTGGCGCTACTTCTCGCAGCGCCGGCCGGGCGAGCCGATCGCCGCGTTCCTCATGAACTGGCGCGGAGAGACGTTCTACTCGCGCAACGAGGTCAAGCAGATCAAGGACAACGCCAACGTCGGCATGGCGAACTACGCGCAGCTGCCCGGACGAAAGTGGAGCCTGGTGGAGCACGCGCGCCTGGGCATCTTGAAGGGCGTGGCCAGCCAGGTGGGCAAGAACGTCACGCTCATCGACAAGGACCTGAACAACAAGTTCGTCCTCGTGACGATCGAGTGAGCCTTGGCCCGCATCGTCGTCGAAGGCTTGGGCAAGCGCTTCGGCGAGCGGGTCGCGGTGGAAGGGCTGTCCTTCGAGGTGGCCGAAGGTGAAGTCTTCGGCCTGCTCGGGCCCAACGGCGCGGGCAAGACGACGACCGTGCGCATGTTGACCGGGCTGCTCGCGCCGTCGACCGGCCGGGCGGTGGTTTGCGGGCAGGCGCTGCCGTTGGTGGACGAAGGCAGCGCGCTGCGCTCGCAGGTGGGCCTGCTCACCGAGCAGCCAGGGCTCTACGACAGGCTGTCGGCCAAGGAGAACCTGCTGTTCTTCGCGCGGCTCTACGAGGTCGACGAGGTGAAGGCCTGGGCGCTGGCGCAGCGCTACCTGACGCGCTTCGAGCTGGCCGGGCGGGAAGACGAGCCCGTTGGTGGGTTCAGCAAGGGCATGCGGCAGAAGCTGGCGATCGTCCGCGCGCTGCTCCACTCGCCGCAGGTGGTGTTCTTGGACGAGCCGACGAGCGGGCTCGATCCGCTGTCGGCCCGGACGGTGCGCGACGCGATCGCCGAGCTGGCCGCCGAAGGCCGCACGCTGGTGCTCTGCTCGCACAACCTGCCGGAGGTCGAGCGCCTGTGCACGCGGGTGGCGGTCATCAAGAACCGGCTGCGCGCGGTGTCGAGCCTCAAGGACCTGAAGAAGGAAGGCCTCGCGCTCGACGTGCTGGTCGAAGGTGAGGCGCTGACGTTTGCGCCGGCGCTGCGCGCGCTGCCGTTCGGGCCGTCGGTGCAGGGGGAGGGGCCGCGGCTCAAGGTGAGCTTCGCCGACGAAGCGCACGCGCCGGACGTCATCGCCGCGCTGGTGGCGGCGGGTGCGCGGGTGCACTCGGCGACGCGCGTGGCCAGGCCGTTGGAAGAGGCGTACCTGGAGCTGGTGCGCGAAGAGGCGGCCGACGGGGGAGGGCGCCCATGATCTTCTCGGCTCGCCGCGCGCTGGCGGTGTTCCGCAAGGACACGCTCGATCTGCTCAAGAACAAGGGCCTGCTCGGGTCCATGTTCGCGCTGCCGGCCACCATCGTCGTGGTGCCGATCGCCGTGGTCGCCGCGTACGTGACGCGGCCGGACGCCACGGACCTGAAGATCATGGCGCACTTCTACGAGCCGAACCTGCCGTCGGAGCAGGCCCTGCGCTTCATGGTGGAGAAGGTGCTGCTGGACTGGTTCAGCATCTACCTGGTGATGCCGGTGTTCGTGCCGATCCTCATCTCGTCGCACTCGGTGGCGGGAGAGAAGGAGAAGCGCACGCTCGAGCCGCTGCTGGCGTCGCCGATCACCTCGCTCGAGCTGATCCTGGGGAAGAGCCTGGCGTCGCTGGTGCCGGCGTTCGTCATCTGCGTCGCTGCGTTCGCGCTGTTGTGCGTCGGGGTCGACCTCGCGTCGTACCGGGCGCTCGGCGCGCTGGTGCTGCCCAACGGCATGTGGCTGTTCGGCGTCTTCGTGATCGCGCCGCTCTTTGCGTTCTTCGGCAACGGCGTGGCGGTGCTGATCAGCGCGCGGGTCGGCGACGCGCGGCTGGCGCAGCAGCTGTCGGGGCTGTTGGTGCTGCCGCTGGTGGGCATGACCGCTGGGCAGTTCGCCGGCTGGCTCAAGGCGGGGACCGGGTACTACGCGATCATCGGCGCGGTGGTGCTGGTGCTCGACGTGGCGATTCTGGTGGCGGCGCGGCGGCTGTTCGACCGCGAACGGTTGATGGCGCGCTGGGGGTAGGGCGCGGGTCGTGTTGAACGCTGGAAGGCGAGCGGCCGGCTGACGCAATCGAACCCCAGCCCGTTCGTCCACCACCTGCCAGTGACATCACCCAGGTGGGCGCTTATGGTCCACGCGCCTTTTCTCACCTGCACGAAGGAACGACGCCCATGGGGATCTTCGACTCGCTGAAGAACGCAGCCGGTGCCGTAGCCAAGGAAGCGCAGCGCAACTTCATCGCCCGCGCTGACGAGGCCAAGGACCACATCATCTACAAGTACCCCGAGCGAAACGTTCGGACGATGACGCAGCTGACCGTCGGCGCCGACGAGATCTGCCTGTTCGCGAAGGACGGGGTCATCGTCGGCAAGCTGGGCGCCGGCCGGCACAACCTCGACACCAACAACGTCCCCTTCCTCTCGTCGCTGCTCGAGAAGGCCACCGGCGGGAACCTCTTCGTCGCCGAGCTGTACTTCGTGTCCCTGCGGGAGTTCGCGCAGGTGAAGTTCGGCGGGCCCATTGGCGACGTGCGCGACCCTGAGACGGGCCTCGGCATCGGCACCATGGTCTACGGCGACTTCTCGCTGAAGGTGGTCGACCCCGAGAAGCTGATCCTCGGGCTGACCGGCATGGGCCGCACCGGCAACGACGACTTCGTCGGCTGGTTCAAGAGCCAGGTGCTGAAGGTGACGCGCGACCGCATCGCCGAACTGCTCGTCAAGAAGCGCTGGCCGCTGCTCGACGTCACCAGCGGCGCGTACACCGAGGAGATCGAGCAGGAAGTCATGGCCGGCACCGAAGTGCACACCGGCAGCTACGGCGTGAAGATCGTCCGCTTCGGCAACTTCACCATCAGCATCAAGCCCGAGGACGAGGCCACGCTGAAGAAGCTCTCGAAGGACGTCGCGTACTCGCGGCTGGCCGGCGGCTTCAACCAGTACGCCCAGGGCCAGGCCATGTTGGGCGCGGCTGAAGGCATGGCCAAGGGCGGCGGCGACGGTGGCGGCGGCGCGGGCAACGCGCTGGGCGGCATGGGCATGGGCATGGGCTTCGGCATGGCGCAGATGTTCATGAACCAGCAGCCGCACGGCGCGGCGCCCGGCGCTCCGGCGGCGGCGCCGGCTGCTGCGGCCGCTCCTGCCGCGGGGCGGAGCGTGCTGGACCGGCTCAAGGAGCTCAACGAGCTCAAGGGCGCCGGCCTCATCACCGAAGACGACTACAACGCCAAGAAGACGGAGCTGATGAAGCAGCTCTGAGGTGTTGCTCGTTCAGCCGGGGCTCGCCTTGACCGGCGTGCCCTTGGGGCGGAAGGGCGTGGGCGCCGCCGGCGTCGCTTCGAGGAACGGCGCGCCGATGAGATCCAGGCAGTACGGCACCGCGGGGAACACGGCCGTCAGGCACTCGCGGATCGCCGTCGGCTTGCCCGGCAAGTTGACGATGAGGCTGCTGCCGCGAATGCCGGCCGTCTGCCGCGAGAGGATCGCGGTCGGCACGCTGCGCAGCGAGACCGCGCGCATGAGCTCGCCGAAGCCCGGCAACAGCTTCGTGCAGACCGCCTCGGTGGCTTCGGGGGTGACGTCGCGCGGGGCGGGGCCGGTGCCTCCGGTGGTGACGATCCACGCGCAGCGCTCGGCGTCGACCAGGTCGATCAGCGTCCGCTCGATGGTGGGGCGATCGTCGGGAATCAGTCGGTACACCTGCTCCCACGGTGTCGACAGCCACTCGGTCAGCGTTCGGGCGATCGCCTGGCCCGACAGATCGTCATACAGGCCTTGGCTGGCGCGGTCCGACAGCGTGACGACACCGATGCGCACGGGGTTCATGGGCTTCGCGCCATACCAAGGCGCGGCCTTGGGCGCAGGCGGCGCGGACGTCACTCGAGCTGGCGGGCCAGCAGCATGGCCGCCGACGGCGCGTCGAACTGGGCTTCGAGCAGGACCGGCACGCGGCGGGTCGCGTCCGCGCTCGTCCACCAGGCCGGTCCCAGCGCCTTCGTAGCGCCGTCCCACGCCGCCGCGCCGAGCAAGGCGGACAGCACGGCTGCCGCGCTCACTTCTGGCCGCTCGAGCTCCAGCCAGGCGCGCGGCGCGTCGACCGGCGTGTGGCGGATCCCCAGCGCGCGGGTGAGCAGCTCCGCCGTGCGCGCCGGGTCCTCTTCCGAAGACGTCAGCTCGACCAGCACCAACCCCGCAGCGCGGCGCAGCTCCAGGAGCCGTCGGGCGCGGAGCGTCTGCGCGAGCTGCGAGGCGGCGTCGGGG
>JALHOS010000350.1 GCA_022842905.1 Myxococcaceae bacterium | reverse complement strand
GCTGCTCTTCGGCGGGTCGTCGGTGCGCACCGACACCGAGGACGCGGGCGTGCGGAACGACTTGTGGGCGTGGGACGGAGAAGACTGGACGCCGCTGGCCGTCGCCGGCGCGCTGCCCCCGGGGCGCTACCTGCCTGGCTTCGCTGCCGACGGGTTGACCGGGCGAGTGGTGCTGACCGGTGGGCGCGCCGGCACGTCGTCCGCCACGCCCCTCTTGGGCGACACGTGGGAATACGACGGCGTCGGCTGGCGCGACGTCACCCCCAGCAGCACCCCGGGCGCGCGCGCCGCGCCCACGCTGCTGACGTCGCCCACGCGCGGCGTGGTGCTGTTCGGGGGCAACGCGCTGCGCGATCTCTGGCAGTGGCGCGACGGCGGCTGGGGCCTGGTTTCGAATTCGACGGCGCTCAACACGGCGGCCACGCGCGCGGTGGCGTACGACGTCCACGAGGACGCCGTCTTCGCGACGTGGGGCTCCAACGAGGAGTCGCTGGTGCACCGGTGGGTCGACGGCGGCTGGCGCTCGACGCAGCCGCGGCTGGAGTCGCCCGGCTCACGAAACGGCGCGGTGATGGCGTCGGACCCGCGGACGGGGGACCTCCTGCTGACCGGCGGCCTCGACTCCAGCGGCCGCGCGGCGGACGACGCCTGGCTGTGGAGAGACCGCCAGTGGAGCGACGACGGCGGCGTCCTCCCTGGTGGGCGCCGGCTGTACGGCGCGGCGACGGGGGACGTGGCCCGCGGCGGGGTCGTCGTCTTCGGGGGCTACGCGACGTCCACCCTCTTCTTGAACGACACGTGGTGGTGGAGCCCTGCGGCGGGCTGGCAGGCCGTCACGTCGACCGTGAGCCCGCCCGCGCGCTTCTCGCACATGCTGTCCGCGACGGCAGACGGCGGTGTGCTCCTCTTCGGCGGCGCGGTGAGCAACGCGGTCAGCCTGGCGGACAGCTGGCTGCTGACGAGCGCGGGCTGGGCCGCGGTGGACGGCGGCCCTGACGCGCGCCGCGGCGCGACCATGGTGTTGGACGAAGGCCGCGGGCAGGTGCTGCTGTTCGGCGGCTACCGCTCCAAGACTGACACGTGGGCGTGGGACGGCCAGTGGCGGCGGCTCAGCCCGACGGTGTCGCCGCCCAACCGCTGGGACGCCACCGCGGCCTACGACGCGCGGCGCGGCAAGGTGGTGCTCTTCGGCGGGCGAGACGCCGTCAGCACCGTCACGGACACCGTCTTCGAATTCGACGGCGTCACCTGGCGCGACACGACGCCGAATGACGCGAGGCCTTCCCCGCGCGCCAACGCCGTCATGGCGTTCGACGTGGCACGCGGGCGCTCGGTGCTGCTGGGCGGTGACGGGCTGGAAGGGGACACCTGGGAGTACCACGCCGACCCCGACGCGCGGCCCGGCCACGTGACGCGGTTCGACGTCACCCAGGCGGGGCTGGAGCCCGGCGCCAGCGTGTCCGAGCTGGAGCTCTTCGTCCGCGCGGGCGGCACCGACGGCGCGGGCCAGGACGGCATCGAGCTGTCGTTCTACCGGCGGGGGTACTTCCAGCCCGTCGCCGGGGCGGACGCTGGCGCAATCTCCCTGGCTCCGATGACGTGGAAGCCACCGGCGGGCTTCTTGTCCGGCCTGGGGAGCGCCGCGCGCCCGGACGTCACCGTGGCCCTGACGCCCGCGGGTGGGAACGGGACGGGGTTCGGCGTCGTGGTCACCGACGTGGTCGAGCTGCGGCTGCGCTACCGGCGGCCGTGAACGCCGACGGGGCGGGTCGAGCGCACTGCACCCTCCGAAGGTGCACACCTCGCGGCGCCCCCGTTGATCGTCGCACTGCACAGTCGTCGGGCCGTGAGGCGAACCGCAAACCTCTCGACCGCGACCGAGCCGCCACCACACGCCAGGGCGCACACCATTTCCGCCGCGCAAGCCCACGAGACGCCACGCGCTCACCAACACCGCACTCGTCGGCCGCTCGCCCAGTCCTCACCAGCGGCCGCACCTCGCCTTCCCTCACGCGCCTGTACTAAGGCCCGCCGGCCATGGCGCGCGGACTGCTGGGCCTGACGGTTGACGAGCTTTCGGCCGAGCTGGGCTCGCGAACGCGCGCGATCGAGCTGCTCAAGTGGCTCTGGGCGCAGCCGTGGGACCGCGCGGAGCTCCCCGACACGGTCCCCGGCGTGAGCCACCGCGTCTGGCGCCCCTTTGCCCGCACGCACGGGCTGACGCCCCTGGCCGTGCGCAGCCGGCAGCAGAGCCCGGACGGCACGCTCAAGTACGCGCTGGGCGTCGCCGGCGGTGAAGTCGAAGCGGTGCGCATTCCCGCGAAGGGCCGCAGCACCGTGTGCGTGTCGAGCCAGGTCGGCTGCACGCGCCGCTGCGCCTTCTGCGCGACGAAAGAGCTCGGCTACGCCAAGTCGCTGACCGCCGAGCAGATCGTCGCGCAGGTGCACCTGGCCCGCGCCGAGAGCCCCGCCGACTTCCCCGTCCGCAACGTCGTCTTCATGGGCATGGGCGAGCCCATGGACAACCTGGACGAGGTGCTGCGCGCCGTGCAGGTGCTCACCCAAGGCCCCACCCCCCAGCTGCGCGCGGAGAGCGTGACGGTGTCGACGTCGGGCGTGGTGCCCGGCATGCGCCGCTTCCTCGCCGAGTCGAAGGCCAGCCTCGCGCTGTCGCTCAACGCCACCACCGACGAGGTGCGCGATCGCCTCATGCCGCACAACCGCACCTGGAACATTGGCTCGCTGCTCGACGTGCTGCGCGAGGCCGCCGCTCGCTGGCCGCGCCGCGACACCTTCGTCGAGTACGTGCTCTTCGAAGGCGTCAACGACACCGACGCCGACGCCGACCGGCTGGTGACGTTCTTCAAGGACCTCCCGGCGCGCATCAACCTCATCCCCTACAACCCGTACCCCGGCACCGGGCTGCGGACGCCGCCCACCGAGCGCATCAACGCGTTCCACGACCGCGTCGTGCGCCAAGGGCAGCTCTGCCTGGTGCGCTGGCCCCGCGGCCGGGAGATCGCCGCCGCCTGCGGCCAGCTCGTGCTCGCGCAGAACGCACAGGGCTTCAGCCCGGCGCCATCCGCAACTTGACCGATGCTCCGCCCGACAACTGTTCTCGAAACCTGAGGAATCGAGGACACAGCATGGGACGGCGAGCGGCGGCGGCGGCGTGGGTGGTTGGGGTCGTGATTCTGAGTGGTTCGGTGGCGGCGGCGGGCCCGAAGACGAAGGGCTCGGCGCAGGCGCAGACACAGGTCATCAAGCTGTGGCCCGAGACGGAGAAGCTCATCGAGGTCAGCCGTTGGGCGACCACGACCGTGTCCCGAACGGACGTGGTGGAGCTCCACGGCATGGGCGAAGGGCTCATTCGCCTGACGGGCAAGCGCGCCGGCTCCGCGACGTTGACGGTGGTGAACGGCGCCACGAAGACCGAGTACCGCGTCGTCGTGCAGCAGGAGCGCGGCACCGTCGACGAGGAGTGAGCGTCACCAGGCCAGCCGGACCTCGGCCGCGTCGCCGTCGACGCTGACCTGCACCTTCACGGACACCTTGTGCAGACCCTTGAGCAGCCCGGCGATGAGGCCTCCGAGCCAGGCTGGCGGGACCGCGTCCTTGAGCGTGCGCAGCGTCACCTTCTTCTGCGTGGCCTTGAGCACGGTCCGCTCACCCGGCACGAGCATGGGCGCCAGCGTCTTGAGGAACGGCTCGACGAAGGCCCCGGGCGTGCTCCCGGCGATCGTCTGGACCAGTTCCGCGCTGGGCCCTTCGAGCCACGCGGCGGCGCCGACCTGACCCAGTTGCTCGAACGCCTCGTCGGCGCTGTCGGTGCTGGCCGCGACGAAGTCCGCCGCCTTCCACAACATGCGCAGGAAGTCGGCCGTCGGGTACGTCAGCGCGTCGATGTACTGCTTGGGCTCCACGGCCACGCGGCGCACGCGCGGGTCGAACGCCGGCCCCAACAGGCGCAGCACCGCCACCGACAGCCCGTTGAACAGCACGCCGCTGGTCTGCTGCGCGAGGGTCAGCTCGCGAATGAAGCGCTCGAGCGGCGCGCGCTCGATGACGCGGAGCTTCGGCACGCGCAACGGTGAGTCGATGGGGCGAATCTCCGCCGCGGTGACGTCGTACTCGGGGCCCAGGTCCGCGTAGTCGCGCTTGGCGTCCTTGGGGAAGAGGTCCACCATGAACGCGCCCAGGTGCGCCGTCGACGCCGGCAGCCGCTTGTGCACCAGGAACTGCTCGAGCGCCTGCGCGAACTCCCCAGCGCCGGAGAAGCGCGCGTCCTTCTCCCGCGCGAGCGCCTTGAGGACGATGGCGTCGAGCGCCTTGGGCACCCGCTTGTCCTTCTTGGACGGCGCTTCGATCGGCGCGCCGACGACGGCCTTGAGCGTCTCGATCGGCGAGCGGCGGCGGAACAGCCGCTCGTTGCACAGCGCTTCCCACAGGACGATTCCCAAGCCGAACACGTCGCTGCGCGCGTCGAGCGGCTTGCCATACGCCTGCTCCGGCGACATGTACGCGTGCTTGCCGCGAATGATGCCGGTGGCCGTGCGGTTCACCTTCGTCGACGCCTTGGCGACGCCGAAGTCGATGAGCTTGACCGAGCCGTCGTAGGCGATGAGCACGTTCTGCGGCGAGACGTCGCGGTGAATCAGGTTCAGCGGGCTGCCGTTGGGCGCCTTGGCCGTGTGCGCGAAGTCCAGCGCGTGCGCGGCGTCGGCCAGCACCCGGCACATGAGCGCCACCGGCATGCCGTCCTTCTCCTTCACCGACGTGCTGAGCACTTCGCTGAAGGGCCGCCCGTGGACGAACTCCATCACCAGGAAGTAGTCGCCCTTGTCTTCACCCAGCTCGTAGATCTGCGCGATGTTGGGGTGCACCAGCCCAATGGCGATCCGCGCTTCGTCGAGGAACAGGCTGACGAGATCGTGATCGTCCTTGAGGTGCTCGAGCAGCCGCTTGACCACCACCAGCCGATCTTCCCCCATGGGCTTGGCCAGCCAGACTTCGCCCATGCCGCCCACGGCGATCTTCTCGATGAGCTGAAACCGGCCGATCGCCTGAGGCATGGGCCGGCGGACCTTAAAGCCAACCGTGCGCCAGCGCGAACAAAGCTTGGGGCTCACCGCCGGCTGTGGGCACACTGCGCGCCCGTGGTCCCGCCCCACCGCCGCGACGAGTTCGCCCTCATCGACGCCTTCACTCGGCCCTTCGGGGTCCCGGCGTCGCCCTTTGGGCCAGGTGACGACGCTGCGGTGCTGGACGTGCCCAAGGGCCACCGCCTGGTCGTCACCACCGACGCGCTCGTCGAGGACGTGCACTTCACGCGCGCGACGTTCCGCTTCGAAGACGTGGGGCACAAGGCCCTGGCCGTCAACTTGAGCGACGTGGCCGCCATGGGAGCCAGCCCGCTCTCGTTCCTCTGCGCGCTGAGCCTGCCCGACGATGTCGAAGACGCGCAGCTCGTCGCCGTGGCGCGGGGCATGGCCGCCCTCGCGCGGAAGGCGGGCATCACGCTGGTCGGCGGAAACGTCACCCGCGGGCCCAAGCTCAGCGTCACCATCACCGCGCTGGGGAAGATCCCGTCGAGCGCACGGCCCCTGTGCCGCGACGGCGCTCGCCCGGGCGACGACGTCTACGTGTCCGGCGCGCTGGGAGACGCCGCCGCCGGCCTCGCCCAACCCCGGCCGCGCGACCGCCAGCGCCGCCCAGCACCCGAAGTGCGCTTGGGTCCCGCGCTCCTCGGCCTCGCCACCGCGTGCATCGACGTGTCCGACGGCCTCGCGCAGGACCTGGGCCACCTCGCAGCCGCCTCGAGGGTCGCGCTCGAGCTGACGGCGAAAGACCTCCCCATTGGGACTCACGCCAAGGCCGCTGCGACGTCGGGCCCACAGGCCTTGAACTGGGCGCTCACTGGAGGCGAAGACTACGTGCTCGCGTTTACGGCGCCTCGACGCTCGGCACGCCGCCTCGCGGCCATCGCGGCCAACTTGCGCCGACGAATCACCCGCATTGGCTCCGTGGTGTCGGGGCGCGGCCTCTGGCTCGACGGGCGACCGCTCGAGTCGACTGGCTTTCGGCACCGCTGAGCGAAAGGCTCGAACGGTCGAGCACCGTCAAAGCGCTGATCCACGACGCTGGAGTCCCAGTGCTCCGCTTTCCGTCAGGCCCTGACGTGCGTGTCAGCCCTGGGAGGGCCTGGCGCCTGCCCGGGCTCCGCCCAACTCATTGAAGAGACTCACCAGCGCACGGCCGCGTGCCATGGCACCAACGTTGCTGAGTACTGCCTTCGGTAAGGCGGTCCCATGGGGGGACCTCCGACGCCCGTCGCCTCGGCCGGCCCCGAGACGACGGGCGATTTTTTTTCGAAGGTGCGGCGGCGGCTCACGTGCCGGCGTCGGCGTTGGTGACGGTGTTGGGCGGCGTGCCGGCGTCGGGCGCCGGCAGCAGCTCAGGAAACGGCCCCGCTTCCTGGCTCTCGAGCAGCCAGCGGCCTTGGCGCCAGGCGAAGCGGCTGGTGAGCGTCGCGCGCTGCTCCGTCGTCGACGGCAGCCGGTACCACGACAGCTTGGAGACGATGCTCGCTTCGCGCAGGTCCGGCGAGACCTTCGCCTCTTCGAGCTCGTAGTCGGTGAAGAACAGATCCTTCTCGTCGTTGGCCGAATCTCGCGCGCGGACGAAGCCGTCGCGGCGCTCCGGCACGATGAGCTCCGAGGCGCCGCGAAAGTCCTTGAAGCGCACGCGCTGGTGGAACGCCTCGGCGGTGGGCTTGAGCGTCTCCAGATCAGGCCGGTTGACGGTCGCGCACGCGGCGAGCAACAGGACGACGGGCGCGGCGCGGGCTGAGCTGGGCATCGTGGGGCGGGGACCGTAGCAACGCGTAGCGACCGGGCAAGCTGAGCACCTGCGCGCGGCGCAAAGCTCGCCACAGCCGACGCTGCTGCGAATATGGTGCGACCCCACCCCATGTCGAAGCCGCTGGTCGAGAAGTACGAAAGCATGCTGGCACAGGACCCTGCGTCGACCGTCTTCGTCGAGTTGGCGCGGGCCCACCTGGCGAACGGCGACAACGAAAGGGCGATCGCCGTCTGTACGCAGGGCCTGACCCACCACCCCAACTCCGTCATGGGCCGCGTGCTGTGGGGCAAGGCGCTGCTGCAGACCGGCAAGGCCGCCCCGGCCATGCAGCAGTTCGACCTCGCAGCGGGAATCGAGAAGGACAACCCGCACGCGTACAACCTGATCAGCGAAGTCCTGCTTCGAAAGCAGCTCTACCGCTCGGCGCTGCCGTTCTTGCGCAAGGCGGCGGCGCTGCAGCCGAACGACGGGCGCATTCAGCAGTGGCTCGCTGAAGCCAAGGCCGCGCTGGCCGGCGGCCCCACGCCCACGCTCAACGAGCTGCCAGCCGTCGTCGACGCACCGGTGGGCGCCGCGGAACCCTCCACCACCGCGGGCACGCAGCCTGAGCTCGCCGCCGTGAAGCCCGCTTCGGCCGGCGCGCAGCCGCAGCCGGCGGCGGCCCCTTCGGGCAGGACGCAGCCAGAGCTCGCCCCCGTGGGCGGTCCAGCGCCGACCCAGCCGGCGGGCGGGAGGCCCCAGGCGGTTCGCACTGTCCCCGAGCTCGCGCGGGCCGAGGACACCACCCTCCCCGCCCAGGCGGTCGTGTCGCCGAAGGCGGCGCAGGCTCCGGCCACCGGGCGCACGCAGCCCGAGCTCGCGCAGGTTCGTCCGACGCAACCCAGCGCCGCGCTGCCCAACTCTGCGCAGCCCAACTCTGCGCAGCCCAACTCCGCGCAGCCCACCGGGCGCACGCAGCCCGAGCTCGCGCAGGTTCGGCCGACGCAGCCCAGCGCCGCACAACCGACGGGGCGCACGCTGCCGGAGCTGGCCCAGATCCGACCGACGCAGCCCGACGCACAGCCGCAGGCGCCCAGGCGCACGATTCCGGAGCTCGCGCCGGTCGCCAGCGAGCCGGTGCGCTCGGCACCGCCCGTGCCGGACCCCGACGTGTTCTCCGCGTTCGGCGGCGGCCTCGACGACGGCCTCGCCGCGCCGACGCTCGTCACCAAAGCGCTGCCGCAGGCCCCCGCCATCACCAAAGAAGTCCCGACCGCCGCGACCGCGCTGGGCGACGAAGCGGCGCCGCCGACCGGCGTCGAGCCTTCACCGGCCGC
>JALHOS010000349.1 GCA_022842905.1 Myxococcaceae bacterium | reverse complement strand
GCCCCGCCGCCGCCGGGCTTCGCGCCGCCGCTGCCAGCCGCCGCGGCCCCGCGGAACTGTGGGACCGGCGTGGACCCCGGCTGTGGCCTGCAGCGCAACGGGCTGCTGCCGCTCGACGTCGACGCCTTCGGCGGTCTCACCCAGGCGCTCAAGGGCACGAGCAGCGAGCTGTCCAAGCTCGACATGTGCCGCAGCGTGCTCCAGTCGTCGGCGCTCACCGCGATCCAGCTCGGGGTGCTGCTCGACTCGTTCAACAGCGAGCTCAACAAGCTGGACCTGGCCCGCGCCGCGGCGCCGAAGCTGACGAACCCCAAGGCGGCGTTCGGGCTCGCGAGCAAGTTCCGCTCGAGCCTGAACAAGCAGTCGTTCACCCAGCTCATGGCCTCGCAGTAGGCCCTCAAGCGCGCTTGCGGAGGGTGGCGCCGTGTGGTCCACGGCCCTCGCGCATGGCTCCGATCCGCACGCACGTCGTCGTCGACCGCTTCTCGCCGCAGGCCGCCGAGCTGCGCGCGCACTTCGAAGAGCGCTTCGCCGACCCGCACCGCGCCACTTCCGATCGCTTCGTGTGGGATCTGTGGAACGTGCCGGGGCAGTACACGGCGCTCCGCACGCCGGCGTACGCGTACTTCCCCAAGCGCGCGTACGACGCGTTTCACCAAGCCTTGGTCTGGTGGGGCCGCCGCACGCTGGGCTGCCATGACGTCTCGCCGCCGTGGCTGTCCTGCTACGTCAACGGCTGCGAGCAGCGCTGGCACTCCGACGTGCCCCACGGCCCCTTCGCCTTCGTCTTCTCGCTCACGCCGTCGGCCAAGCGCTTCCGCGGCGGCCAGACGTTGATCCTCAAGCCGGCGATCCTCGACTTCTGGCGCCACTTCGGAGCCCCCCTGCGCGCCTTCGAGGAAGCCGAGGTCCTCGACGAGGTGGAGCCCAAGTTCAACCGGCTCACGGTGTTCGACCCCCGGCTGCCGCACGGCGTGCGCCGCGTCGACGGCTCCCTCGAGCCCCGCGACGGCCGCTTGGTGATCCACGGCTGGTTCGTTCAGCCGCGCCCGTTCATCGAAGGTCCCGTCCGGCAGGCCGAGCTCGCCCGAGAGCTCCGCCGCCTCGACGCGGTGGTCGGTAAGTCACTGGAATCAGGCCTCGAAGTGGACGGAGCGTTGAGCCTGACCCTCACCGTCGCGCCGGGAGGCCAGGTGGTGAAGGCCGGCGTCCTCGTGGACACGACGCGGACCGTGCCGGAAGTCGAGGCGCTGCGCCGCGCGCTGGTCCGCGACGTCCAGCGGGCCGCCCGCAGCTTCGTCTTTCGACCCCGCTCCAGCGCCTCCCGCATCGCCCTGCCGGTGCTCTTCGAACGCCAGGGCGCCTAAAGGGCCTCCCAGGCCGGTTTTCCGGCCTACTTTCCCGTGGTGTCGAAAGCTTGCGCCCCCGTTTCCACGTCTGTTAAGGCCCGCCCACCGCACGGTTTCGGCAGTCACGAGGCCGGGCGGGGTTGCACAGGAACCAAATACTCACACGTGGGGGTCGCGCGTTTGGTGCTCTCGGCATGGGGCCGGGGGTGAACGCGCGCTTGCGGTTGCAGTCCACCCCGCGTGGCGGCTTGAACCAAACGACGTACCCGAAAGCGACGACGAGAAGACATGAGCGACACCCAGGCAGCGACCGAGTCCCAACCTTCGATGGCCCCCGCGGGCGGCATCACCATGCGGCAAATGCTGGAGGCCGGCGTTCACTTCGGCCACCAGACCAAGCGCTGGAACCCGAAGATGAAGCCGTACATTTTCGGCGCGCGGAACGGCATCTACATCATCGACCTGCAGAAGACGGTGCAGCTGGCTCGGGCGGCGCTGCGCTTCGTGTCGGACATGACGGCGCGCGGTGGCTCGGTGCTCTTCGTCGGCACCAAGAAGCAGGCGCAGGACG
The DNA here is from genome assembly GCA_022842905.1 of Myxococcaceae bacterium. GTDB lineage: Bacteria > Myxococcota > Myxococcia > Myxococcales > Myxococcaceae > JALHOS01. The sequence continues at coordinate 6,342 of JALHOS010000349.1, read as the reverse complement.
TGGTGCGGGAAGAGGCGTCGCGCTCGGCGCAGTTCTACGTGACCAACCGCTGGCTGGGCGGCACGCTGACCAACTTCAAGACCATCAAGCAGGGCATCGACCGGCTCAAGACCATCGAGAAGATGGCGGAAGACGGGACCTACGAGCGGCTGCCGAAGAAGGAAGTCGCGCAGCTCGAGCGTGAGCGCGAGAAGCTCGAGAAGAACCTGGGCGGCATCAAGGAAATGCTGCGGCTGCCCGGCGCCGTGTTCGTCATCGACCCGAAGAAGGAAGAGATCGCGGTGCACGAAGCCAACCGCCTCGGCATTCCCGTGCTGGGCCTGGTCGACACCAACTGCGATCCCGAGGGCATCGACTACGTGATCCCCGGCAACGACGACGCGATCCGCTCGATCAAGCTGTTCACGAGCAAGCTCGCCGACGCGTGCATGGAAGGCGCGGCGCGTTACCGCGCGTCTGGCGCCGCCGAGCGTGACGCCGAAGAGCGCAGCCGCCGTGAAGGTGGTGGCGGTCGCGACGACCGTCGTGGTGACGGCCAGCGCCGCCCGCCGCGCCGTGAGGGCCGTGGCCCCGTGGTCGAGCTGAAGGCCAACACCGGCCTGGTCGAGTCGCCCACCGAAGCCGCCGTCGGTGAAGAAGCGCCTGCCGCCCCCGCTCCCGCCGCCGCGGAGTGACGGGCCGGCCCACGCACCCGAGCACCCGAGCAACGAGGACGAACGAAATGGCTGAGATCAGCGCGCAGATGGTGAAGGAGCTCCGCGAGAAGACCGGCGCGGGGATGATGGACTGCAAGAAGGCGCTCGCGGAGTCCGCGGGTGACTTCACGAAGGCCGAGGAGTGGCTCCGGAAGAAGGGCATCTCCAAGGCGGCGTCCAAGGGCGCCCGCGTGGCCGCCGAAGGCCTGGTGGGCATCGACGTGACCGGCAAGGTCGGCGTCGTGGTCGAGCTCAACAGCGAGACGGACTTCGTCGCGCGAAACGACGAGTTCGTGAAGCTGCTCAAGGGCATGGTCGCGCACGTCGGCAAGCACGCGCCCAGCTCGGTGGAGAACCTGCTCGAGCAGGCCTGGACCGACGGCAAGAAGGTCAAGGAAGCCATCACCGAGAAGGTCGCCACCATCGGCGAGAACATCTCCGTGCGCCGCTTCGAGCGCTTCGAGGTGGCCGGCGCCGGGGCGCTGGGCAGCTACCTCCACGCGAACAGCCGGATCGCCACGCTGGTCGAGGTGCTCGGGTCCGACAAGCCGGAAGCCGACGCGCTGGGCCGAGAGCTGGCCATGCAGGTCGCGGCCATGAACCCCAAGTGGGTCAGCCGGGAGTTCGTGCCCGCGGACACCGTCGCCAAGGAGAAGGAGATCTACCGCGAGGAGATCCGCAACCCGCCTCCTCCGGCGCCCGGTGAGATCCGCAACCCGAACAAGAAGCCGCCCCCCGAAGAGCGCTGGCCGATGATCATCGAGGGCAAGCTCAACAAGTTCTACGAGAACGTGTGCCTGGTCGATCAGGTGTCGATCAAGGACGACAAGAAGAAGGTCAAGGACCTGATCGCCGAGGCCGGCAAGGCCGTCGGCGCCGAGCTCAAGATCGGCCGCGTCGCGCGGTTCGAGGTGGGCGAGGGCATCGAGAAGAAGAAGGACGATCTCGCCGCCGAGGTCGCCAAGACGTTGGGCCAGGCCTAAGGCCTCCCTTTTCGGTCGTCCCACGTTCGAGGGCCCGCTTCGGCACGCTGCCGCGCGGGCCCTCGGCGCGTTCGAAGGGAAAGACGAAGGGCTTCTACGAGGAAACGTCTCGCGTGGGGCTTTTCGGCTGTGTACAAGCCGCTTTCGCCATGAACGACGGGACCCCTTCGGGCGGCTACAAGCGGATCTTGCTCAAGCTGTCGGGCGAGGCGCTCATGGGAGACGACCGCTACGGCGTCAACCCCGCCACGCTCAGCCGCATCGCCGCGGAGGTGGTGGAGCTCCACCGCGCGCAGGTGCAGGTCGGCGTGGTGATCGGCGGCGGCAATATCTTCCGCGGGGTGCAGGGCGCCACCCGCGGCATGGACCGCGCGAGCGCGGACTACATGGGCATGCTGGCGACCTGCATCAACAGCCTCGCGCTGCAGGACGCGATCGAACACCAGGGCGTGCCGACGCGGGTGATGTCGGCGATCAAGATGGAGCAGATCGCCGAGCCGTACATTCGACGGCGGGCGGTGCGGCACCTCGAGAAGAAGCGGGTGGTGCTCTTCGCCGCCGGCACCGGCAACCCGTACTTCACGACGGACACCGCCGCGTCGCTGCGCGCCATGGAGATCAACGCCGAGGTGATCCTCAAGGCCACCAAGGTCGACGGTGTCTACGACGCCGACCCCAAGAAGAACCCGTCGGCCAAGCGCTTCCACAAGCTCAACTACATGGACGCGCTGAAGAACAACCTCAACGTCATGGACGCCACGGCGATCAGCTTGTGCATGGACAACAAGCTGCCGATCGTCGTCTTCGACATGACCGCGCCGGGCAACATTCAGCGGGCGGTCCTGCGGCCGGGTGAGATCGGCACGCTGGTCGGCGCCTTCGACACCGTGCTGGCCTGACGCGCGCGGCGAGAAGTCACGGTTTCACAGCGGCAGCACGACACGCACCAGCAGGACGACGACGAAGAGAGGACGAACATGGCGGCGCACGACGACGTGGTGAAGGGCCTGAGCGAGCAGATCAAGAAGGCGGTGGAGGCGCTGCGGCACTCCTTGTCCAAGATCCGCACCGGGCGGGCGAACGCGGCCATGCTCGACGGCGTCCGCGTCAGCTACTACGGCACGCCGACCCCGCTCTCGCAGTGCGCGGCGATCGCCGTGCCCGAGGCGCGGCTCATCACCGTCAAGCCGTGGGACAAGGGCATTCTCAAGGACATCGAGAAGGCGATCTACGAGGCCAACCTGGGCCTGACGCCGCAGAACGACGGCGAGATCATTCGCCTGCCGATCCCCCCGCTCACCGAGCAGCGCCGCAAGGAGATCGCCAAGCAGGTCAAGTCGACCGGTGAAGAGCACAAGGTGACGATCCGCAACGAGCGGCGGGACGCGAACGAGAAGCTCAAGACGCTGCTCAAGGACAAGAAGATCACCGAAGACGACAACAAGCGCGCCCAGGAGAAGACGCAGAAGGAGACGGACGCGGGCATCGCCCAGGTCGACGACGTCGTCGCGAAGAAGGAAAAGGAAGTGCTCGAGGTGTGAGCGGGGCCAAGCCGCGCATCCTCATCGTCGACCCGACGGCGCCCGTCGCCGCCGCGCTGCGCAAGTTCCTGGACGGCATCGCCGAGCTGAACGTGGGCATGACGCCCGCCGAAGCCCTGGTGCAGGCGAAGGCCGCCAAGCCGGATCTGGCCGTCGTCTCGGTTTCGCCCACGTTCGACGGCGAAGGGCTGGCCGCGCAGCTGAGGGACGTCTGCCCAGGGCTGGCCGTGGTCCTGCTCTACGCCCCCGAGGAAGAGCGCGCGCTCGAGCGCTGCGCCCGGGCCCGGGGTGACGGCTTGTTGGTCGGCCCCATCAAGCGGACGGTGGTGCTGGCGACGCTCAAGAACGTGCTCCGCGTCTCGGAGCTCGAGCGGTTGAACCGGGATCTGACCGAGAAGCTCGAGCGCGCCAAAGCAGCCCCGCCCCCGCCGCCTGCCCGGGTCGCCGCGGCCGGTCCGGGCGTCAACGCGCACGACGAGACGTTCTTCAAGAAGTACATGCTCCTCGAGGTCAAGCGCAGCCGCCGTTACCAGTACCCGGTGGCGTTGCTGATCGTCGGCATCGACGGGCTGGCGGGCAAGCTCCCGAAGGACGGGAGCGGTGAGAAGGTGCAGGCGCGGGTGCAGGAAGAGGGCCTGACGCTGCTCAGCAGCATGCTCCGCGACGTGGACGTGGCGCTGCCCTTCGCGGACGATCGCTTCTTGCTGTTCTTGCCGCACACGCCGCGGGCCGGCTCGGTGATCGTCGCCGAGCGCGCCGCCAAGAAGCTGGGGGAGATCACCACGATCCCCGGCCTCACCGCGTCCGTCGGCGTCGCGGCGTACGACCCGAAGTTGACGCCCAAGGCCCAGGTCAGCTTCGGCGGGCTGGTGAAGGACGCCACCCTGGCGCTCAAGAAGGCGCAGGAAGAGGGCGGCAACCGCGTCGACGCCGGGTCCGCTCCCGCGCCGCCCAAGCGAGACCGCATTTCCCTGGGCTAGAGCGCCGAACAGGTTAGCTCCCGTCGCGACATCGCGACCTTGCGTCGCAGCCCGTCGTTGCTCCTCGCTCAGGTACCGCAAGTAGCTTCACTCGTCGCGCCTCGGTCTGCTCGCAATCTCGCGATCTCGCTCGGTCCGCCAACCTGTTCGGCGCTCTAGAGGCTCCGCTACGGCTTGATGAAGATCGCCGTGTCGTTCACGCCGTTGGTGGTCCAGATGCGGGTCCACCCGTCGAGCTTTCGGAGGACCTCGCTCCACAGCGGCGTCGCCGGCCCGTCTGCGAGGCTGCGCGAGTGGGGCGTCGGGCTGTTCGACGGCAGGTGCCAGTTGCAGTTGTCGAAGATGATCCACCCGCCGGGCCGCACCTTGGGCATGGACTTGTCGAAGGTGACGTCGCGGAAGAGTGCGTCGACGAGCACGTAGTCCAGCGAGCCGTCGGCGACCTCGTCGATGGGCGTGGTGTACGTCTCTTCCGTGACGAGCCGGTAGTCGACGTTGGTGAGCCCTTCGTTCGTGAGCTGCGACTTCACCTTCGCGTACCAGGCCGCGTGGTGCTCCACGCTCGTGAGCTTGGCGCTGCGCCGCGCGAACCACCGCGTGCCGTTGCCGGAGCCCCACTCGAAGCCCACGAAGGACGGCTGCAGGAACTTCTCGATCCGCGCGATCGAGTCCTGGGTGAGCCAGGGCTCGTCCGGGTGGGCTCGCTCGTGGGCCACCAGCCGGAGCCGGCTCCAGACGTACCGAGGATCGAGCAACTTCTTCAGGCGGGCGACCGGGTGGTCTTTCCAGAAGTTGTCGTACGGATCGTACTTGAGGATCTCTTTGAGCACCGTGCGCCTCCCCCTTCGTCACGTCGCCAGTGACATAAGCACGCCGAAGCGCCGCGCCACCCTCCTACAGCGCGAGCGGCGCGCCCGTGACGGCTTCGACACACGCCGACACCCAGGCGGCCAGCTCCTTGCCTTGACCCTTGTCATCGACGAAGCGGCCGTCGGGGCCCAAGTCGAAGTGCACGCCGGTGCCCTGGCCTGCGACCCACACCTGGCTCACCGCGCGCTGGGTGTTGACGACGATCTTCTGGCCCGTTCGCACGGCCGTGAGGGTGATCATGTCGCCGGTGCTGTCGGCCTCGAGCACGTCGGGGTCGGCCTGGTCTGCCGCGGCGATGAGGCGCTTGAAGAAGGCGGCGACGGCGGCGTCGTAGGCAGCGGTGGGGCTCATGGAGCGCTCTTCTAAGCGCCCGCCCCGCCCAGGGTCTGCTGAATCGGCTGGCCGACCGCCGCGTAGAGCAGGAGCGTGCCGGCTTCCGTCGCGAGCAGGTCGATGCCGATGACGGTGCCCGGGGACACCGGCTTGGGGAAGCTGTTCAGCCCCAGGAAGTGCGCGGCGCTGGCGCCCATGGACGGCTGGTGGCCGACGAGGACGACGGTTTGATCCGGCGGGCCCTCGAGCAGGCTCTGCAGCGCGCCGACCGGCCCGTTGGGGAACAGGCTGCGGTGCGTGCGCAGCGGGCCTTCGAAGCCCAGCGCGTCGGCCAGCAGCGTGGCCGTCTGGACGGCGCGGACCAGCGGGCTCATGTAGATGACCGCGGGCGTGCCCAGGTGGGGCTTGAGCGCGGCGAAGTGCGGCCCCAGCGCCAGCCGACCTCGGGTGGTCAGCGGCCGGGCGTCGTCGTCGAGCCCTTCGGGCACCTCCGCGTCCGCGTCGCCATGGCGCACCAGGAAGAGTCGCACGCGCTGGCTCGTAGCCGACCGCGCTTGGGCTCGTCAAAGGCCCCCCCTAGAGTAGCGCCCTCTGCGCACCCGATCCCTCGTCGTGAGTCTCGTCGTTGGCGTGGCCTGCAGCCGCGAGCAGGGGGCTCCGGCCGCGCCCGCGCGGGCGCCTGACGCGGGGTCGGCGGTCGTTCGGCCTGTCGACGCAGAGCTGGTCGCTGCGTGGCTGCGGTACATCCAGGCGATGCCGTCGTCTCGCCCCGACGCCGGGCGGTCCGCCGTGGATCGCGCGCTGGTCGATCGCGCGGCGCGGCTCGACGCCGGCTTGAGCCTCGAAGACGTGCTGCGCGTCGAGGCCGCCGTCGCCGCGTTCAGCAGCGCGACCCAGCTCGACGCGCTCTTGGCGTCTGCCGAGCTCCTGGCGCTCGAGC
>JALHOS010000348.1 GCA_022842905.1 Myxococcaceae bacterium | reverse complement strand
GGCGGGCTCGGGCGGAACAGCGGGCTCGGGCGGAACAGCGGGCTCGGGCGGAACAGCGGGCTCGGGCGGAACGGCGGGCTCGGGCGGAACGGCGGGCTCGGGCGGAACAGCGGGCTCGGGCGGAACAGCGGGCTCGGGCGGAACAGCGGGCTCAGGCGGAACAGCGGGCTCAGGCGGAACAGCGGGCTCAGGCGGAACAGCAGGTTCAGGCGGAACGGCGGGCTCGGGCGGAACAGCAGGCTCGGGCGGAACGGCGGGCGCGGGCGGAACGGCGGGCTCCGGCGGCACCGCGGGCTCCGGCGGCGCAACGTCGACGCGGGTGCGTGTCATGGCCGCCAACCTGACGAGCGGCCTCCAGCAAGCCTACGAAGGCCCGGGCACGCGACTGCTCCAAGGCGCTCAACCGGACGTCGTGCTCATTCAGGAGTTCAACTACGGCAACAACAGCCCTGCCGCGATTCGAGCCTGGGTCGACTCGACCTTTGGCCCGAGCTTCTCGTACACGCGGGAGCCCGCCGCGCAGATCCCCAACGGCGTCATCAGCCGCTGGCCGATCATCGCCTCCGGTGTCTGGGAAGACACGCAGGCCAGCAACCGCGAGTTCGTCTGGGCGCGAATCGACGTGCCCGGGCCGATCGATCTGTGGGCCGTCAGCCTGCACCTGCTCACGGCGAACGCGACGGTGCGCAACACCGAAGCGGTCAACTTGGTCGCGTACATCAATGCGAACGTTCCGGCCGGGGACTACCTGGTGGTCGGCGGCGACCTCAACACGAACTCTCGCAGCGAGTCGTGCTTCACGGCGCTCGCCCAAGTCGTGACGACGTCGGGCCCCCACCCGTCCGACCACAACGGCAACGGCAACACCAACGCCAGTCGAAGCTCCCCGTACGATCACGTTCTCTTCGACACCGACCTCCGCGCCCGGCAGGTGTCCACGGTCATCGGCGCGGCCAGCTTCGCCAACGGCCTGGTGCTCGACTCGCGGGTCTACACGCCGCTCTCCGCGATCCCACCCGTCCTCATGAGCGACAGCGGCGCGACGAACATGCAGCACATGGGCGTCATCAAGGACTTCCTGCTGCCCCCCTGACCGCCTAAAGCCTCGCCGCCTCCGCAGCCATGTCGCGCCAACGCTCCAGCCGCCGCCCTCGTGTCCTGCGCGGCAAACCGCCACCGCGCGACCCGTCGACCCCATCGACGACCGCGGCGCCGAGCCCACGCCTCCCACCGCGCGCCCCGCTCCCGCGCCTGCCCGACACGCCGACGGTGCCGCCGACCGGCTGGCTGTGGACCTGCCGCGCGGGTTTCGACGCCCAGCTCTTCGAAGAGCTCGCCTGGGCCAAGGCGCAGCCTTCGCGCGTCGCCGAAGCGCTGATCACCTCCGCCCGCGCGCCCGCCGCGCCGCCCACCTTCGCGCGGACCGGCTTCCCGATTTCCGGGGTCGCCGCCACCGTCGACGCCGCGGCCGCGCTGCTCCCACCCACCGGCTGCCACGTGCAGGTCTGGGTCGCGGACACCGACGCGGGCAACCGGCTCGGCGCGCTGGCGCAGCACTGGGACGACCAGCTGCGGGAGCGGAGAGCCTCGCAAAGCGCCGACGATCCCCGCACGCCGTGGCAGGCCGTCGAGCGCGGCGCCTGGCTTGGCCAAATCTGCGTCGTGTCCGCCGAGGGCGCGGCCGTCGGACAGGTCCGCGCGCGCGACGCGCTGTCACTGGCTTCCGGAGGGCGCAGCCGCATGCGACGCCCCGGGGAAGCGCCGTCGCGCGCGGCGATGAAGCTCGACGAGGCGCTCGACTGGCTGGGCGTGGCGCCGGGGCCTGGCGAGAGCTGCGTCGATCTCGGCTCGGCCCCGGGCGGCTGGACGCGGCAGCTCGCGCAGCGCGGCGCCAAGGTGTGGAGCGTGGACCCGGCCCGCCTCGCCCCTGACGTGCTGGCGCTGCCCAAGGTGAAGCACGTCCAGCTCAGCGCGTTCGACTTCGCGCCTCCTTCGCCCGTCGACTGGCTGTTCTGCGACATGGCCTGGCGCCCGCTCGAGGTCGCGCAGCTGCTGGCGAAGTGGGGCCGCAAGCGTTGGGCCCGCACCGTCGTGGCGAACCTGAAGCTGCCCATGAAGGACAAGCTGCCCGTGGTGTGGCGCTGCCGGAGCGTGCTCGAGGCCGCCGGCTTCAAGCGCGTGCGGACGCGGCAGCTGTACCACGACCGCGACGAGGTGACGGTCACAGCCGTGCTCGGCGCCTGACCCGCAGCCGTTCACCGTGGCCAACCGCCGCGCACCTGTGGCACGTAGCGGCCCATGTCCTGGCTCGTCCTCGTGGTGTTCGCACAGGCCCCTCTGGCGCCCGCCGCGGCCGCGCCTCCTGGCGACGGCGTGGTCCCCAACACCGAAGCGAACAAGAACCTGCTGGCGCAAGGCACGCCGCGGCCGGTGCGCGGCATCGAACGGCCCAACGTCATCACCGACGGGCAGCTCACCTACGAAGGTGACGAGTGGAACACCGAGTGGACGTCCAAGGTCGCCGCAGACGGCATCATGGAGTGGGATCTGGGCAGCTCGAAGCCGATCGCCGCGGGCTTCATGCAGGTCGACAACAACGACACGTACATTCTGCTCGGCTCCGAAGACGGCACGACCTGGTTCAGCCTGTGGCGCGCGGAGATCGACGCGCTGGCCGGCATGCGCAGCCGGCAGAACCTGGGCATCAACAAGCAGGCCCGCTACGTGCGGCTGAGCGCAGAGGGCGGCGACAAGCTGTTCTCGGTCAGCGAGCTGCTGCTGGTCAGCGACGCCTCGCAGCTCAAGCCGGACTGGCTGCCCCGTCGGCCCAAGCCCCCGCGCCCCGAGCCACGGTTCGACGCCGGGTGGCTCGTGACGCTGGCGGTGGCGGCGTGGTTCGTCTGGTACTTCAACGAGCGGCTGCGTGAGAACCGGCGCGCCGCCGTGGCCTCGGGTGAGGCCGCCGCGAAGACCGAGCCTCCGTCCGCGGCGAAGAGCTGAAGCGAGCGGCCCTTTCTTCAGGCCTGGACGCAGGCCTTGAGCTTCGAGAACGACTGGTAGAGCTGCTCGGGAGACTCCAGCTCGAACAGCACCTTCTGCATTTCGTCGACGCGGTAGTCCCGCGCGCAGATCGCCTCGACGTCGAACGGCCGCACCTCGGGCTGGTCCGACAGCGCGTACGCACACTCGCCGACGCTCGAAGCAATGCCCGCCCCGAAGATGCGCCGGCCCGCTGGCGTCTTCACCAAGCCGAACTCGATCGTGAACCAGAAGTAGCGCTCGAGGCGCTGCAGGCGCACCGGATCGCCCAGGAACTGGCAGGCGAACTCTCCGTAGCGCTGGCAGTAGTCCGCGTACGCGCGGTCCGCGTGGAACGGCAGGTGCCCGTACAGGTCGTGCACGATGTCGGGCGCCGGCGTGTAGTTGAGGTCCTTCCGATCGCGGACGAAGTTGCCGATGGGGAAGTAGCGATCGCGCAGCAGCGGGTAAAACGCGTTCCCGTCTTCCAGGCCCTTCACGTACACGCCGCGCCAGCCCGTCAGCGCCGCGAGCCGGCCGTTGATGTCGTCCAGCGACGGAATGCGCTCGCCGTCCATGGCCAGCTTCGCCACGCCGTCCGGGAAGATCGAGACGATCTGCGCCTGCCTGCGCGGCCGGTGCAGCGCGAGGATCGCGGCCCAGGTCCCGTGCTCTTCGTCGGTGAACGGCCGGGCGGGCGAGAACTGCGCCGAGTGCCCACGGCCGAGCATGTCGACGGGCACCGGGGCGGGCATGGAGGTCACTGGCTGTGGCTGCTGCATGGAGAAGAGCCCTCGGGAGGAAGGTGAAGCGCGTGGACGAACGACGAACCGAAAAAACCTAGGCCGCCGCCCGACGCCGAAAAAATGACAAACTTCAGCCCAAGACGGTCAACACAGCGCACCGAGTGTTGGGCCGCGCAGGTCCGTCACCGACACGTCCGTGCGGCCGCCACGCAGCCTTGAACCGCCGGCCCTTCGTCAGTGCGCGCCCTGCTCGGCCAGCCACCGCTCGGCTTCGATCGCCGCCATGCAGCCAGTCCCCGCGGCGGTGATCGCCTGCCGGTAGTACGAGTCGCTCACGTCGCCGCAGGCGAAGACGCCGGCCTGGCTCGTCTTGGCGGTCCCCGGCTGCACCCAGAGGTAGCCGTTCTCCTGCAGCTTGAGCTTGTCCTTGAACAGCTCGGTGGCCGGCACGTGGCCGATCGCCACGAAGAGCCCGGTCGCGTCCACCTTCTGCACCTGCCCGGTCTTCAGGTTCTTCACGAGCGCGCCGGTGACGCCCTTCTGCGTGCCGACGATCTCTTCGATCGCCGAGTCCCACACGAAGCGCAGCTTGGGGTTCTCGAGCGCGCGCTTCTGCATGATCTTCGACGCCCGCAGCGTGTCCCGACGGTGCACGACCGTCACCGAGTTGCACATGTTGGCCAGGTACGTGGCTTCTTCCATGGCCGTGTCGCCGCCGCCGACGACGATCACGTCCTGCTTCTTGAAGAAGAAGCCGTCGCAGGTGGCGCAGGCCGACACGCCGCGGTTCATGAACTCCTGCTCCCCCTTCACGCCCAGCCACTTCGCCGACGCGCCGGTCGCGATGATCACCGTCTCCGACAGGCATTCCTGGGACTCACCTTTGATGCGGAAGGGCCGCTTGGACAGATCGAGTTCCACCACGTTCTCGAGGTGAATCTTCGTCCCGAAGCGCTCGGCCTGCTTCTGGAACCGCTCCATGAGCTCGGGACCGGTGACCGACTCGGGGAAGCCGGGGTAGTTCTCGACGTCGTTGGTGATCATCAGCTGGCCGCCGGGCACCCGCCGCGCGTCGTGGGGAGACGGCCCGCCGGCGAAGACGACGGGCGAGAGGTTCGCTCGCGCCGCGTAGATCGCCGCCGTGTACCCGGCCGGACCCGAGCCGACGATCGTCACCTTGTTCGTGGTCAGTGCGCTCATGCGCGCTTCAATACGCCCGAGCCACGCCAAGAGCCTCAAGAAAACGCGGCCAGCTGGGCCAAGGCTTTGCTACGACTCGCACACATGGACGTGGACCTGCTCAGGAAAGTAGCCCTCTTCGAAGGGCTCACCTCGGCGCAGCTGCGCAAGCTCGGCGCCACGCTCAAGCAGGTCAGCTTCGCGGCGCACGCGCACATCTTCCGCGAGGGTGACGTCGCCAGCTCCATGTTCATCATCGCCACCGGCAAGGTCCGCATCTCCAAGCAGGTGCCCGGCATCGGCGAAGAGGCGCTCGCGATCCTCGAGCCCGGCCAGTACTTCGGCGAGATGTCGCTCATCGAAGACGGGCCCCGCAGCGCCGACGCGACGGCGCACATCGGCTGCACGCTGCTCGAGCTCGAGCGGGACAAGCTCGACCAGGTCATGTTCACCGACAAGGAGCTCGCCTACACGGTGCTCTGGACCTTCGTGCGCACGCTGTCCGCCCGCCTGCGCGAGACGAACGACAAGATCCGCGGCTTCTTCGCGCTCTCGGCCTTCGGTCCTCCCGGGCCCCCGGGCGGGCTCAAGTAGCGGCGCGCTTGAGCTCCAGGCTCGTCGCGTCACGCGCGTCGGCCAGGTAGTCGCGGCGATCGAGCTGGCGCAGGTTGATCGCAAACGCCACGTCGTCGTCCTGCACCCGCTCGTGCCCCTCGAGGTCCGCCCGCGTCAGCGCGAGCTTGAGGATGCGATCGTGCGCCCGCGCCGACAGCCCGAAGCGGCGCACGGCGCTCTCGAGCAGCCGCATCGCCGTGGGTGACGGGCGCACGTACTGCCGCACCAGCCGGGTCGTCATGCCGGCGTTGGTCAGCACGCCGGGGTGCCCCTTGAAGCGGTGCGCCTGCCGCGCGCGGGCGGCCTCCACGCGGGTCCGGTAGGTGGCCGAAGGGCGCTCCACCACGTCGAGCTTGGAAAGGGCCTGGACGTCGACCGCGCGGGTCTCGAGCGAAATGTCGATGCGATCGAGCAGCGGCCCCGACACCCGCGCGTGGTAATCGAGCACGCGGCGCTTGGGGCAGCTGCAGGGCCGGTTTGCCACGTTGTAGTAGCCGCAGGGGCACGGGTTCATCGCCGCGACCAACATGACCTGGCACGGGTAGGCCACGTGCACGTTGGCGCGGGCCAGCCGCACGCACCCTTCTTCGAGCGGCTGCCGCAGCACCTCGAGCACGTTGCGGCGGAACTCGGGCAGCTCGTCCAGGAACAGCACTCCGCGGTGAGCCATGGACAGCTCGCCCGGGCGCGCCTGCGGCCCCCCGCCCACCAGCCCCGCATCGGAGATGGTGTGGTGCGGCGCGCGAAACGGCCGCTCCGCCACCAGCTTGAGCTCGCCGCCGAGCAGCCCGAGCACCGAGTAGACCTTGGTCACCTCGAGCGCTTCACTGAAGCGCAGCGCGGGGAGAATGCCGGGCAGCCGCCGCGCGAGCATGGTCTTCCCGGAGCCCGGAGGCCCGCACAGCAGCGCGTTGTGGGCCCCAGCCGCCGCCAGCTCCAGCGCGTCCTTCACGTCCTGCTGGCCGCGTACGTCGGACATGTCCAGGCCCGGCGCGGCGGCCACGGCGTCCACGGGCCGGGTTCGGTCGTACGGCGTCAGCGGCGCTTCCCCCGACAGGTGCCGGACGGCCTCGCCGACGGACTGCACGCCGTACACGTCGACGCCGTCTACGAGCGCGGCCTCCGGCGCGTTGTCGAGCGGCACCATCACCGCCTTGAAGCCGAGCTGCTTGGCCGACAGCGCCAACGGCAGCGCGCCGCGCACCGGCTTGACCAGCCCGTCGAGCGACAGCTCTCCGCCGAAGAGCAACGGCTCGAGCGCGCCGCTGTCGAGGAAACCCGACGCCGCCAACACGCCCAGCGCGATCGGCAGCTCGAAGGCCGCGCCTTCCTTGCGCAGGTCCGCCGGCGCCAGGTTCACCGTGATGCGCTTCTGCGGCAGCGTGAAGCCCGCGTTCTTCAGCGCGGAGACGACGCGCACCTTGCTCTCGCGCACCGCCCCTTCCGGCAGGCCGACGACGTTGAAGTACGGCAGCCCCAACGCCATGTCGACTTCGACTTCGACCAGCACCGCGTCGATCCCCACCAGCGTGCCTGAGCGTACCCGCGCGAGCATGAAGCCCCCTTGCGCAGGGGCTTGGTGCAACTGGGGCGCCAGCAAGTCGGGCCAACGCGGGCGACGCCACGCCCCTGGGGAGCGGCGTCACTTCTTAGCGGCTGAGGTCACCTGGAGTCTCGGTGCGCTCACTCCATTTGGAGTGACTTGGACAGCGCGGAGCCTGGGGGAATGTCGAACGAGAAGGAGTGCATTCGGCTCGGCGTGGGGACCTGGACGCCGACCAGCTCGCGATCCTGGTGGAAGCCCACCATGAGCTTGGGCCGGCCTGTGCCACTGTCTCGCACGAGCACCCAGTTGTGGTTGAACTGATCGGCGATGAACTCCGGGCTGGCGAAGCGCAGCCGCTCCGTGCCGGGACCACCGGACTTGGCGAACTCGCGGGCGGCGCGGGCCATGGCGTCGAGCTCCTTTGGGGGCAGCAGGTCGGTCAGCTTCATCTGCTTGCCGGTGTTGCTGTTGAACGTCCGCAGCGCCTGCATCTCCATCGGAATCGCGGCGTCGTGGCCTTGCTGCGCGGCCGGCGTGTCGCGCCACAGGCGCTGCTCATGCACGGAGACGAACGGGCCGAAAGAACCGACGAGCTGGCGCTGGTAGAGGTGCGCCGCGGGCAAGCCAGGTTCCTTGTCCGCATTGTCGTACTGCGAGTCGCCGTACGTGCGCTCCATGTGCTTCATGACCTCTTCGCTCAGGTCCTTCGTCGACAGCACGTCGCGGTGCTCGAACTCCTTCTGGCCCTTGTCGTCGTTGCGGAAGTCGCTCAGCGGCTTCTTCTCGCCCTTCGCGTCGGCGATCGACAGTTCCTGCGTGGCGACGATGACCGTGTAGTCCTTGCGGTTCCCGGCGTGGGTCGCGCTGAACGGAATGGTCTGCTTGCTCACGTCTGCCACTTCGGCGCTGACCTGTGAGGTCTTCAGCGAGCCCGCCCGGCCCTCCGGCGGCGCCAGCTGCTGGTACGTCGTCATCGGGTACGGCGACTTGGCGGAGAACTCCGCGGGAACGCTGCGGCCCGGCCCCGTCGGCGCGCGCACGTTCGTCGCCATCTTGTGCGTGCCGCCCGGCGCGGGCGCTTCGTTGATCCCCGTGGCTGTGGCCGCCGCTGCCGTCGACGCCACGGGGCCCTCCGGCGCCTTCGGTGCCACAGGAGCTGCGGGC
>JALHOS010000347.1 GCA_022842905.1 Myxococcaceae bacterium | reverse complement strand
CAGCTCGCCGTGGCCGTCAGCGTCCACGCGTGGCTGTTGGGCCCGCACTGGGCGGCCCTCGTCGTCGCCTACGCCGGCTTCGTGGCGTGGCTCTCCGGACGCCCCGGCCGGGCCCCCGCGCGCCCCTGGCTCGTCTTCGGCCTGTGGCTCCTCCCGGTGCTGGTGCACTGGACGAAGGACACGGTCGACTCACAGGCCTTCCTCTTCACGCTGGTGTGGGCGGCGCTCCTGTACCCCGCGGTGCTGCTGGTGGTGGAGGCCTCGCGGGAGCAGCCCGTCGGCAGCTTCGCGCAGCGCGCCCATTCCCTTCTCCTCGTCGCGCGGTTGGTGGAGCCGTTCTTTCAGCCGCTCTCCCCGACGGACCTGCGAGCGCGAGAAGCGCCGCCGTGGACGTGGCCGTCGCTGCTCAGCGCGCTGGGCCTGTACACGTTCGGCCAGGCCTTGAGCTTCTGGGTGCGCAGCGGCGCGGCGGCGAGCGCCGTCACCCAGGCGCCCGCGGCGTTCATTCCCGTCGTGACGCTGCTGGACGGCTACGCGACGCTCGCAGGCGGGCTCTTCACGGCCATGGCGCTGCTCCGGCTGTCCGGCTGGCACGTGCGCAGCGGCTTCGCAGCGCCGTTCCTGGCGCGCTCGTTCGGGGACTTCTTCCGGCGGTGGAACTTCTACGTGCGCGGCGCGGTGCTCACCGTCTTCTACGGGCCCATCGCCCACCGGGTGCGGCACTGGCCCCCACGACTCTCCCGCGCGGCGGCGGCCTTCGTGGCCATCTTCCTGGGCTCCTTCCTGCTCAACGAGCTGCTCGTGCCCGTCGTGACGTCGACGACGCCGTGGCGGGCGCTGGGCGACCACCTGTCCAAGACGTCGAGCGTCGCGGTGACGGTGGCGTTGTGGCTGGGCGTCGTGTTGCAGCCGCCGACCGTGAGGACGGGCCCGGTGTCACGAAGCCGCGCGGCAGTTCAGACGCTCGTTTTCCTGGGCAAGCTGTACGTGCTGCACGCCGCGGCGTGGTGGCTGGGGCGCTGAGTCGCGTCAGCGCCGCGACCTCACCAGGGCGAGGTGGCTGCCTGCCAGGCGAGCGGTCCGCCGGTGGGGCTGTGGACACAGCTCGTCGCGCCGTTGACGTCGGTGCGGCAGCAAATGGGCCAGTTCGCCGAGCTGCGGTGACCCGCGCAGTCCAGGGAGTATGGGCCGGCGGTGCCCGCGGCGAAGGGCGTGGTCGTCTGGTTCCAGGAGGCGAACGTGGTCGTCGTTCCGTTCTTGCACTCGGTCGCGCCGTTCCGAACGTTCATGCGGCAGCAGAAACCGAAATGGTACCCCGACTCGCCGCCTGCGCAGGACACGTCGTAGCCGTTCGACAGCACCCGACCGGCCACCTGGAGCTCGTCGTGGACCTGGACGACGCGCGGCCCACCAGCGGCGTTGTTCCCCACCAGCATCAACGCGTTGTACGCGCCCTGGTCGTTGACGATGCCGGCGCCCCCGCCGCCCGGGGTCGTCGCGCCCCACGCTTGGTACACGGGGAAGTAGGCGCCGGCCCGCACGACGCCGGTCGTGGTGATGTCGCGGCTGGGCGCGGCCACGGTGCCGGTGCCGCCGACCTTCGCTTCGAGCCAGGCCTTGAGCTGCGCGAAGTTGGTGTTGAGCTCGGCGGCGATCGCCGGCTCGTCCTGCTGGAAGCAGAACGGAATGCCGTTGGCGCAGACGGGCGAGGCGGCGTAGCCGGCGGTGGCGACGCACAGCAGCGCCCCCAGGCCCAGCGCCTTGGCCCTTCGACTCCGCGCCGCTTCCTTCCGCTCGACGGCCTCGAGCCGCGCGCGAAGGAGGGCGAGTTCAGCGTGGAGGACGTCGTCGGGCTGGCGGGTCATGGATGTGGCTCTCGCGGAGGGGATGGACTGCGTCCGGCCCCAAGCCTAGCGCCACTGACAGTCGGCGCTTGCGTTTGTACGCCCCCAGGCCTGAAGTCCGCGCGCTTCACTCACACAACGGGAGAACACACGACATGAAGAAGCTCGCCATCGCCGCGGCCCTGGGGCTGTCCACCTTCGCCTTCGCGGACGAGCCGGACCTCAAGCCGGCGCAGGAAGAGGCCAAGGCCAAATTCGACGAGGCCATTGAAGAGCCGCTCAAGGACATGAACGCCAAGTGCGGCACCAAGGTGACGGTGAAGACGGACTACCAGAACTTCAAGGGCGACGAGTGGTCCGGCATGGCGTTCTACTCGTGGTGCAACGCCGTGCCCGAGGCCATCGGCTCCATGTGCGCCGATCGCCCCGCCTACAAGAAGGCCCTGGCCAAGAAGCTGACCAGCATCAGCTGCCTGTTCGCCGGCGTGAAGCCCAAGGACAAGAAGGACGGGTCCAACGACTTCACGCTGCGCAACATGTCCTTCGAGAAGGGCGCCTTCATCTTCTACATGTCCAAGGACATGGCGAACCTGAACGACAACGTGAAGGCCACCATCGAGAAGGCGCTGAACTGACCGGCTGAAGCGGACCGCGGACGTTCCTCAGCGCGCGATGACGCTGAGGAACACGTCCACGTGCTTGAAGTTCTCCGGCAGCGCCGCGCGCAGCTGGTTCAGCACCAGGTGCGCGTTGGGCTTGGTCGCGTCGATGCGGACCATGACCCCGTTGTCGGAGTGGAAGGACACCGAGCCGCCCAGCGAGTGCACGCTGCGAAACGGGTGGTTCTGGGGCGCGGTCTCGAGCGTCTTCTTCCAGAAGGTCTCGAGGTGCTGCCCAGCCAGCTCGATGTCCTTGAAGGTCGCGTGCTTCTCCGGCGCCTGAATGACCTTCACGTTCGCCGCGGCGTGGGGCAGCCCCTGCTTGGTGAGCGCGGCCTTGAGGCCCGACTCAATCCCGAGGATCTGCTTGGGCACCGCCTTCACCACCACCTCCACCTGGCGGGTCCCGTTCGGCGCCAGCACCGAGCGAACGCTCCGCGCCCAGAACGGCACCTTGCCCGCGTGGAACGGCAGCACCCGCGCCGTGAGCTTGCCGTCGGCGCCCATGACCGGCTCACCGAGCGACTTGATGATGGAGAGCGCCTTGCCGGTCTGCTCACGATTCCAGCCTGAAGCAGCGGTCTGCGAGGAGCGAAGGGGCGACGACGAGACGGGGGCGATGGTCGACATGGTGGGCCTCTTTGGGGGCTGCGAAGTGGAGTGCTGCGGGATTGTGAAGTTGTCGGGCCCAGCGGTCGGCTGAGCCACGTCCCTGCTGTCAAGCCGCGCCGGGAGCGGGGCCGCGAACACCTCCGCACCGGCCCGCGTCGGGGCCCATTTCCCGGCAGACGCTCAGAGCTTCAGCGCCCGCTCACGATCCGGCGAGCGCCGCGCGCAGCTCGAGCCACGCCGGCATGGACAACGTGGGCTTGGCCCAGTCCTTGGCCGTCCGGCCCGTCGCGTGGAAGTCGTCTGCGAAGTACGTGTCGGACAGGTAGCTGCCCTTCGAGCTCGCCTGGAAGGCCTTGAGGAACGCGCGGCCCGTCTCCGTCAGCGCGCCGTCGGTGCCGCGGGCTGCTTCGACCAGGGCGTGCATTTCGCGGCCGTCGATGAAGTTCGTCGGCGCTCCAATGCCCATGGTGGCGCCGTTCTTCAGGCGCTCCAGCTCCGCCTTCTGCTGCTCGGGCGTGGCCACGCGGGTCAGCACCTTCCAGGACCCGTCCTTCTGGCGGTAGGCCGACGGGTCACCCGCGCGCGGCGTGTCGACCTGCAGCCGCATGCCGTGCCCTTCGAGGCCCATGGCGCGGAAGTGCACCTTGAGCTCTCGGCCCTCGACGCGCGCGGTGACGGTGGTGATGGGCTGCCCGTAGATGTTGCCGAACTTCGGCGAGACGCGAACGTCGGTCGCGTTCGGGAACAGGGCCTTCATGCCGTTGGTCGCCTCGCGCATGAGCAACGCCACCTTCTCGGGCGTCAGCTTCGTGAACGTGAAGTTCGGCAGGGCTTGGGTCGACGCGGCGGGAATCGAGGGCGGGGCAGCGGTGGTGCGCATGGGGTTCTCCAGGAAGGTGCGGCGAGCTGCCCAGGTTGTCGGCACCCACGCGGCAGCGCGCCCGAGCAGAACGGTCACGGGCGTTGCGCTCCTGCACGTGAACACTCGCGGCGCGGCGCGAGTCAGCCGTCGCCACGGCCGCGAAGGAGCCCACAACCCGTTGAACTCGCGAGTCGCTGGGCGCCGCCGGCCACCCTGCTAGACACGCCCGGCCGTGGGCCCCTCCGCCACCAGCCGGCCGCTTGGCCTGTCCTGCCTGCTGCTCGCGGTGGCGTCGGCGTGCGCCACGACCAAGCCCACGCCCGACGCGCTGGCCGTCGACCGCCTCCGCATCACCGGCGCCAAGGACGTACCCGAGCGGGTGCTGCGCGAGCGCATTCTCACCAGCCAGACCCCCTTCATCGGCCCCACCGAGTGGTTCGACGCCAGCACTTGGCAGGCGGATCTGCGGCGGCTGGTGCGCTTGTACGAAGCGCAAGGGTACTACCAGGCCCGCATCACCGAAGAGGACGTGCGCGAGACGAAGCCGGGGCACGTGGAGCTGTCCGTCGCCCTCCAGGAAGGTGCCCGCGCCGTCGTCTCGTCCCTCGCCGTGGACGGCCTCGACGGCGTCGAGCCCCTCGTCGCGTCTCGCGTGAAGCTGGGCCTGCCCTTGTCCGTCGGCGAGCCGTTCCTCGAAGAGCGCTGGGCCGAGCTCAAGCGCACCGTCGTCAGCCGGCTGCGCGCCGCGGGCTACGCCGAAGCGCTCGTGTCCAGCGAAGCCCTCGTCGACCCCGACGCGTCCACCGCCGCGCTCACGCTGTCCGTGCGGCCGGGCCAGCGCCTGCGCTTCGGCCGGCTCTTCGTCGCCAACGAAGTCGGCGCGCAGGTGCCGCAGAAGCTGGTGTCGTCCCTCGTCGAGGTCGAAGTGAAGAAGGGCGACTGGTTCAGCGACGAAGCGCTGGAGCGCGCGCAGACTCGCCTGTTCAACTTGGGCGTCTTCGCCGCGGTGAAGGTGACACCCGGCGCGTCCGAGCAGGACACCGCCACCATTCCCGTCGTCGTCGACCTGCGCGAAGCGCCCTTCCACGGCGTGCGCATGGGCGGCGGCATCTCCGGGGACCTCATTCGCCAAGAAGCCCGCGCCGTCTTCGAATACACCCACCGCAACCTGGGCCTCGCGCGGCTGTTCTCGAAGGACGCGGCGCTCGACAAGCTGACCGCCAAGGTGAAGCTCGGCTACGCGGTGATGCCGACCATCTTCGACCTGGCCCGCGGCCGCGCCAACGCCCAGCACGGCGTCATCGGCCGAGGGCAGCTCGAGTACACCGCGCCCCGCGCCTTCGGGGTGCGCACGCTGAGCGTCCAGTCGTCCCTCGAGCTGCAGCGCACGCTCGACGCCGCGTTCAGCTACTGGGGAGGCGAGCTCAAGCTGGCCTTCCCCTTCCAGCCGACGACGGAATGGAACCTGGTCCCCGCGGCCCACGTGGGCCTGTACCTGCTCGACTCGGTGGTGCCGAGCTTCTCCGCCGCGCCCACCGCGACCTTGGGCTGCCCCGCCGCGCCGCAGGTGTGCTGGCTGGCGGACCTGGACCTCACCGTCGAGTGGGACCGCCGCGACAGCAAGCTCGAGCCCAAGTCCGGCACGTACTTCGGCTTCTCGATTCAAGGGGGCCTCTCGCAGACGAACGCCGTCGCCCCGTACCTGCGCCTGGTGCCCGAAGCGCGCGGCTACCTGTCCTTCGGGCCGCAGCAGCGCTTCACGCTGGCCGGCAAGCTGCGCCTGGGCACCATTCTGTCCACCACCACCAACACGCCCGTCGTCACCCGCTTCTTCTCGGGCGGCTCGAACATGCGCGCGTTCTCGCAGCGGCGGCTGTCGCCGACGGTGGCCTACGCGCCGCTGAAGACGACCGCCGACTTCGTGAAGGACTCGCAGACCGCGCTGCCGGCCGCCACGCCTGAGGAGCGCACTCTCGACGTGCAGGCCCGCGAGCAGGAGTGCCTGGCGGCCCAGCAAGACCGCCGCGACGACCTGTACTGCCGCAGCTTCGACCCTGGCGCGACGGCCCCCATCGGCGGCAACGGGCTGCTCGAGACGAGCGTCGAGCTGCGCTGGAACTTCCTCACCGACTTCGTGCTGGCCGCCTTCGTCGACGGAGGGCTGGTGACGACGGCGCCGCTCTTCCAGGGCACCGACTGGGGCCGCGCCTTCTTCTTGGGTGTGGGGCTGGGCTTTCGGTGGAAGAGCCCCATCGGCCCGCTGCGCGCGGACGTGGCCTGGCGGCTGCCCGTCGTCGGTGCCGCGCTCGAGCGCACCGACGTCGACGTGCGCAAGGTCTTCATCCAGCCGGACGACGGCTGCCTCGTCGCCGCGTCGGCGCCCCGGTCCGCCACCTACGCCGGGGCGCCGCTCAACCTGTGCGCGGTGCACTTCTCCATCGGGGAGGCGTTCTGACCATGCGCCGCTCCCTCAAGCGCGTGGCGCTCGCGCTGCTCCTGCTGCTGCTCGTCGTCGCGGTGGCCCTCGTCCTCGGCTGGGCGTGGCTCCACGGCTCGGGCGGAGAAGCGTTTGCCGCCGCGCAAGTGCGCCGGGCGCTCGCCGGAGCGCTGCCAGGCAAGTTCGACTTCGAAGGCCTCACCTTGAACGGCAGCACCGTCACCTTCCGGGGCGTCACCGTCAGCACGCCGGACGGAGAGCGCGTGCTGGCCGCGAAGACGCTGCAGGGCACCATCGACCTGGGCGGCCTCCTCGACGGCCACATTCACTTGAAGGGGCTGCTGCTCGAAGACGTCGACGTCGAGCTGGTGCGCGACGCGCGGGGCCTCACGCTGAGCCGGGCATTCAGCGCGGACGTCCCCCCTGCGCCGAAGGGCACGCCGGGCGGCGGCGTGTGGCTCACGCTCGAGGACGTCACCGTGCGCCGCGGCACCGTGCGCTACCGCGATGACCTGCGCCGCGAGCGGGTAGACGACGTCGACGGCACCCTCCGCTTGGAGCTCAAGCTTCCGCCGGGCGGCGGCGCGAAGGCCCTCACGCTCGACGCCGCGACGAAGCTCACCGGCACGCTCGCCGCAAGCGCCGGCGCCCCGGCGCAGTCGGTGAGCCTGGAGGTGGCCGCCAGCGCGCAGGGCGGGGCCGCCGTCGGGGTCCAAGCGAGCCTCGTCGTGGCCGACAGCCGCGCGCAGCTGGCCGTGGACACCGGCGGGCCTTCGGTGAAGGTCCAGCAAGCCACCCTCACCCCCTCACTGCTGCGTCGCTTCGTCGACGGCTGGCCGCTCGAAGGCGCCGTGAAGCTCGAAGGTGACGTGTCGACGACGGCGCTGGCTCTGCGCGGCACCGTGGCTGGCGGCACCGTCGACGCCCGCGCGCAGTACTCGCTCGCCGAAGAGCGCGTGTCGGCCTTCACCCTCACCGTCAAAGACGTGGACCCGTCGGCGCTGACGGGCGGGGGCGCGGCTTCAAGGCTGTCGGCGACGCTCGACGGCAGCCTCACCGGCTTCGCGCCGTCCGCGGCCACCGGCCCGCTGCGGCTGGACGCCCGCTGGACGCTGCCTGACGGGACGGTGCTCGGCACTACCAAGGCGTCGGCCGACCTCTCGCAGGGGACGCTGCGGGTGGGCGACGCGCGGGCGGCGCTCCCCGGCGTCGACGCGACGCTCCGAGGAGACGTGACGCCCCAGCGCCTGTCGGCGTCGGGCACGCTTCAGGCGAGCGACCTGAGCGAGCTGCGACGCAGCGTCGAGCGCTTCACCCACGTGGACGTGCCGCCGCTCGAAGGTCGCGGCACCCTGGCCGTCACGCTCAGCGGCGCCCCGACGAAGCCGCGCCTGCGCGCCCACGGGAAGCTCTGGGGCGTCGTCGTCGCGAGCGTCGCGGCGAAGGAGCTGGCGGTGGACGTGACGGTGCCCAACCTGCTGCGGCCGCTCGAGTCCGACGGGCAGCTCGAAGCGCGCGGGCTGACGCTGGGCGGAGGCACCTTCGACCTGGTGAAGCTCAAGCTCGCCACCCAGGGCCGCGCGGTCGACGTCCGGCTGGTCACGAAGGGCGTCGCCGACGTCTCGGTGCACGCCCATGCGCTGCTCAACCGCGACGGCGAAGGCGCCACCGTCGACACGCTCGACCTCGACGCGCCGCCGTCGTCGTGGCACCTGGCGCAGCCCGTCGACGTGCGCTGGCCCAAGGACTCGCTGACGGTGCCCAACACCGTGCTGACGGCGGGCCCGCAGCGCGTGGAGCTGCAGCTGACGCGGCGCCGCACACAGCTCGACGGCGTGCTGCAGCTGACGGCGCTCGACTTGGGCGCGCTG
>JALHOS010000346.1 GCA_022842905.1 Myxococcaceae bacterium | reverse complement strand
GGCGACCCCCGCGGCCCGGGCACGAGCGGGGCTCCAGCTCGCGCACGGCTCGCCGCCGAGCCGCAGCGCGCCGGCTTCGAGCCAGCGGAGGCCCGTCACCACCTCGGCGAGCTCTCGCTGCCCGTTCCCATCGACCCCGGCGACGCCGACGATCTCCCCAGAGGCGACGCGCAGGCTCAGCGGTCCCAGCACGCCAGCGCGCGCCTCCACGAGCTCGAGCAGCGGCGCCGACGTCGAAGGAGACGAGTCGCCGAGCGTCACCGCGCCCGGCGCTGCCTCGCCGACCATCAAGCTGGCGAGGTGCTCTGCGGGGGACGTGGCGACGGGCTCACCTGGCCGCCATTCGGCGACCTTCTTGCCCCGCCGAAGCACCGCGACGCGCTGGGCGAAGGCGAGCACTTCCTTGAGCTTGTGGCTGACGAGCACCACCGACACGCCCTGGGAAGACACGTCGGCGATCACCTTGAACAGCTCGTCGGCCTCCTGCGGCGTCAACACCGCGCTCGGCTCGTCGAGCACCAACAGCCGCGCGCCACGGTGGAGCGCCTTGACGATCTCCACCTTCTGCTGCGAGCCGACCGTCAGCGCGCCCACGCGCGCCCGCACGTCCAGCGCGAAGCCAAAGCGCTGGCACGTCGCGTCGACCTCTCGCTCGGCGCGCGCCACGTCGAGCAGGCCCCAGGCGGTCCTCGGCTCCGCACCCAGCACCGCGTTCTCGGCCACCGACAGCGTCGGCACGAGCGTGAAGTGCTGGTGCACCATGCCAATGCCTCGGGCCAGCGCATCAGCCGGCGTGCGCAGCCGCACGTCTTGCCCGTCGAGGACCACGCGGCCCGCGTCGGGCCGGTACAGCCCGTACAGCACGTTCATGAGCGACGACTTGCCGGCGCCGTTCTCTCCGACGATCGCCAGCCGCTCCCCGGGGGCGATCTGCAGCGACACGTCGTCGAGCGCCGCCGCGCCACCGAAGCGCTTGCTGACGCCCACCAGCTCGACGTGCGGTGCTGCGCCGCGGCTCACGGAGGGGTGAACGCGTCGAGCTCGGCGAGGTTGGACGGCACCTTGAGCTTTCCTTCGACGATCGCGGCGCGGAGCGCTTCGACCTTGGCGAGCGCCTCGGCCTTGCCCGGGAAGTCCACCGTCACCGGCGCGTACGCCACCGCACCGTCCTTCAGGCCCAGCGCTTCGTCTCCGCCCACGAACTGCTTGTCGAGCAGCCGCTTGGAGGCGCGCCAGACCGCGAGGTCCACCTGCTTCACCATGGACGTGAGCACCGCGTCCGGCGCCAGGTGAGCCTGGTCCGAGTCGACGCCGATGACGAAACACGACTTCCCCGCCGCCCGCGCTTCCTTGACGGCTTGAATCACGCCCAGCCCGTCGCTCCCGGCCGCCTGGAAGACGACCTCGGCGTTCTTGGCCACGACGTCCTGCGCCGCCTGCTTGCCCTTGGCGACGTTGTCGAAGCTGCCGGTGTACTGAATGAGCACCTCGGCCTTGGGGTTGGTCGTCTTCACGCCCGCGCGGAAGCCCGCTTCGAACTTCTTGATGAGCGGGATCTCCATGCCGCCGACGAAGGCCACCTTCTCCTTCGCGACCAGTCCGGCGAGCGCGCCGACGAGGAAGCTGCCCTCTTCTTCGCGGAAGACGACGGTGCGCACGTTGGGCAGCGCGCTGGGCTTGCCGCTCGCGTCGAGGATCGGCGAGTCGACCAGCAGGAACTTCGCCGCGGGGTTCGCCTTGGCGATCGCCTCCACCGCGTTCTCCAACATGAAGCCGACGCCGACGACGAGGTCGCTGCCCTGGTCCACCAACAGCTGCAGGTTCGGCTCGTAGTCTTCCTGCGCCTTCGACTGCACGACGAGCGGCTTGACGGGCAGCGGCTGAACGTCTTTGGCGAGCGAAGCGGGGAGCAGCTTGGCGCGCTCATCGGCGGTGAGCGGCACGTACTTGCCCTGCGCGAAGCGCACGTTGCCCGCCCACGCCTCCAAGCCCCGCAGCGCGGAGTCGTTGAACGACTGATCCCCACGCCCGCCAATGTCGGTGACCAGCCCGACGACCGCTGGCTTCGCAGCGGCCAGGGCGTTCGGTGCGCTCGGCGCGCCCTGGGTCCCCTCCCGCTCCTCCTTCTTCTTGCAGCCCAGTCCGGCCAGACACACCGCCACTGCCAGTGCCGTCACACGCATGGTGGCCGGGCTTATACCGTCGCGTCGGACCGGTTCAGGGCGTGAATCACCGGCGTTCCTGATCCAGCCGAGGGTGTGGACTCCACCCCTCAAGCCCGTGGGGGGCCGGGACCCCAGGGGCCTCGAAACCGCCGCGCAACCCGCTAGAGTTGCTTGCGAGCCGGGTGGATCAGGCCTTGCTATTCAGTCCGGCCACACAAGGAGGAGCACATGAAGCGAACGGTGGCTTTGGTATTCGGGACGGCGATGTTGCTGCTGGGGCAGCAGGCCTACGCAGGGGACGATAACCCCGAGTGCCTGGGGTCGTCGTGTGGGCGGCCGAAGGAAGAGGGTGGCGGCTGTGGCTGTGGCTGCGGGTGCTCCGTCTGGGTGGCGTACACGGACGACGGCGTGACGCTGGCGTACACGGACGACGCCGACGGCGACGGCAAGGCCGACGACAACGACAACTGCGCGTTCGTGTCGAACCGCGATCAGCTCGACACTGACGGCGACGGCGTCGGCAACCTCTGCGACAACGCGATGACGCTGTCGAACTTCAACCAGCTGGACACCGACGGTGACGGCGTGGGCGACGTGGCCGACGAAGACACCGACGGCGACACGATCCTCGACAAGCGCATGCTCAACGGCGTGCTGACGCCGACGAACCTGGACAACTGCCCGCTCATTCCCAACCGGATGCAGGCCAACCACGACACCGACGCGCTGGGCGACGTCTGCGACAACGACGACGACAACGACGGCATCTTGGACCGGGCGCCGGACTTCTGCCCCTTCATCGCCGACCCGACCAACCCGCAGACGATCGCTGGCCAGCAGTGCGCGGTGGACTCGGACAACGACACCATTCTGGACGCCGCGGACAACTGCCAGGGCCACGTGAACCTGCAGCAGACGGACACGGACAACGACGGGCTCGGTGACGTGTGCGACCTCGACGCCGACAACGACGGCATCAACGACAAGAAGATCGAGGGTGCTGGCTTCAAGGCGCTCGAGCTGGACAACTGCCCGCTGCACGCGAACCGCAACCAGTTCGACGACGACGGCGACAAGCTCGGTGACGCCTGCGACGCGAAGTACTGCGTGGTCGTCGACTCGTCGAACCCGGAAGACTGCCTCGATCCGCAGAGCCCCTTCCGCGTGCACGCTGGTGGCAGCATCGCCATGGTCGAAGCCGGCAAGAAGATCCGCCTGCCGCTCTTCGCCAACCGCAACGGCGCCGGCATCGAGTACACGTGGACGGTCACCAAGCGCCCCGACGGCTCGAAGGCGGCGGTGGAGAACCCGACCGGCGTCGTGTCCATGTCCCGGCACTGGGAGTACGCGTACCCGAACGAAGCGCCGAGCTTCACCGCGGACGTGACGGGCAACTACGAGATCACCCTGCAGGCGCGGCTGACCGTGGCCGACCGTGCGTACCCGGGCGCTGACCAGCGGCAGAGCCAGTCGACGCTCAAGCTGTTCGACCTCAAGGGTGGTGGCGTCAAGCCGCAGACGGCCTCGTGCAACGCGGTCCCGGTCGACGCGTCGCTCCTGGCGCTGGGTCTGGCCGCGCTCGCCCTGCGTCGTCGGCGCAGCTAAGGTCGACGCGCCGAAGGCGCTGTCGTGGAAGAACGGCCCCTTCGTCACACGGCAACGGTGACGAGGGGGCCTCTGCCGTTCTGTAGTCCTCGTCGTACGACTGGGCCGCTCACGGAGACGAAGCTCATGACCCAGCACCGCCCCTTCATCGTGTCCGGCCTCTTGGGCCTCTCGCTCGCCGCGTGCACCGACGCCTTCATCGAGCCCAAGAGCTACCAGGCGCCGCCCCTGGACGACCGCTTGGCCTTGACGGGCCGCGTATGCACGGCGCGGCCGGACCCGAACGGCTTCCCGGTGAAGGTCGTGCTCGTCGTCGACCAGTCCGGGTCCATGTGCGTGTCGGATCCTCCCGGTTCCCAGGAGTCGTCGGGCTTCTGCGAGCAAGGTGAGGTGCGGCGCATCGTCCCTCCGGGGGTGACGCAGCCGGCGCGGGTGCGCGCGCTCAACCGGCTCATTCAGCAGTTTCAGAATCAGCCGAACGTGCAAGTGGCCATGGTGCCCTTCGAGACGAACGTGAAGGGCGTGTGGCCGCCGTCGTCGGGCATGATGGCGCAGCGCTTCTCGCGGCCCAACGCCTCGCTGAACATGCGCGTCAACGCGCTGCAGGCCGAGCTGGGCAAGGGCACCGACTACCAGGGCGCGCTCGCGTACACGTACTCGCTCATCGCCTCCGACATCGTCAGCACCGAGCAGACCAACCCCGAGCTGCTGCCGCGCACGCGCTACGTCGTCGTCTTCCTCACCGACGGCGTGCCGTTCCCCAAGTGCAGCGCCAACGACCAGCTCACCCAGTACGCAGACGATCTGAACCCGCAGCTGACCTGGGCGGACTCGGTGGGCGCAGGAGACTTCTGTAACCAGATCGACCCGATGGACCCCGACGCCATCACCGGCTTCGTCGCGGGCACCGATCGCAACCAGAACTACCAGCTGTTCAGCTACGTCGATCAGCTCATGGAGCTGAAGGACCAATACAACATCGGCGACATTCGGATGCACACGGTGCTGCTGTTCAACGAAGAGGCCGTGCGCGCGTGTGGACCGATTTGTCAGGACCTCTACGGGCGCTACGAGCGCTGGCCGGGTCCGGTGCCGGTGGCTGACGGCCCCGCCGCCGCCAAGCGGATCGCCGCGTGGACGCTGCAGCAGTTCGCCCAGCGCGGCAACGGCGTGTACCAGGAGTTCAACGACTTCCTCGGCCTGGGGCAGATCAGCTTGGGCGCGCTCGACTACTCGTCGCTCCAGTCGCGCAACGTGGCCAAGAGCCTGCTGGTGCAGGCGATGAGCAGCGAGCCAGGGGAAGAGCGACGGGTCGTCGACAGCGACGGTGACGGGCTGCCGGACGAGAAGGACAACGACTTCACGTTCAAGACGAACCGCTTCATCGCCGACTCCGACGGCGACGGCTTCGACGACGCGTTCGAGGTGCGGCGCAAGGACGACGGCTTCCGCACCGACACCAAGGACGGCCGAGGGTGCGATCCCGCTTCACCGCTCACGCCGGGCTGCACGGTGCGCGACACGGACGGCGACGGCTTGTCCAGCTGGACGGAGGACTACCTGAAGACGCGCGCGACGCTGGTGGACAGCGACGGCGACGGGATCCCCGACGGGCTCGAGGCCAAGTACGGGCTCGATCCGCTGCGGCGGCAGGGCGCGGGGCTGGACACCGACGGCGACGGGGTGCCGGACGTCGAAGAGTTCAAGCTGGGCAGCAACCCGGTGCTGCGGGACAAGCCGTTCATCGACGCGCAGGGCTACCAGTACGAGCTCAAGCCCGAACTCCAGTCCGACGGCCGCGTCTGCTACGACTTCACCGTGAGCAACCTGTCGTTGGTGACGCCGCCCACGCGCGCCGGTCAGCGGCAGGGCTTCAACCTGTTCAAGGTGTGGTTCGGCCAGGCGCCGGAGAGCGGCGTGGCGACGGACTACGGGGTGTGGCGCGCGGCCTGTGCGTGGGCGCAGTACGACCCGCCGTCGGTGCGGGTGCCCAAGGCGCCGGAGCTGACGCCTTTCGTCGATTCGAACTTCGTCGCCGCCTCGCAGCTGGCCGGGCCGGCGGACTACGAAGCGCGCTGCATCGGCACCTCTCCTTCCCGCGGCCAGACGGCGACGCTGCCATGAGCTGGGGTCGATCGTTCGCCGCGGCGTTCCTGGTGTTCCTGGTCGGCGGCCTCGTCGCCGCGTGCACCGACACGTACCTCTACGACCTGCGCCAGGACGACAAGGTGCCGGCGGACCGCACCCTGACGCTCGAAGGCCAGTTCTGCACGCCGGACTCGGACGACGTGGTGCGGCCGATCAAGATCCTCATCGCGATGGACGCCTCGCAGTCCATGCGCGTGACGGATCCCGATGGCACCCGCGCCACCGCCGCGGTGCAGTTGCTCGACACCCTCCCGCAGGACGACGAGATCAGCATCGCCGTCATGTTGTTCGCCGGCAGCACCACGGCCTGGGTGCACAAGGGCAACCAGCCGGAGTTCGTTCGGGTGACGTCCTTCGACGCGGCGGACCGCCAGAACCTGCGCGACGCGATTCTGAACTTCGCCGCGCCGGGGAACACCGCGAACCGTGACTCCACCGACTTCGTCAAGCCGCTCTCCGACATCTACGCGCTCATCAACCGGGACCTCGCGAACACCCGGCTCATGCGCACCGACGAGAGCCGGCCGCGCTACTCCGTCATCTTCCTGTCCGACGGGCAGCCGACGACGAACCAGGACGACGAGCTGCTTTGCGGCGACGCGGTCCGGCGCATCAACCAGCTCAAGGATCTGGCCGACGACGTGCGGGTGAACACGGTCAACGTGTTCCTGCCCACGCAGCCGGTGGCCTCGACGGTCTGCTCGTTCGACGGCGGCTTCTCGGTCACGTCGGGCAGCTGCCGGATCCCGACGTTGCCGCCGGGCAGCTGCCCGCTCTTGATCGTCAACCAGAACGCGGAGCGCCTCGAGCGCATGGCGCAGCTCGGCGGCGGCGACTTCCGCGACTTCCGCAACAACGAGCCGATCAACTTCCTCAACTTCCGCTTCGGGCAGGTGCGGCGTACGTTCGTGTTCGACAAGTTCGTCGCGTCGAACTTCTCCGCGCCCCCAGGGAGCCCGCTGGAGCTGGCGGACACCGACAGCGACGGGCTGCTCGACGACGCCGAGGTGACGGCGGGCACGCTGCCCTGGGTGTCGGACACCGACGGCGACGGCTTCTCGGACGGCGTCGAAGTGTACTTCCGCACCCGTGGCGCGCCGTTCACGCCCAACCAGATCGGCCGACCGGACGGCGGCGGGCTGGACCCCGGCTGCCCTCCTGAAGCGCGGGGCGTCGACGCCGACTGTGACGGCCTGACCGACTGCGACGAGCAGATCATCGGCACCAACGCCCGGCGAATGGACAGCGACGACGACGGGATCCCCGACGCCGTCGAGTGGAAAGGCCGCTCGCAGCCGTCCTCCAAGGACCTCGATCAGGACCCGGACAACGACAGCCGCAAGACGGGCGACGAGGTCGCCATGCACACCGACCCGCTGGCGCTCGACGTGTCGAACCTGTCGAACCAGGGCTACCGGTACGAAGTGCGGCGGCAAGGCGGCATCGGCGATGCGGGCGAGCAGTGCTACTCGTTCCGCGTCGACAACGTGCTGCTCGCGAACACGCTGCCCGACACGCGCGATGCGGGGAACCCCGACGGCGGCGCGCCGCTGTATCGCCGAGGCGCTGGCTACAACGACGTCTTCTTGTCGTTCTCCATGCGGCCTGGCGACGACCCGACCGGCCGCACGGCGATCCGCGCGTTCCGCGACGTGACCACGCGCTTCCCGGTGGGCGGCATTCGATCTCCACCGGACGGCATCATTCGGCTCGAGCCCAAGGACTTCACCGGTGCGTGCGCGCCCCGCGGCGCGGGCGCCGTTTCGGCCACGCCTTGACGAACGTCTTCTGCAAAGACTCCAACCGAATGAACGCCATGACGAGCCGAACGAGCCTGCTGTGCGCGGTGGCCGCTGCCTTCCTCTGCGCCTGTCCCATGCCCCCGGTCATTTGCGAGACGGGCGACGAAGAAGTGTGCGACGGCGGAACGCTGCCCGCCGACAGCTGCAACTCGCAGGACGAAGCGCTGAACGATCCCGGCTGCGCGCTGACGCTCGGCCAGGTGCGTGAAGGGGCGATCACCACGCTTCCCGACGGCGGCGTCGACCAAGACTGGTACTCGGTGCAGCTGCCTCAGAACCTGGACGCCCGCTCGCTGCTGCAGGTCTGGGCCGGCTACGAGGTGCCGCAGACGGCGGTGCTGCTCTCGCTCAACGTGCTGCGCACGGGGGCCATGCAGACCAGCGTGTTCTCCGGCGTCGACTCGCGGACGGGCACCGGCATGCCCAAGAAAGTGGAGACGCTGCAGCCGTTCAACGAGCCCGGCGCGCGCCTGGTGTTGCTGTTGCAAGACAAGGGTGGGGTGAAGCCCAACGTCGACAACCGCAACAGCTACCGGGTGTTCGTGAACGTGGCGCAGGACCCAGATCGGAAGAGCG
>JALHOS010000345.1 GCA_022842905.1 Myxococcaceae bacterium | reverse complement strand
GGGGGAATCATGTCCGACCGATTCGGCATTACGCTTGGCGGGTTCGAACGAAGTTCGTCAACCGACGGGCCACCGGCTTGCGCTGGCGGTGCGAAGTTTGACGCGGGCGGGCAAGCCTGCTGCGGAGGTGGGTAGTAGTAGCTCACGACCGGTTGCTGGTAGGTGACCGGCTTCAGGCTCGTGACCGGAACCGTGCAGGTCCGCATCACGTAGCTCGTCACCGAGTTGCACTGGCTGCGGAGCTTGTACGACGTGCAGGGCGTGCAGACCTTCTGCGGGCACCCGGTGCAGGGGTCGTAGTAGGTGGTGTACTTGTACTCGGTGACTGGCTCGTAGTAGTAGCTGGTCACGTTCTTCTTGACCGGTTCGTAGTAGCTCTTCTGAACGTACTCGGTCACCGGCTGGTAGTAGCAGCGCTGGACGTAGCTGACGCGCATCTCCGGCTGCGGGCACGGGGCCGGGCAGGCCAGCTGGGTTCTTCGGGATCGCAGCCATGAGGTGTCTTCCTCCAACGACGAGACTGAAACGCCGGGGACGCTATGGGACACCCGCCGCGGTGGGCCAGTTGGTGGATCACGAATTCCACCCACATGGGCCCACAAGACGACCTCGAGGGGGTTGAAAACTTCCGCGGAGCCGTTCCTTGGCGACAATTGGCGCTCAGCAAAGCGCGCGGCCCTGGGGCGCAGTCGGAAGGAGCGGATCATGGCGTTCGACGTGGTGTTGTTGGGTGAGCTCGAGCTTCCGGCGGAGCGGCTCGAAGAGTGGCTGTCGACCCCGGCGAGCGCGCCGCGGCTCTGGGCGGACGCGGTGGCGCGGCCGCCGATGAGCCCGGAGGCGGTGCTGCTGAGCCTGGCCGAGGGCCCGCGGGAACCCCACGAGCTGGTCGACGTGCAGCTCGACGGTGCGTTGCTGCGCGTGGCCTGCTTCGTCAGCCAGGACACGTTCCTCGACGTGCGCGACGAGCTGGCGCTGCTCTTCACGAGCGCGGCGGCGCAGCGCGGTGCGGGGGCGCTGACGCTGGTGGGCTACGAGGGCGTCATCTTGGGAGAGCAGCTGACGTGTCAGAACGGGCAGGCGCGGCTGAGCCGGCTGACGTTGACCGCGACGCAGCTCTTCATCGCCAGCGCCGGCTTCGCGGCGTTCGAGCGGCGCATTCACGAGCGCTTCCACGCGCTGGTCGGTCGCCTCACGCCGTCGACGGACTCGAGCGAGCCCAACCCCTTCACCGGCCGGCTCGTCGGGTGAGCGGCAGGGCGCTCGTTTTGGGGTAGACCCCAGGGCTCCCATGAACGTCGTCGTCGTCTACGCGCGGCTGTACGCGGCCTGCTTCGCCGAAGCGCTGGCCGTCATCCTCAAGAACGCCTGGACGCTGCTGCTGCCCATGGGGCTCGGCGCCGGGTGGATGCTCGTGGGCGCGGTGGTCGGCGGCTGGGGCATGGGCGGCGGGCTCATTCTGTCGCTGCTGCGCACCGCGGCGGCCAGCGCGTACTGGTACTTCGTCGCGCAGCTCGTCGGAAAGCAGCGCGTCGGCCTGGCAGACCTGAAGGGCAGCGTCGGGCCGTACTTCTGGTCGTGGATCAACCTGTTCTTCGCGCTGTGGATCGTCGACCTCATTCTGGGGCGCGGGCTGGCGGTGCACCCCAAACGCGAGCAGATCTTCCTGGCGCTGCTGTTCGTGAAGCTGGTCGCGCTCAACGCCGTGCCCGAGACGATCGCGCTGAAGGGCTCTTCGGGCGGCATCGAGACCATCGTCCGGGCGTTCAAGTTCCTCGAAGAGAACTGGATCGAGTGGTTCATTCCCAACCTGCTGCTGCTCGGCGGCGTGTGGCTGCTGCTGACGCAGGCGTCGCTGCCGCTGACGGGGCTGACGGTGCTCGGCCTGGTGAGCGGCATTCTGGGCCACGTGTTCTTCGTCTTCCGCGGCTTCCTCTTCCAAGCGCTCGACGGCAGCACCCACCGGCAGCGCATGTTCCGCTTCAAGAACGGCGGCTCACTGCGCTGACGGGCCGAAGCGGCAGCTGAAGACGGCGCGGTACTGCTGGTGGGTCGACTCGTAGAGCGTGACTCGATTCACCTCGAAGGGCTCCGTGGTGAAGTCCTTCAGCTCCGCGGCCAGCGGCTCGAGCACGCCCACAACCTGCGCGCGCGCCAGCGTCAGGTGGGGTACGTACGGACGGCCTTCGCCAGGCGCTTGGGCGACGTCGGAGAGGGCTCGCTGAGCGGCGCCCAGCACCTCGGTGTCCCCGCCCAGGCCCAGCCACAACACCGTGGGCGCGCGGGCCGTGGCGAAGGTGCCGGCGCCCTGCAGCGTGAGCCGAAAGGGGCGCTGGGCCTGCGCCCACCGGGCGACGGGAGCTTCGAGCGCGGCACGGGCTTCCACCGACGGCGCGCCGAGGAAGACGAGGGTGACGTGGAGCTTCTCGGGGCGCTGCCACTTGGCCACGTGCGTTTGCCGGACCCGCTCGATGAGCGCCGCCACCTGCGCGCGAACGCCGTCGGGTGGATCCACCGCCAGGAAGAAGCTCATCGCCGCGCGGACCACACTACGACCGCCCGAGCCGGGTCACCACGCTTCGCACTTTCTCAGCCCGCGAGACTCGTCGACCGCCACGGAAGCGCGGCTCCGCGTCGTTTCCCCTTCGCTCTGTCAGCCGTCTTTGCAGGGTGTCGCCAAGTCACGCGAGGTGAGTCGCGGACAATGCCACACACCCTTCGCCCACCCCCTTGGGAGCCTTTCCATGTCGACCACCATTCCCTCCTCCCGCACGGCAGCGCCGCGTCCCATGGTCGCCGCGAGCGTCACGGGCAACCTGGTCACGAAGCAGACGGTCCACAACATCGGCAACTGGTTCAACCTGAGCGCGTGGGGCGGTCGGTCGGACGCGCCGGCGGCGACCAACTCGCGGGCGGCGAGCGACTTCATCGCGCAGGCGCAGTCGCAGCTCGGCGCGAAGTACGTTTGGGGCGCGAAGCCGTCGCGCTCGAACACCAAGCCGGACGGGTTCGATTGTTCAGGGCTGGTGCAGTGGGCCGCCGCGCGGACGGGCCTGTCGCTGCCGGAAGGCTCCATGCAGCAACTGTCGAAGGTGAAGCAGATCCCCGTCGAGCAGGCGCTCAAGACGCCGGGGGCGCTCGTCTTCTACAAGGGCGACCCGAACCACGTGGCAATCTCCCTGGGCAACGGGCGAGTGCTCGAGGCGACCGCGTTCTGGGGCGTCACCATCAGCAGCAGCACGAGCCGCTTCACGCACGGCGGCCTCATTCCCGGGCTCAAGGAGAGCTGAAGGCGCCAAAGGCGTCGCCGTCGCGCCTCGGTGAGCGACGCCTCAGTGAGTGACCTGGAAGAGCGCCATGACGATCTCCAGGAGAATGAGCACCACGACCATGACCTCGAGCGTCAGCGAGCGGTCGTGGTCGACTTCCCCTTTGAGCAGCGCGTAGGTCTGCTGCAGCAGCTTGTGCTTGCGCGTCACCTGCGCGCTCCACTGGTGAATGCGCAGCTGGTCCAGCGCCAGCTCGTAGACGCGCGCCAGGTACGTGTCGCCGACGATCTTGATGACGTTCTCGACGCGCTCGATGAACTCGGACAGCTCGATGACGGTGAGCATGAGCTGGCGTGCGAGCTGCCGGTACGGGCTGAACAGCAGGCTCCCGCCGCGCCTGCGCTCGACGACGTCGTACGCGCGCGCCAGCTCCGCATCGAGGACCTCGTCGTAGTACCGCAGCTCGAGCAGCTGGGCGTTGGCGATCTCGAGCAGATCCACCAGGTCGTCGCTGCCTGACGGCTCGTAGAGGAACGCCGCGCTCCACTCGACGACGACCAGGTCGCGCTCGGTGTAGCTGTCGTGGCGATCGAGCACCTCGCGCACCTCGCCGTGAGACAGGTGCGCTTCGGTGGACTCGCCGAGCAGCAGCCGGGCCAACATGGGCTCTTTGACCAGGTCCCGCGCCAGCGGGTCCCCTTCGATGCTGCGCGCGACGATGACGGTGTACGCCTCGTGCTGAGCCCACGTGTGCGGCTTGGACAGCGCCGGCCCAAACAGCTCCTGCAGCCCACGCAGCTCCTGCTCGGCCAGCGCGTCGATGACCTGGCTGTCGTACAGCTCGTCCACCACGGGCACGGCCTGCTCGAGCGACGTCCCGGCGGCGATCGGCACGCTGACCATGATGCTCAGCGCGCCGTGGTGAAAGACCCGCGCGCCGACCTTCACCGTCTGCTTCCCGCTGAACAAGCCCAGCTCCCGCTCCCCCAGTTCGAAGGCGAGCGGCGGGTTCGAAAGCTGGAGGTACTCGCTGCCTTCCCGCTTGGGTTTCAGGCGCCGGCTCTCGGTGCGCAGCAGCCGCTCACAGGCGACCAGGTCGACCCCGTCGGCGACGTCGAAGATGCGGTAGCAGTGCGCGACGGCGGAGTTGAGGCGAAACACGAGAAGCCACCTCGCTTTTGGGGGCGACGACGACGAGGCGACTTGTAGCTCAGGGCTCCGCGACGTGCGCCGCCCGCTTCATGTCCCACACGCCTCGCGCCTTGAGCACCCGCTCGACGTACAGCGCGTGGAGCGCGTGCAAGCCTTGCGCAGCGTCGACGTCACCCAGCAAGGCCAGCGCGTCGGCCAGCGCTTCGAGCGTGGACCGCCCTTCTTCGAGCGACGTGCCGCGCAGCCGCAGCGCCTTGGGCGGCGCGGCGGTGAGACGAAGCCGAGGCAGCCCGTCGAGCTTGGGGAGCTTCTTGAGCATCTTCCGGGTCTGTCGCCAGGTGCCGTCGACGACGACGAGCGTGCGCGGCGGGCTGGCCGGTTCGCTCGCCGTGTCGTCAGGGTAGAGGACCCAGTCCTGCGCCGCGTCCAACGCCGGCAGCGCGGCGTTCGAAGCTTCGGGATCGTCGGTGAAGTCGACCAGGCGGAGCGACGGGAGCGCCAGCGCGGCGACGCGCGCCGTGCCCGTCGACTTGCGCGCCTCGGAGTGGTGCCGCACGAGGAGCACCTGCACGCGGGTCGACAGCGCCGGAATGTCGGCGCAGACGCAGTGCTCGGTGCGAATCCAGCAGCGCTTGCAGCGGCCAGGCAGATCGTCGCGGGTGTGCGAGCGCATGCGGGGGGCCTGCTACCCAAGCCACCGGGCCCCTGTCGACGGCGCCGGCTTCTCCGCTCGTGGTTTTTCTTCCGTTCGCCCGGCCGTTGGGACTATGGCGCGCGCGCCTTACTCACCCGCATTCCGCACGAAGGACTCCCCCATGAAGCGCATGAACAAGACCACCCTCGCCGCGCTGGCCGCCGTGGCGCTCCTCGCAGGCTGCAAGGAAGACCTCACCCAAGAGAAGCAGGGCTTCGAAGCCACCATGAAGGAGTGGGCCGGCAAGCTCGACGGCTTCAAGAAGGGCCACGCCGACCTGGTCGCCAAGGTGACCGCGTTCGAGCTGCCCGCGGGCATGGAGGCCATGGCGGGGCTCAAGACCGGCCTGCTCGAAGCGCTCAAGGCCACCGGCGGCGCGCTGGAGACCGCGCAGAAGGCCATCGACAGCAGCAAGTCCAGCGTCGACGCCGCGATGCAGCTGGGCAAGAAGGCGCCCACGCAGGCCGCCATCGACGCGGCGAAGACCGCCGTCAACGCCGCGCTCGTCGGCGTGGGCAACGCCATGACCAAGCACGGTGAAGCGTTCGCCGACCTCGGCAAGCAGGTCGAAGCCGCCAAGGCCGCCGCAGCAGCAGCAGCAGCCCCGCCGGCCGACGCCGCGGCGCCCGTCCCGGCGAAGTGAGGCCTCGCTGACGAGCGTTGGTGCAATGCGCCGACGCCGCATGTGGCAATTCGCGACACGAGCGCCGCTGCGCCGTCACTGAAGTCCGGGTTGGTTCCAGGTTGGCCCGGTTGGTGCTGACGGTCAGCTCGGCGCTCGGAAAGCTCCCCCCGACTTTCATGAGCTGCTCGCGGGCTCCCGGCTGCTTTCGGCCGGGAGCCCGTGTCTTTTTCGAACTCGGGGGTGAGGACGGTCAGCCTTCACCTTCGCTGCTGGCGGCGTCCCGTACGCCGAACTCCTTGAGCCGCCGGTACAGGGTGCTGCGGTCGAGCCCCAACACCTGGGCGGCGCGGCGCTTGTTGCCCTTGAGCTGCTCGAGCACCTTGAGGACGTAGCGGCGCTCGACCTCCGCCAGCGGCAACAGCGTCGACGTGTCCGTCTCGTCGGGCACCGGCATGAGCGTGCGTTGGTGGAGCCGCTCGGGCAGGTCCTGCGGGGTGAGCAGCTCGCCGGTGCCCAGGGTGGTGGCCCGCTCGATGGCGTTCTCGAGCTCGCGCACGTTGCCCGGCCACTGGTGGCCGACGAGCAGGGCGGCCGCGTCGTCGGACAGGCGCTTGGGTGACTGGTGGTTCCGCTCCGCCGAGCGCTGGAGGAAGTGCTGCGCCAGCAGCAACACGTCGGTCCCGCGCGCACGCAGCGGCGGCACGTCCAGGTTGACCACGTCGAGCCGGTAGTAGAGGTCTTCGCGGAAGCGCCCGCTCTCGACCGCGGCGTGGAGGTCCACGTTCGTCGCCGCAACGATGCGCACGTTCACCGGCACCTCCCGCGGCGCGCCGACCGGCCGCACCGTGCGCTCCTGGAGCAGCCGCAACAGCTTGGGCTGCAGCGCTGGGGGGAGCTCACCGACCTCGTCCAAGAACAGCGTGCCGCCGTCGGCTTCGCGCACCACGCCGGACCGGTCCACCTTGGCGTCGGTGAAGGACCCCTTCACGTGGCCGAACAGCTCACTCTCGAGCAGCGTCGCCGGCACCGCTCCGCAGTTGAGCGACACCAGCGGGCCGTGGCTGCGAGGGCTGGCCTGGTGGAGCGCCCGGGCGACCAGCTCCTTGCCGGTGCCCGACTCACCGGTGATGAGCACCGTCGCTTCTGACGGCCCCACGCGCCGAATGAGGTCGACCAGCGCGCGCATGACGCGGCTGCCGCCGATGATGCCGAAGCTCTCCTTCGGCGCCTGGCTCTGCTTGAGCCGCGCCAGCTCCCGTCGCAGCCGCGCCAGCTCGGCCGCCCGCTCCACCGTCAGTACCAGCGCGTCGGGTTCGAAGGGCTTGGTCAGGAAGTCGTACGCGCCCTCGCGAATCGCCAGCACGGCGCTCTGAATCGAGCCGAAGCCCGTCAGCACCACCACCGGCAAGGGCCAGCCGGCTTGGTTGACGTGCCGCACCACGTCCAGGCCGTTCCCCTGGCCCAGGTTCAAGTCCGTCACCACGGCGTCGAAGGACAGCCAGCGCTCGTCGAGCGCCTGCTTGGCCTGATCCACGCTCGCCGCCGTCTCGACGCGAAAGCCGCGCTCCGACAGCTCGAGCGTCATCAGCTCGCAGAACGCCGGCTCGTCATCCACCACCAGCACGTGGGGCGGAGGGCTGCTCGGGGAGACGGACGGTGAAGACGGTGCCATGGCCCAACTCACTTTCGACGTCGATGCTGCCGCCGTGGTCCTGGACGATGCCCAGGGTCACCGACAGCCCAAGTCCGGTGCCGACGCCGCTCTCCTTCGTGGTGAAGAACGGCTCGAAGACGCGAGGAAGGTGCTCCTTGGCGATGCCGCGGCCGAAGTCGCGCACCCGCAGCGCGGCCGTGCCCACCTCGCGGGCGACCTCGACGTCGACGAAGGCGCCCCGGGCGCTCGCCTGCACCGCGTTGACGAGCAGGTTCGACAACACCTGTCCCAGCTGCGCCGCGTCGACCCGCGCCAGCACCGGCTCGGCCCCTTCCTGCACGCGCAGCGTCACGCCGGCCTGGTGCGCCGTCGGCTGGAGCAGCGCGCAGCCTTGCCGAGCGATGACCCGCAAGTCGTAGGTGGCCTTCTTCGGCTCGCGGCGCCGCGCGAAGTCCATGAGCTGGCGGACGAACTGCGCCATGCGGTCGGCCTGCTCGGCGATGACGCGCGCGTGGGCCAGCACCTGGTCCGCGGCCACGCTGCCGCCGGCCAGCATCTTCGCGCGCCCGGACACGACGGACATGGGCGTGCCCAGCTCGTGCGCGAGGCCCGCGGCGAGCTGGCCCACCAACGCCAGTTGGTCGGCGCGCTGCAGCTTGAGCCGCGCGCTGCGCTCGCCTTCGTGCTCGTCGGCCAGCTGCTGGACGCAGCGCTGGCGGGCCGCCACCTCCGACGCCGCCAACCCGAGGGCGTGCAGCTCGGCGCGCGTCCAGGCCTTGGGCGCCGTGTGCGCAACGGCCAGGACGAAGGACGTGCCTTCTGCCTTCGCGCAAGCCAGCGCGGCGATGCCGGCGTCGCGCAGCTGAGGCTGTCCCAACGCCGCCTCGGCGATCGGCGCCGCCGCGTCCTGCGCCCACGCGGACGACGGGAGCGCTGGGAGCTCCAGGCCCCAGT
>JALHOS010000344.1 GCA_022842905.1 Myxococcaceae bacterium | reverse complement strand
GCCGCACGGCCCGCCATCCCCGACGCCGACGCGACGGTGGAGGTGCCGATCCTCGACCTGTCCGTCGCCCGCCCGCGCAGCACCCCGGCACCCAAGAAGCCCGCCGCGGCGAAGAAGCGCGTCCGCGCGGCGGCCAAGCAGCCGCCTTCACCGACGTCGAAGCCCCGCAAGCCTCCCCGCCAACCCAGGAAGCGCCCATGACTCCGCTCGCGCTCTGCGTCCTCGCCGTGCTCGGTGCCGCGGAGGACGCGGGCGTCGTCGGAGTTCAGCCGGAGCCTGAGCCCGACGCCGGCGCCGTAACGGCCGTGGCGGTGCCCGACGCCGGGGTCAGCGCTCCTCCCATCGTCGCGGCGACGCCTCCCGTTCCTTCCAAGCGCCTGCGCCTCCTCCTCATCGACGGGCAGGAGCTCCACGGCACCTTCGTGCGCGAAGACGCCACGGAGCTGGTCGTGAAGATCGGCTCGTCGATGCTCACCTTCCGCCGCAACGATCTCAAAGCCGTCGACGACGTCGCCGACCTCAAGGCCGACGGCACGTTCCTCGACCCCAACCGCACGCGCTACCTCTACAGCCCCTCGGCGATGATGCTGCGCCAAGGTGAAGTGACGCTCTCGCAGTTCGAGCTCATCCTCACCACGGTGGCCGTCGGCGTCACCGACTGGCTGTCGCTCCAAGCCGGCGCGTCGATCCCCATTTGGTTCGTGCAGATCCCGCAGAGCCTCCACGCCGTGGCCGCGCTCAAGCTCGGCTGGCCCGTCCACAAGTACGTGCACCTCGCCGCCGGCGTGCAGACCCTGCTGCTGCCCTTCCTCAACACGGGGCGGACCGGAACCGGCGGCGTCGCGGGAGTCGGCTTCGGGACGGTCACCGTCGGCCACTCTGAGATGCACGCCTCGTTCTCCGGCGGAGCGCTCTTCACCGTGCCCGGCGCCGCGTCGCCCGCCTTCTCGCTGTCCGGGTCGATCCGCTTGGCCAAGCCCGTCGCGCTGGTGACCGAGAACTGGGTGATCCCCGACATTGGCGCCGTCACCGGGAGCGGGGTCATCTACATCATCACCGCGGCGGCGCGGCTCATGGGCGAACAGCTCGCCGTGGACGTCGGGCTGGCGCTGGCCGGCGCGGGGCGCAACGTGGTCCCGTTCCCGATCCCCATCGTCTCCGTCGCGTACAACTTCCGCCCGCCGCGCGCTCGTCAGCCGCCGTGAAACCCGCTAGAGGCGCCGCATGATTCGCGTCGCCGTCATCGGGGCGGGGCACTGGGGACCCAACCTCATCCGCAACTTCCACTCCGGCGGGCCGTCACAGGTTCGTTACGTCGTGGACAGTCGCACAGAGCGCCTCGCCCAGCTCGAGCCGCGTTACCCCGGCGTCACCTTCACCACGGAGCTGAGCCAAGCGCTCGGCGACCCCGACGTCGACGCGGTGGTGGTCTCCACGCCGACGGCGACGCACGCGCCCATCTGCCGCGCCGCGCTCGAAGCGAAGAAGCACGTGCTGGTGGAGAAGCCGATCACCCACCGCGCCGAAGACGCCGCCGGCCTCATCACCTTGGCCGCCGCACAGGGCCGGGTGCTCATGGTCGGCCACGTGTTCTTGTTCAACCCCGCCGTGCAGTACGTCAAGCGGCTGGTCGACGAGGGCGCGCTCGGGAAGATCCAGTACGTGTCCATGGTGCGCACGAACCTGGGGCCGATTCGCGGCGACGTCAGCGCGGCGTGGGATCTCGCTTCGCACGACGTGTCGATCGCCGACTACTGGCTGTCGAGCGCGCCCGAAGCCGTGTCCGCGGTGGGCGGCGTCTTCATCAACCCCGGCATTCACGACGTCACCTTCGCCACGCTGCGCTACCCCAAGGGCGTGCTGGTCAACCTGCACACCAGCTGGCTCAACCCGCGCAAGGCCCGCGACATCACCGTCGTCGGCGACCGCCGCATGTTGACGTTCGACGACATGAACCTGCTCGAGCCGATTCGCGTCTACGACAAGGGCGTCAAGGACGACGTGAGCCCCAGCGTCGTCGACACCTTCGCGAGCTTCCGCGCGTCGGTGCGCGAAGGGGACATCACCATTCCGAAGGTGGCCATGGGCGAGCCGCTCAAGACGGAGTGTGATCACTTCCTCGAGTGCATTCGCACCGGCAAGCCGCCGCTGACCGACGCGGTGCGCGCGGCGGCGGTGGTGCGCACGCTCGAGGCCATGGATCTGTCGATTGCGCGTGGTGGCGCGGAGGTGCGGCCGTGATTCCCTTGGTGGACTTGAAGGCAAACCTGCTCCCGCTGCGGGAGGAGATCGAAGCGGGCTTCGCGCGGGTGCTCGACAAGACAGCCTTCGTCTTGGGCCCGGACGTCGCCGAGTTCGAGAAGGAGTACGCCGCGTTCGTGCAGGCCAAACACTGCATCGGTGTCGCCAACGGCACCGACGCGGTGGAGCTGGCCGTGCGCGCCGCGGGCCTGGGGCCGAAGGACGCGGTGCTGGTGCCGGCCAACACCTTCATCGCCACCGCGCTCGCCGTCGTGCGTGCCGGAGCGCAGGTCGTCTTGGTGGACTGCGACGACGACGGGCTGATCGACGTCGAGGCCTGCGCCGCGCGGCTGTCGAAGCAGGTCAAGGCGATCGCGCCGGTGCACCTGTACGGCCAGTGCGCGCCCATGGAGCAGGTCGCCGCCTTCGCGCAGGCGCACGGGAACTTGGCGATCGTCGAGGACGCGGCGCAGGCCCAGGGCGCGACGCGGCACGGGAAGCACGCCGGCAGCTGGGGCGTGGCCACGGGCACCAGCTTCTACCCGGGCAAGAACCTGGGCGCGTACGGCGACGCCGGCGCGGTGATCACCAACGACGACGCCGTCGCGAAGAAGCTCCGCGCGCTGCGCAACTACGGCAGCGAGGTGAAGTACTTCCACCCCGAGACCGGCTTCAACAGCCGCCTCGACACGCTCCAGGCGGTGGTGCTCCGCGCCAAGCTCAAGCGCCTGGCCCAGTGGAACGCGCAGCGCCGGACCGCCGCCGAGCGCTACCACCAGCTCCTCGAAGGGCTGGGCGGCGTTCGGCTGCCGCGGACCGTCCCCGGCAACGAGCACATCTGGCACCTGTACCCGGTGCGGGTGGCGGCCGAGCGGCGCGATGCGATCCTCAAGGCGCTCAACGAGGGTGGGGTGGGCGCGGGCATTCACTACCCGGTGCCCGTTCACCTGCAGGGCGCCTTCGCGCACTTGGGCCACCAGCCAGGCGACTTCCCGAAGGCCGAAGCGCAGGCGAAGGAGATGATCTCCCTGCCGCTGTTCCCCGAGATCACCGAAGCCCAGCAAGCGCAGGTGGCCCAGGCGCTGAAGGCCGCGCTGCGCTGACGTCATGATCCGGAACTTCAAAGAGCTCTACCAGTACCGTGGCTTGCTCTGGGCGCTCACCGCCCGCGAGCTCAAGGCGCGCTACCGCGCGTCGGTGCTGGGCTTCTTCTGGACGTTCCTCAACCCGTCGCTGTCCATGCTCGTCTACGTCGTGGTGTTCGGCTTCTTGATGGACACCGGCGTGCAGCAGTACCCGCTCTACGTGTTCAGCGGGCTGCTGCCGTGGATCTTCTTCTCGAGCTCGGTGCTCGGCGGCACGTCGTCGGTGAGCGATCGCCGCGACCTGCTGACCAAGGTGCGCTTCCCCGCCCAGGTGCTGCCGGCCACCGTGGTGATGACGAACCTCATCAACTTCGCGCTGTCGCTGCCGCTGCTGCTGCTGTTGGGCGCGTGGTTCCGGGCCTGGCCGACCTGGCACGTGGTGTTCGCGGTGCCGGTGGTGCTGGTGCAGATCCTCTTCACCTTGGCGGTGGCGTACTTCCTGTCCGCCTTGAACGTGACGTTCCGCGATCTGCAACACCTGGTCGGCAACGTGATGCAGATGCTGTTCTTCCTGACCCCGGTGCTCTGGTCGCCCGAGGTGCTCAAGGGGAAGTGGGGCTTCACCGGCGATCAGGTGCGCGCGGCGATCATGTACGCCAACCCGCTGGCCAGCGTGATGGTGGCCTGGCGCGACATCTTCTACTGGCACCGGGTGCCTGAAGCGGGGCCGCTGCTGTGGGTGGCGCTGCTGTCGCTGGTGTTCATGGCGATCGCCTCGGCGCTGTTCGAACGGCGTCGGGAAGAGTTCGCGGAGCTCATCTGATCATGAGCGCCGACGCGATCGTCCTCGAGGACGTCACCAAGTTCTTCAAGAAGTCGGCGAGCCGGCGCGAGTACACGACGCTCAAGACGGAGTTCGTCCGCCTGCTCAAGGGCGAGCGGCGGGCCTTCGAGCCGCCCCAGCACATCGAAGCGCTCAAGGGCGTCAGCTTTCGGGTGCCGCGGGGGAAGACGGTCGGCATCGTCGGGCGCAACGGCTCGGGCAAGAGCACGTTGCTCAAGCTGATGACGGGCATCTACGCGCCGACGTCGGGCAAGGTCGACGTGCGCGGGCGCGTGTCGGCGCTGCTCGAGCTGGGCGCCGGCTTTCACCCGGACTTCACCGGCCGAGAGAACATTCTCATCAACGGCATCATCCTCGGCATGAGCCGCGCCGAGGTGAAGCGGCGGGTCGACGCCATCATCGACTTCGCGGAGCTGGGCGACTTCATCGACGAGCCGGTGCGCACGTACTCTTCGGGCATGTTCATGCGGCTGGCCTTCGCGGTGGCGACGCACGTCGAGCCCGAGGTGTTGATCATCGACGAGATCTTGTCGGTCGGCGACGAGCACTTCTCGAAGAAGAGCTCGGCGAAGATGGAGGAGTTCCGCAAGAGCGGGAAGACGATCGTCCTCGTCACTCATGCGCTGAACACGGTCGAGACGTGGTGCGATCTGGCGGTATGGATCGACGGGGGCAAGACGCGCATGCAGGGCGATCCCCGTGCCGTCGTCGCCGCGTACCGCCAGGCGATCGCCGCCGCCGAGAGCCAGTCGCTGCGCACGGGCCACT
This sequence comes from Myxococcaceae bacterium, assembly GCA_022842905.1. Classification (GTDB taxonomy): domain Bacteria; phylum Myxococcota; class Myxococcia; order Myxococcales; family Myxococcaceae; genus JALHOS01. The sequence continues at coordinate 3,413 of JALHOS010000344.1, read as the reverse complement.
CCGCGCTCGATCGCCCCGGCGAAGCGCTGCCGGCGACACCCGACGCGCCGCCGCCGTCCGCGAGCGCCGTCACGTCGCTCGAGGTGAAGTGGACCCAGGATCGCCTCGAGCTCTTGGTGGACGTGGACCGGCGCGGCGCCCCGCCGTCGGAGCTGGCTGTCGCGGTCGCGCATGACGACGGGCGAGAGGTCGTCGCGCTCAGCCAGCCGCTGCCGGAGCTGGCCGTCGGGCTTACGCGCGTGAGCGTGGTGCTCAGCCCGCTCCCGCTCGGCGCCGGGCGCTGGCGGGTGTCGTGTGGGGCCGGCGGCGTGCGCACCACGCAGGCCTTCGACGTGGTGGTGGCGCCGGCAGGTGTGCAGGGGCTGCTCGCACCGCGGTGTGAGCTCGTGGTCCCGGGGCGGCAGGGGGCTGAAGATGCGCCCCACGCCGTTGCCGCGCCGCGCGGCGTGCAGTGACGCGCCTGCTCCGCGCAAAGTGCGACGAGTCGTCGTGTCGTGGCGCTGGCCCAGCGGCCCTCAGAAGTGGAGCGCGGCGTCGCTCGCGACGAGGTTCTCGACACTTCGCGTGGTGTCTCGCACCACGAAATACAGCCAACCGTCGCTGCGAAAGTGGGGGTACTTCGCTCGCTGGCCGGCGTTCATCCGCGTGATGGGGCGACTGAGGCCGGTCACCAGGTCGAGCAGGTAGATGTTGCTCGCCGTGCCGACCATGGCGGTGAACTCCGCGACGTTGGCGGTGGCGAAGCCGAGGCTTTGCCAGTCGTCGGCCGCGACGTCATGGGCGTAGGTGACGAAGCGCTCGTCGAAGCTGAAGGTCGCGGTGCTTCCCGCTGCGCAGTAGCGGGCGATTGGGGGAACGGCGACGTCGTAAGTCCCACCGTCGAACGTGGCGTCGAGGTGGCGAAGCACGTACCCCCCGTCGGTCGGTCGACTGATGATGAAGGTGGCCGACGGAGAGATGGAGTGATCGCCCTCGAACGGAGTGGCGAGGGCGTGCTGAGGGCGGGCGAGGTAGCTGGTGCCGCTCCAAAACAGCGGAGTCAGTCGGAGCGACGCCGTCATGGGAAATGTCGGCGCCGGAATCGGGGCCCAGTTCTCAGACTGGAAAGTTCCGTGGGCTGCCCAGAAGTCGCCGCCGGCGACCGCGGCGAACGAGGCGTTCAGGCCAATCGTCGTGACACTCGAGCACTCGGGTTCGTTGAAGGTGACTTGCGTGGGATTTGAGGCCAGCAGGCTCTGGCGGCACAGGGGCCGCGCGCCACCGGACACCATGAAGCCGGAGTTGTCTGGGAAGAACGCCGGCAGGTAACTGGCTTGGGCCCGAATCGTCCGCGGCGGCGAGAGGTCGATGATCGTCGTCCCTCCGGTGGGCCCTCCTCCGTGCGCGACGAAACGACCGTCAGCAGAGCTGCGAGTCCAGAAATTCGACTGATAGGCGTACTCCGCCAAGACACGAAGCGTGGTCGTCGGAGCGACCGTGCCCCACGCAGCGCTCCACGGATTCGCCGTCGACGAGGGATACGAGGTCAAGCAGGCAGTCCCCTGGCTCGAGCCGCTGCAGCCGAACATGGCCGTGCCAGCGGTTGCGTTCATCACCTTCCAGTTGCTCGAGGCGAGGGCGCTGATTCGTTGAGCAACCGCAGGCGAGATGTTTGCGCACGGGTCTCTCCCCGCGTCGGGTGTGCCACCGTCGCTGCCGCCGAGCCCACCGTCGCTGCCGCCGAGGCCACCGCCGGAGAAAAGCGTCGTTCCAACGATTCCGAGCAAGAGCCCGACTCCTGCCGCGATTCCGAGTGGAGCGAATTTCGCGAGTTTGTTTTTGTCCGCCATTTTTGCCTCTCAGTAAGGAAGAAATTCTTGTTTAAGATGCCAAGGTTATCAGTTTTTTGAAGCTTGGAAACCCCTTTTAATATAGTCGGTTAGTTCGCTTGCGGCGGTTTCCCAGGGGAGGGAAATCCCTGCTTCTTCCAGCGAGGTGATTCGGGGCTGGGCCATCCCGCAGGGGACGATGCCGTGAAAATATTCGGTTTGGGGTTTCAAGTAAAAAGCCAACCCGTGGGAACTCACGCCGTTGCGCAGCGACACTCCGAAGGACGCTATCTTGGCATCGCCGAGGTAAACGCCGAACGGCGTGTCTCGCACTTCGCCGGTGATTTCGTGTTGGGTTAAAAAAAGTAAAACACTGGAAGCGAGGTCGCTTAGAAACCTTCTCGCGGCGCGTTTGGGATAGCCGAGCTTGGGGAGAAAGCCTATCGGGTAAATCACCACCTGCCCAGGGCCGTGATACGTCCATCTTCCTCCTCGGGACACTGGGTGAACCTGAACTCCGCGGCGCTGAGGCTCGGGCCAAAGCAGCTCGGCCGGGTTGCCGGAGAGGCCATAGGTGAATGTGGGTGTGGGCTCCGATACCAATAGGAACGCTTCGCGGGGATCGCGTGTGACACGGGCCACCAACTCGGCCTGCAGCGCCTCGAGTTCGGTCCAGGGAATCCCACGTCGGGTCAGCGTTTCCACGCGCTATCGATAGCACACGTCTGAAAAGGTACCCACTTCCTTTTAAGACGTGGTCGCTCGGGGTAACTTCGTAGGATGGAACTCTACTTTAGCGTGGCTGGAGGGCGAGGGCGCGGACCCAGAAAGAGACGGCCCGGCGCATGCGGAAGAAGTCGTGCGCTAACTGCAAGACTTGGAGCGAAGCCAGGAAGGCGTAGCCCGCTAAGTGAAAGGTTTCGCTGAAGCGGAAGTTACCCGGGAAACGTTGGATCACCAGCGAGTCGGCGAGGAAGATCGCAGGGATTGCGGCTTGGGCGACGCGATTCCAGAGCGAGATCTCCGGCAACAACGGTGGGGACAGACGAGAGGGCCGGATGACAAGGTAAACCGTCCACTGCATCAGGGTCACCGAAATCATCAAGCCCAAAAACCAGGTGGGGCAGGATCCCAGGGCATTTAACGTCGTGAGGATCAGCAGCAAGAAAGTGCGCCGACAGCCAGCCTGAATCGCCCGCGGGAAAGTTTCCTGCGCCACCCATAGCGATGTCTCTGGCCGTCCGAGCCATGCGACGACTAGCGCCAGGGCGTAAACCCCGAGCGCGGTGGCGAAATGCCCGCGCAGGGCGACGGCGGCAATCCCCATTCCCAGGGGCAAAAGCATGACGGTGAATAAGTTACTCACGAGGTCTTTGGGATTCATTTAGGTGTTGTCCGGATTGTGGATTTCGACTCGATCTTCTTCACGAAAGCCGGCGCCGGTATAGAGCACCGCCACGGAGGCATCGGGTCCGAAGGTTTGCGTCACTTTCAAAAGGCCTTTGAATCGTCCGGGCGCTAGGCCCATCGTTGCGCCGTTGTAGGGGTCGGTGACGGCGGTGCCGGGTTCGTATACCCGCAAAAGTTGTCCGAGACGGACCCCGG
>JALHOS010000343.1 GCA_022842905.1 Myxococcaceae bacterium | reverse complement strand
CCGAGGCGCTGGCCCGTGCCGCGGCGGCGCTGCTGCGCGTTCAGCGCGCGGACGGCGCGTTTGCCGACGGGAAAAATCCGCTCTTCGAAACGTGGGAGACCGTCGAGGTGGCCGCCGCGCTGGTGGACGTGGGCGAAGCGCGGCCCGGCGTCGAGCGCGCGCTCGACTACCTGAAGACGCAGGAGAACGACGAAGGCCTCATCTGCCACAACCGCAAGTGCAGGGGCGGGGTGTGCGTGGAGACGAGCGCCGAGTACCTCCACTTGCTCGCGCGGGTGAGGCCCCAGGCCGTGCGCAGCCGCGTCGAAGCCCTCGGCCGCCGCGCCCCAGCCGACGGAGGCTGGCTCGTCGGCAACCCGGACGTGCGCGAGGTCCGCGACTTCCCGTCGGTGACGGCCTTCGCGCTCGGCGCACTGCGCTTGGGTGGGCTCGACGGCGGCCCCGGTGCGACGTGGCTCGCGACGCAGCAGACGCCAGCGGGCGACCTGGGTAGTGCCTGGGAGTACTACGCGGCGCCGGGCTACGCCCTGTGGCCAGCGCTGCGGCTGTGGGGTCCCCGCGCCGAAGCGGCGGCCAGCGTCCGCGCGGCCGTCGCCTTCATTCGGAGTCGGCAGCGGCCGGACGGGAGCTGGTTCGAAGCCGCGCCAGACCGCCCGAGGACGACGTCGCCCACGTTGCAGACGGCGCTCATGCTCGTGGCGCTCCGCGAGGCCGGCGTTGCTCCGTCCGACGACGCCGTGCGCCGCGGCGCTCGGTTCCTCCTGACGACGCAGGCGGCTGACGGCACCTTCCCCGGCGGCTTCTTCCCCATCGACGCCGAGCGCTACGTGAAGGACGAGACGGTCTTCGCGACGGCCAAGGCGCTCGAGGCGCTGCGCTGGGCAGGAGCCACGCCGTGATGACGCGCTTCCAAGCGCTGTTCTCACGGGTGCTGACGCGCCTCGAAGCGCTGCCGGGGACCACCGCCCAGTACGCGCAGCTCTTCGTGGCGCTGCTCTTCGTGCGCCTGACGCTCGAGTTCTTCTCGAGCCAGCGCCTCTTCACCTTCGGCGACGTCGTCCACATTGGCCTGTGGTTCGTCTTCATCGTCCTGGCGTACCTGCTCCAGCTGCACGGCTTCGCGCGCGTTCCGGTGGCCCAGGCCTTCCGACTCGTCGTCGTCTGCTACGTGTTCTCGTGGTCGGCGCCGCTGCTCGACCTGGTCTTCACGAAAGGCCACGGCGCGCAGATGAACTACCTGTCGCTCTCGAGCTGGCGCGAGGTGGCCTTCAGCTACGTCACCGTGGGCGGGAGCAGCCTGGTCCGCGGCGCGACGCTGGGCATTCGCGTGGAGATCGTCCTGCTCGTCGCGGCGAGCTTCAACTACGTGCGGCTCAAGACGGGGCAGGTGGGCCGCGCGGCGCTGGCGGCGCTGTGCCTGTACACGGTGCTCTTCGCGTCCGGGGCGCTGCCGGCGCTGCTCTTGGTGACGACCCAGGCGCTGGGGCTCACGTTCACCCAAGACGACCAGTCGACGGTGCTGCTGCTGCTCAGCCTCGACCTGCTGCTGCTCGGCGCGCTGCTCGTCCGGCACGACCCGGCGCGCGCCAAAGCGCTGCTGCGGAGCGTGCGCTGGGACGCGGTGCTGTTCGGCGTGGTGTTCCTCGCGGTGGGCTTCGGCCTGGGCCGCGCCCGGTACCCGTCCGAGGCGTGGTGGACGCCGACGACGCTCTTCTGGCCGGGGCTCGGCGTCGCGCTCGCGCTCGCTTTCGCGGTGGCGCCCAGCCTGCTGCGCGGAGGTGAGGCGGCCTGGCCCCTCTTGGCGGTGCTGGCGGCGACGAGCGCGCTGCTCCACACCAAGCTGCTCTTCCTGACGCTCGTCCTGTTCGGTGTGCTCGTGCTCGCCTGTGCGCCGCCGTTCGAGCTCGAGCGCCTGACCGTCGGCCGGCCGCTGTCCGTCGCGGCGGCGCTGCTCTGCTGTGCGTTCGGCGGGTTCTGCGCCGCGGGAGGCCCGCTTATCGGCTTTCCTGGTTCGTGGCTCGGCGCGCTCGGCCTGGCGGGGGCCCTGGGGACCGCCGCCGTCGAAGTGCGTCGGTGGACGCGGGCAGCGCGCGGCGCGGCCCTGGCCGTGGGAGCCTTGCTCGTCGTCGGGACCGGCGTGCCTCTCGTCGGCCTGCTGAGCCTGCTCCCAGGAGCGTTGGCACTCCCCCGGGAAGGCTCGCGGTCGGCGACAGCGCTCTGCCTCCTCCCACTCGCGGCACCCGCGACGGCGCTCGCGTGGGGCTGGAACGCAGCCTGACGGCGCGAGGCGTTCGGTGGTAGCAGGGGCAATGCGCTTCGCTCTCTTCACAGCCCTGGCGACGGCGACCGTCGCGACCTCGGCCGCGGCTCAGAACGTCGTCTTCAGCGACAACTTCAACAACGGCTGCGCGGCCAACTGCTTGGCGAGCACCTACGGCGGGTGGACGGTCCAAGACAACGTTGGAGGCGTCAGCGGGACCGCGCCCAACGAGTGGTACGTCAGCTGCGCCGAGGAAGGTGTCGCGCCGCCCGGCTGCGGCAGTACCTGCGTGTCCGACCAGTCGCTGCACATCAGCCACGGCGCGGCCTCGGGCGGCGACATGTCGGCGTCGTTCAACGAGACGGGCGCCATCAACGCCACCTTCCGCCGCGTCGTCTCGCCCACCATCAACACCACCGGCCGGTCGAACATCACCCTCGCCTTCGACTTCATCGCCTTCGGCAGCGCCGCCTGCAGCGACGACCGCGCGCAGCTCCAGCTCAGCACCGACAACGGCGCCACCTGGCCGGTGGGCTTCCAGTACTGCCTCACCTCCGTCTGCTGTGGCGCGTGCAACGGGTACAGCCAGGGCCAATGGACCGTGTACACGTTGGCGCTGCCCGCCGCGTTCAACAACAACCCGAACGTCCGCGTCGGCTTCCACTGGCGGAACAACGGCAACGGCTCAGGCACCGACCCGTCGGTGGCGATCGACGACCTTCGGCTGACCACCCAGTGCCCTACCGGCACCACCGGCTCGTCGTGCCAGTTCTCCGACGCCGTCACGTGCACGGGCCATGGAACGGCGTTGGCCGACGGCGGGTGTACCTGCGGCGCGCAGTTCGCAGGCACTTCCTGCGCGCAGTGCGCGACGGACTACTTCAACTACCCGACGTGCACGTTCTGCAGCGCGGCGACGACGTGCAACGCCCACGGGACGTGCAACTCGCTCGGCGGCTGCAGTTGCGCCAGCGGCTACGCCGGCTCCGGCTGCCAGTTCAGCGACGCGGTGACGTGCAGCGGCCACGGCGCAGCGCAGACCGACGGCGGCTGTGCCTGCGCGACGGGCTTCGACGGCGGCGCGTGCGCGGCCTGCGCGACGGACTACTTCAACTACCCGGCCTGCACGTTCTGTAGCGCCGCGACGACGTGCAACGGAAACGGGGCCTGTACGGGCACCGGCGCGTGCGTGTGCGGCGTGGGCTTCGTCGGCGCCGCCTGCCAGTTCTCCAACGCCGTTACGTGCAACGGCCACGGCGCGGCGCAGGCCGACGGTGGCTGCGCCTGCGCGACGGGCTTCGACGGCGGCGCGTGTGCCGCGTGCGCGACGGACTACTTCAACTACCCGGCCTGCACGTTCTGCAGCGCCGCGACCACCTGCAACGGGCAGGGAGCCTGCACCAGCACCGGGGGCTGCGCCTGCCAGAGCGGCTTCGCCGGCGCCGGCTGCCAGTTCAGCGACGCCGTCACGTGTAACGGCCACGGCGCGGCACAGGCCGACGGTGGCTGCACCTGCGCACCGGGCTTCGACGGAGGTGCGTGTGCCGCGTGCGCGGCGAACCACTTCAACTACCCCGCCTGTACGTTCTGTGACGCGGCGACGAGCTGCAGCGGCCGGGGCACCTGCTCGATGCTGGGGACCTGCGCGTGCAGCCCTGGCTTCGCGGGCGCGACGTGCCAGTACTCCGACTCGGTGACGTGCAGCGGCCACGGCGTCGCCCAGGCCGACGGCGGGTGCACCTGCGCGTCGGGCTTCGCGGGCTCCACGTGCAGCCAGTGCGCGGCGGACCACTACGACTACCCGCGGTGTGTCGGGTGTGTCGCGGCGACGAGCTGCGGCGGCCGAGGGTCCTGCAACGCCGTCGGCGGGTGCGCGTGTGACGCCGGCTTCGCGGGCGGTGCGTGTGAGTTCTCCGACTCACAGACGTGCAACGGCCGCGGCGCCGCGAGCCAAGACGGTGGGTGCAGTTGCACGCTCGGCTTCGCGGGGGCGGCCTGTCAGTTCGGCGACGCCGTCACCTGCAACGCCCACGGCGCGGCGCAGGCCGACGGCGGCTGCGCCTGCGCGACGGGCTTCGGCGGCGCCACGTGCAGCCAGTGCGCGGCGGACCACTACGACTACCCACGGTGTGTCGGCTGCGTGGCGGCGACGAGCTGTGCGGGCCGCGGGACGTGCAACACGCTCGGCGCCTGCGCGTGCATGGCGGGCTCCGCCGGGCTGGGCTGCCAGTTCACCGATACGACAACCTGCAACGCCCACGGCATGGCGCAGCCGGACGGGGGCTGCACCTGCGCGGCGAACTTCTCGGGCCCGGGGTGCGGCGAGTGCAGCGCGGACCGCTTCGCGTACCCCCAGTGCACGTTCTGCAGCGCGGCGACGACCTGCGCGGGGCGAGGCAGCTGCTCCGACGCCGGCGCGTGCCTCTGCGCCAGCGGTTCGTCGGGCGCGCGCTGCGAGTTCACGGACGTGACGACATGCCAGGGGCACGGCGCCGCGCAGGCGGACGGCGGGTGTGTGTGCGCGGCGGGCTTCGCGGGCGCGGACTGCGGGGGCTGTGCGGCCAACCACTTCGAGTACCCGACGTGCCGGCGCTGCGACGCGGCGAGCTGCAGCGGGACGTGCAGCGCGCAGGGGGTGTGTCTCGTCGCGGACGGGGGCAGCGGCTCCGATGCGGGTAACGACTCGGACGCGGGCAGCCAGCCTGCTGATGCGGGCGCGGGTGAAGACGGCGGCAGCGCTGCACCGGCAGACGCAGGCACTGGTGGGGACACCAAGCCGCGCGGCTGTGGCTGTGGCTCGGTGCCAGAGGGCGTCGTCGGCCTCGCGCTGCTCCTCGCGGCGCGGCGGCGGCAGACGCGCAGGCGTGCGCCAGGCGCGACGAGCTGAGCGCACGCGCAGCTGGACCGGCACCACAGCGAGCCTTGGTGCTTGCGTGCCTCGCGGCGCGTGGGCGGCCGACGTTCAGGCGCGCGTCAGGCGGAGGGACGAGCTGACCAACCGCTCGGGGGCGCGGCGTGGGACACCTCGCGCCCTCCAGCGCTTCGTGCGCGACGCGCGGGAACCGCCGCCGGCTCCGACCGAGGAGTGGATCAACGAGCAGCGCATCGAACCGCTTCGGCCGGGCGCTCACCGGTCAAAGGCACGCGGAATACGCGGAGCCGGGACTCCCGCGTCGAGCCAGGCACTGCCAAACGCATCGAACAGAAGGCCCAGCGCAGATACGGAATCTGCGGGAGGCCACGAAGGAGCTGCGAACGACCAGATGCGCACGCCTCCATCAATGAGCAGCACGTTGATTCCGGGGCTATGGGTAACGCACACCTCAGGCGCAAGCGCTTGCTCACAGGCAATCGAGCCGACTTCGAAGGTCAGCGACGCGCGAGCGCCGACCCACGAACGCTCCACTGGGCTGCCGAGGGGTGCAAAGACCTCAAGCATGGGCCGCACACCGGCGTCTCGGTCGAAGTCGAGTCGATGGACGCAGTACTTGATTTGCTGCCCGTCCAGACAATCTCCATACACCTCGATGCCGCGTACTTCGGAGTCTTGACAGGGCCGCACTGCACGGTGGCTCACAAAAAAGCCGTCAGCCGCTGTGAATCTTCGACAGAAAATCAAGCCGCCATCACAATCGACCTGAGGGTCACAATCTACACAACCATCAACCACGCTTGGACAGGCCGCCCCTCCGTCGGCGCGCCCGCCGTCATTGTCTGAGCCGCCATCGCCGACTCCGCCGTCAGCAGCCCCTGAGTCGGAACGATTCATCAGACCCGCGTCAGCGAGCACATCACTGCGAATTCCTCGGGCAGAAAACTCGCTCGCCTGACAGCCTAGACAAGACACGATCGCGATCGACAGAACCCGACAGATCACAGTCGACTCTTTACACGACACGAGGCGTGGCTTCCGCGAGAGAGCTGTCGAGTCTTTGCATGGAGTCACTCCGATGGGGTTCCGCACGATCCAAGGCAGCGGCCGATGGTACACGCGCGTGAACTCTGCGCGCAGTTCCGACAGGTGCCCCTCGGCGGCGCGCGACCATCTCTCCGGGCCCTCATCAAAACGGTGGCTCGTCGGCCGAGGCGAAAGCTGCCGCCCTGGGCCCAGCTGAGCAGCACAGCAGGGCCGTACGCCGCTACGGGCCCCATCGGCGCTCGAACAGCGCGCCGTGCTCGCCGGCGACCCACAGCGTCTTGCGGCCAGCGATCACCGCTCCAGTGACGGCGAACAGGTCAGCGCGGGTGCCCGTCTCGATTGGCTGCCACGCGCCACCGTCCAGCGTCCACGCGGCGCCGTCCTCTCCGACCGCCCACACGTCGCCGTCGGGGAAGGCGAAGACGCCATGGAGCCCGTAGGCGGTGCTGCTGAGCTGAGCCGTGCGGCTCATCCCCTGGGTGAACCACGCCACGCTGGCTTGCTCACCCACGGCGAAGACGCCGCCGTCTGGGGTGACCGCCAGGCCGCGCAGCGGCGCGAGCAGCGTCGTGGGGTTGAAGCGCACAAGCTGGCTTCCCGTCCACACGAAGATGCGACCGTCCTCGGCGCCGACGTAGGTCTGCCCTCCTCCGTGGGCGACCGCCGTCAGCCGCCCTCCGTCAGCCTGTCCGAGGCTGACAATCAGATCGGCCGAGCTTCTGCTGCGGCCTCCGTCGGCCAGCCAGCCGCCGTCGCGCTCGGCCCAGACCGTGCCCTCGTCGCCCACCGCGATGAAGCCCTGCGGCGTCGCGGCGACCGCGTTCATCACCTGGTCCGTCTGGACCTGCCAGCCGCGCGAGACGAGCTCGATGCTGCCGCGCGGCGCCGTGCTCCCGAGCTTCCGCACCAGGACGAGCTCACCACCGACCGACGCGGCGCCGGTGATGGTGGGCTGCAGCGCGACCGGGTTTCCACGAATGAGCAGCGGGCGGCCGCCGTCCAGGCTCAGCCCCACGCCGTCTTGGCCGAACGCCTCGGGCACACCGGCCGGCGACACCACCACCGCGTACAGGTCCCGCCGCGTCAGACGCTGGAGCCCGAGCTGCTCGCAGCTGCCGAGCCAAGAGCCGCCGACCATGCTCGCGCAGACGGAGTAGCCGAACGCGGCGGGCCCGACGTTGCCTCCGAGGTCGACGACGCTCGTGAAGGCCTGTGGGCGTCCAGGCTGGAGCCCCGCGCTGACGTCCGAAACCAAGCCGCTGGCGGAGTACGTCACGAGCCCAGCGGACTCCCCGGCCCACACGTTCTCGCCCGTTGCGGGAACGAAGACGCCGGCCCGAAAGGCGAACGTCGGCGGGACCATGGGCCAACTCGCGGCGAACTGACCCGACGAGTGAACGAAGCGGCGCAGCACACCCGCCGGCGCACCGAGCCACAGCCCCGCGTCTGGCTGGAACCAGGCCGCGCTCAAGCGCGCACTCCCTGCCACGGCCACCGACGTCGCGGCGACCTGCCCACCGTCGAGTCTCCGCACGACGAGGTTGCCCATGGCCAACTGGTCTTCGGCGGTCACGACGTAGGGCTCGGCAACACCTTCGGCGAAGACGCGCGGGTAGCTCTGTGGCGTCGCCGTCGTGCTGCGGTACGCCTGCACCCAGCCGGCGTCGGGCGAGAGCCGCAACACCAGCGGCTCCCTCGCCGTGGAGTGACCAGCCAAGAACACGCCGCCATTCGGGCTCTTCGAGAAGTTCGCGAACTCTTCGCCTGGAGCACCCGCGGGGTACGGCTCCCGTGTCCACACGCCGCCGGTGAGGCGCCACGGAGGGACTTGCACGCCCGCGACGCGCACCGACGGCCCGTCGAGGAGGATCGTGCGCAGAGACTGGAGCACCTCGCTCCCGTGGGTCGGCATCAGCGGCACGCGCCAGTTCTCCCAGCCGCTGCCGTTCCAACGCGCGACGAAGCCCGCGGCGCCGGCAAGCCACACCTCCTGCGGACCTCGCGCGGCTGCGGCCTCGATGCGCTCGCCGAACGGCAGCGGGTGGAGCCAACACCAGCCGCCGACATCGCGCTGGCCGAGGCAGAAGCCTCCGTCGACCGACACGCCGGGCGGAATGCCGCCGCCTCCGGCGCCCGCGGTGCCGCCGCCCACTCCCGCTGAACCACCGCCCGCG
>JALHOS010000342.1 GCA_022842905.1 Myxococcaceae bacterium | reverse complement strand
GGCGGTGCGCAGGGCGCGGGCGGAAAGAAGCGCAAGGGCAAGAAGCGCCGCAAGGCCCGCCGCATGCACCGGCCGCAGCAGCCCAAGGCCGCCAAGCCGAAACCCGCCGCCGCGCCGCAGGCACCCAAGGCGCCTCCGCCTGCGCGCACGCCGGTGGACCCCATGGCCTTCGTCGGCTGAGAGCCGAGGCGAGCGTCCGTTCACCTCTTGAAAGTCGCTGGGCTGCTCGTCCGCGCGAGGTCGCGGGCGGGCGCCGAGCCTTTTGGGCGGCCCGGTCTGGTTGGCGATGGCGCGGCGGGGGCTTGGAGCCGAGCGCGCGACCTCAGAGCGCCTTGCCGCTCGCGTCGATGAGCTGCGGGTTGTCCTTTTCGTTCGCGCAGTCGGCCCGAGCCAGGTCGACCGTCCACGTCTTGTCCAGCACGGTCGCCTTGGGGGCGTACCACTTGCGCCGCTCGCCGAACTCGGTGGTGAACTTGCAGCCCGCCACGACGCCCGCGCGCGAGCAGCCAGCCTCGGCGAACTTACCGACCGCGACGTCACACAGCGCGCGCACCTGCTGCTTCTCGACCAGGTCCTTCACCTCACCTTCGACGCAGGTGCCGGACGTGCCCAGCGTGTCGCAGGAGATGAGGCCGCCGGCCAACAGGCCACAGGCGGAGGACGAGGCGAAGCACAGCAGGGCGAGGGCGAAGCGCAGAGTCATGGGGCGGGCGCATTAGGCCGCGCGTGGCCCGAGCGAAAGTCGGAACGAAGGACTTTCGTCAGCCGGCGCGCGTGGGCGCTGACTTGGCTCGAACGTCCGAACGCCTGAAGGGCCGTCGACCGGCGCCGCGCTCACACCCGCGCCACGACGCGGTCGCCGTGGAGTTCGAGCCGCTCCACGAGCGTATGCGCCGTCGCGCGGGGCGCTCACCGCTACGGAGCGCATCGTCGAACGGAAGAACGCCTGAAGGGCCGTCGACCGGCGTCGCGCTCTCACCCGCGCCACGACGCGCTCGCCGTGGAGTTCGGGCCGCCTCTACGAGCGTGTTCCGCGCGGGGCGCTCATCGTTGCTGAGCACCGGGGTCGAGCGCGGAAGGCGTCAACGCCGTCGGCCAGCGCCGCGCTCCCACCCGCGCCACCACGCGCTCACCGTCGAGCTCGAGCCGCTCCACGAGCGTGTCCGCCGACGCGCTGGGCGCTCACCCTTGCTGAGCACCCGGGTCGAGCGCGGAAGGCGTCAACGCCGTCGGCCAGCGCCGCGCTCCCACCCGCGCCACCACGCGCTCACCGTCGAGCTCGAGCCGCTCCACGAGCGTGTGCGCCGCCGCGCGGCTGAACAGCGCCTTGGCGAGCCCGCCCTTCACGCGCACCGTCAGTCGCCCCTGGGCGTCCACTCCCAGCGTGTCCAGCGCAAGCCAGTCCGCCGTGCGGTCGGACAGCCGCGCCGACAGGCGCTCACCTTCGGCCTCATCGACGGCCACGACGGTGAACGCGCAGTCGGCGACCTCGACGACACACCAGTCCGCGCCGAAGTGCAGCTGCACCTTTCCGTCGGGCTGCACGCGCAGGCCGCGGTTGAAGGCCTCGATGATGTTGGGGTGGAGAATGCGCTCGCCGTCGTGCCACCACTGCACGTCCACGTCGAGCGAGAGCCCCGAGTCCTCGCGCGTGTGCCAACGGCCGGGCACCGGCGGCGGCGCCGGCGTCACGGCCACTGCCGCATCATCTCCGTGTAGCCGCGGAAGCCGACAGCGCCCATGAAGTTGACGGCCACGCTGACGGCGGCCACCGCCATGGGCAGCGCCTGGCGAAAGGACCAGCCCGCCAGGCTGACCAGCAGCAGCACATACGGCGTGTAGTCGAGGCTGAAGCGGAAGCCGAACTGGGCGTAGCCGGTGTTCTGGTACAGCAGGCCCGGCAGCGCGCAGGCGGCGAGCGTCAGGAGCGTCGGCACCACCAGCCGGTGTGCGTCCTTCGAGGTGGCCCACTGCCACGCCAGGTACGACAGGAAGCCGAGCGCGCCGAAGGTGACGAGCCACAGCGGCGCGGGACGGAAGCCGACCGGCGTCATCTCTCCTGGCGGCGGCGGCAGGGCGGGGAACAGCGCGCTGGCGACGAGCACCGCGGCCATGGCGCCCAGCGCCGTCAGCGCCTTCTTTGCCTGCGTGTGCGGCACGAAGGCCAAGGCCAACAGCGGCAGCGTGAGGAACAGCGACATGCCCCACGGGTCGTACGACAGGTGGCCCTGCACCATGCCGGGCAGGCGGACGAAGGCGGCCTCGACGTTGCGCAGCAGGTAGTGCGGGTGGAACAGCCCGTAGGTGTCGATGTCTTGGTTGACGCGGTTGTTGAAGAAGAAGCGGTGGCCGAACTCGGTGAAGCTGCCGAAGCGCGCCTGGTTCCACAGCATGGCGATGACGCCGAGCGGGGCCGCGCCGACCGCGAAGTCGAGCAGCGCCTTCTTCTTGGGCGCGTCGAGCGTCTTGAGCTGCGCGAGGCGGCCTTGCGGGTTGGGGGCGAGCGCTTCGAGGACGAAGAAGACGCCGCTGAAGAAGAGCGGGGTGCGCGTCAGCACGGCCATGGACCAGAAGGCCCCGGCGAGCAGCGGCCGGCGGGCGCCGACGGCGTTGCGCAGGTACAGCGCGGTGAACGCGACGCCCATGACCTCGGCGCTGAACCAGACCTCCCCGCGCAGGGCGCAGTAGAAGAACAGCGTGCCGAAGCCGAGCAGCGCGGCGAGCGTGACGTTGGTCTCGGTGCTCCGCTCGAGGCCTTGCGTGTCCTTGAGCACGCGCAGCAGCGAATAGAACAGCGCCAACGCCAGCGCCGCGACGATGACGCCGAAGGACGTGTCGTTGAGCTGGTAGCCGTGAATGGCGACGAAGGGCGCCATCACCGCCGAGGGGAACCAGGGGAAGCTCGAGTACCAACGGTCCGTCGCCTCGGGGCGGCCTTCGCAGCGCTTCTTGAAGCCGGCGACCTCGCGCACGCAGGCCCAGTCTTCGTAGTTGGGCAGCACGTCTTGCTCGATGTGGCCGTGCCCTTCGAGCCAGGCCTTCGCTTGGTAGACGAAGTGGGGCGCTTCGCTCTGCCGCAGGAAGCGCTGGCCGGAGAACATGGCCAGAGTGAGGAAGCTGACGGCGAAGAGCAGCAGCTCCACGCGGTAGGCGGACAGCCAGAACGAGAGGCCGGTGGAGGCGGCGGACGCTTCCTTCGGCGCGGCGGAGTCGGCGGTGGCCATGGCGGCGCGGTGTAGCGCGCTTTGGCCGGGAGAGTCGCGCGTCGCTTCGCGCCCGAGGCTTTTCAGAACGGGTTGGGCCAGCTGCTCCACGAGGCCAGCGCCCAGTTCGACGACACGACGCAGGCCGCGCTGCCGGACACCATGTCCATGCGGCAGCAGAAGGGGAACGTCAGGCCCGGCTCACCACTCGCGCATGACAGCGAGTACAGGCCCTGCGCGGCCGCGCCGAACGGAGATGCGACCCCGGTCCACGCGCCGCCCGCGGTGAACTGCCGGCAGTCCGTGGCGCCGGTGCGCTGGTTCATGCGGCAGCAGAACTGGAAGCCGTTCCCGTTCGAGCCTTTGGCACAGCTGATCTGCGACCCAGAGCCGTAGACGTTGCCCGTCGCCGTCACGTTGCCGGTCACGCTGAGTCCACCGCCGACGCTGGCGCTCCCGCCGATGGTGGCCGCGCCGGACGTCGTCAGCGAAGCCGCCGACACGGTACCGCCCGTCGACACGCTGCCCGCGGTCAACGCGCCCGTCACCGTCGCCGGCCCGGTGATGTTGACGCCGGTGCCGACGGTGCCGACCTTGGCTTCGATCCACTCCTTGAGCTGCGCGAAGTCGTGGTTCACCTGCGAGGCGAGCACCGGCGTGTCGGCGGCGAAGCAGAAGGGGAGGCCGTTGGGGCAGTTGCCGTCCGCGGCCAGGGCTCGACCGACGAGCAGCAGACAGACGAGGACGGCGGCGATGGCGGCGTTGCGGTTCGGACCCATTGCTGGACCTTACGGTGGTCGATCCGCCGCGCCAACCGAAGTGGACGCGGTCGCCTCGCCAACCCCTACCGGGTGAAGAACGACCGCTGGAGGAAACGAAGGCCCGCGAGCACCTGATCCACCCGCTCCTGCGAGAGCGCGCCGATTCGCTCGCCGAGTCGACCCTTGTCGACGGAGGAAACCTGCGAGACGACGACGACGCTCTGCTTGGGCAACGAGCCTTCCCCCGGCTCGAGCAGGACGTTTCCGGGATCTTTTGCCTTCTTCCGGTTCGTCGTCAGCGCGCAGACGACCACCGTGCTGATGGGTGAGTGGTTGAAGACGTCCTCTTGCACGATGAGGTGGGGGTGGGAGTAGCTGGGCACGAGGCCGCGCGAGTCGTCGGGGGCGATCCAGAAGAGCTCGCCACGGTTGACCACGCGTTCGCCGCTCATCGGTCGGCGCGCCTCGAGCTGAGCGTCGTGAGCACGTCGGCCTGCGTCGACAGAACCTCTGCTTCGGCCGGTCGGCTGAGTTGCTCAGACGCAGCGGTCGCAGCTCGTCGACCGCGAATCCAGCGCGCTACGGCCAAGGGCAGGGCTCCCAGTCGGGCAGCACTTGTGTCAGCACCCAATCGAGGAGGTCCGGCGGCGCGACGTCGGGGAGCGGGACGCGGACCTTGGGAGGCTCGTCCATGCTCGCGCCGACGTGAGCGTGGAAGTGGGCATGACTGCACGCGCCGGCGCCGTCCTGCTTGGCGTTGACGTGGACGGCGATGACCCAGGTGGCTTCTGTGGTCGTCGTTCCACTGGCCGACACCGTGAAGTCGAGGAGACGTCGCTGTCGGCTGTCGAGCAGTCCCTGGACGGTCAGAGATGCGGTCGCAATGCCCCCCGCGAGGCCGGCAAGCGGCTGGTCGATGTACTGGTACGCGACCTCGCTGGTTTCCGTGCGGATCGACTTGCGGAACAGATGCGGGGCGTTCTGTGCCGCGTGTTTCGATGCGGCGAGCTTCGCAAGGCGGGTCCGAACGTGACCTGCAAATTCGAGCGCCCGATACTCGGTGAGCAGCTTCCGCTGCCGCTCCGCCAGGGAGGACCAGCTCACGAGCGTTGCTCCGTGAGCAACCTCGCCCGGTAGTACAGAGCGAGGGTCTCGGCATTGGTACGAGCTGTTTCGTCCTGGTGCTCGGCCAGCCATGCTTCGGGGGTGACGCCGGTCTGAGCTTCGAACTGGCTGCGTCCGGACGCGACGTCGATCGTGGAGGCCTCGTCAGGGTCGATGTCGCTTCCACGCACGGCTGATGCGAGCGCCGGCTGGAACTTGAGTTCTTCGGTGCCGCTGCCGCCGCGAAGCAGGAAGAGAACGAGCGGAAACTGGCGAGGTGGCTCGAGTACGCGGTCGCGCTTCTCTGCGAGCTCTCGGACGAGCCCGGCACCGTTCGGGCCATCGAGGAACACCAGGGCGTCGTGATGCGCGATGGCTTCGTCGACGGTGGAGACCAAGACGCCCGGCTGGCCCGACACGGCGCGCACGTCGCTGAGCACCCACTCGAGCGCGTCGCGGTCTCGGTAGTAGATGACGACGATGCCGCCGGGCTCGCGCTCGAGCGCGTTGGCGATCTCGTAGAGCGCGTCATGCATGCTTGGTGAAGAGTTCTTCAGCAATCGGGTGGATGGTGATGACCGGCCCGCTGTTGGCCGTTCGTTCCAAGAGGATGCCGTGTGACAGCAGACGGAGCTTTCTCTCGAGTTCAATCTCTCGGCCGTCCGTGCCTCGAGCGGCTCGGATCGCCTTCTCGTCGCCGGGCTGGAGCAGACGCCGAATGCTGGTCCGCTGTTCGCCCACCGCTCGATTGATGTCGTCGACCGTTGGCCAACTGTCCGAGCGGCTCAGGCGCGCATGCGCGGCCGCGTCTGCCACGAGTTGCAGAAACGTACGCACGATTCCACCGCTGAATCGGATGGACAGGGCCAGACAAGCGTTGAAGGAACTCGGGGCGCTGGCCAGTAGAGCCGCGCCGACGCGGCGCTCAAGCACTCCGCGCATGAACGCTTGGCCACTCGCGGCGTCTGCGTTGACGCCGTCGACCTGAATAGGAGCAACGACCGTGAGACGCGCCGAGCCAGCGAGGAACCGAGCACCCACGGGGCTGTAGGCGGCGTGAAAAGGCGCGACTACAGCGAAAGACAAGTGGTCCTCGTAGCGCTCAAACGCGGCGAGCAGCTCCTCGAACAGCTGCGTTTGCGAGCCGCGCTTCTCGAGTCCGTCGATGAACGCGACAGGCTTCCTTCTGCCCGTTGTGGCGCTTCGGCTCACTCTGATCAGAAGATCACTGAGTTCACTTTGCGCAGCAGGGTCGCCGCGCTGCACCCGGTCGAGGACAGCGCGTGCGTATGGCGCCTCGTCGTCCGCAAAGCACTGCGCAACGTGCGAGAGCACGAGATTTGACGTTAGGGGGTTGGTCGTGGCGACGCGGTCAACATTGATGGCCCCTGTGCGGTGTTCGTTTCCAAGCAGCGTGCGTGCGTGGTCGAGCTCCGTGCTCTTGCCGACCCCGACGGGGCCAACCAAGAACACGCTGCGCCCGTCACGGAGCCAGTTCGCAATGTCCACTGCCGCTGGTCGCTCGACGTACAGGCGCTCCGCTGCGGGTCGCAGGGGCTCAAGCTTGTGCCAGTCTGGGGTTGCCTCGTGCACCGCGTGCATCATGACTCCTTCGGCATCCGATTGCGCGCACCCGAACCTCTACGGCACGAACACCTGCCCCGCCTTCACCCCGTACCCCTTCGCCTTCTCTTCCTGTGGGAACGGCAGGTTCTTCAAGTCCAGCCCCATGCGCGGCGCGTAGTTCTTGATAGCGACCGTCCCGCCTTCCTTGTTCATCCCGAACAGCCCGCGCACGTCGTTGAGCACCGTCTTCTTCGCCGTCACGCCAGACGAGTCGATGGCGCCCAGCTCCACGAGCGCCACCGGCACCTTCGGGTCGAAGCTGACGTTGTCCTTCACCTCGTAGTCCAGGTCGTCCATGACCTGCGCCGCGGTCATGACCAGGTGCTTGGGGTTGGGGCCGAACTTGCCGGTGAAGAACCCCGCTTCCGGCCGCGCGTCCTTCCACAGCGTCGCGTTCATGAAGAACAGGTTCTTGTTGATGGACAGCTTCGGCATGCGGTTGGCCGGCCAGTCGTGCTGCATGGCTCCGCCGGGGTTGTGCGCGAAGAGGTTGCCCTCGAGCACGAGCTTCTCGCAGCAGTCCTTGTGGTACAGCTCCAGCGCGCCCACGTTCGAGCTGTCGACGTCGGGGTTGAACGGCCAGTTGAGAATGACGGAGTTGTCCTTGAAGGACACCGTCTTCACCGCGCCGCCCCGGTAGCCCTGCGGCTGAAACTTCAGCGGGATGACGTTGTTGAGGAAGAAGTTGTTCTGAATGTCGACCTTCGTCTCGGGGCTCATCGGCGAGACCATCATCTCGAACGCCCGGTGCGCGCCGTTGAGGAACACGTTGTCCGCGATGACCAGGTGGTTGGTGACGGCGCCCGAGATGCTGAGAATCGGAATCGTCCGCGACTGGCCTTTGAGCAGGCTGTTCGTCTTCGCGTCGTACCGGTTGGACGCCGCTGAATCGAAGACGAAGCCGGACACCACCAACTGCGAGAAGAGCGTCTTGTTGCCGCCGAAGCTCAGCATCGGTTGCGGACGGGTGGGCCCACCCAGAATCTCCGTCGGGCATTCGAAGGGCTTGCGCGTCCAGTCGGCGCAGTGCCCGCCGAGCAGCAGCAGCTTGCCCTTGGCGGCGTTGAGCCCGTCGGGGAACTCGATGAGGCCGTTCTCCTGCCCCTGCGCGACCAGCACGCGGACCTCCGCGTCGGTGCCGTTGAGCAGCTCCACCGACTTCTGCAGGCCCTTGTGCAGCTTGGGGAACCAGAAGGCCGTCTTGTCGTTCACCAACTTCTCGGCGGCCTTCGCGGGCTCGCTGTCGCGCGCGGCGACGTAGAGGGTGAAGACTTCGGCGTGGGCCGCGGTCGCGGCGAACAAGCTCAGGGCCAGCGTTCGAAAGGACATGCCGCGAGTTGTGCCACAAGTTTCGGGTCAGGTGCGCAAAGCGCTCTCTTGAACTTCGCGCTCTGAAGCACTCCCGGACCTGCGCCTATCGGCCACGACGCCGGCACGGTCCGCCACGGCACGTGCTCCACCGACCGCACGAGCCGCCTCGAGTGCTGTCAGTCGCCGCGCGACGCAGACGGCGCGCGAACACCCGCTCGGCGACGCCACCGCCGCAACAGGAGCGCCGCGAGCAGGGCCGCGCCCGGACTTCCCGTCGAGCAGCCGCAACCCTTCGGGGATGGGTTTTCGCCGGTCCCGCCGGTGCCCGCCGAGCCGTCTCCGCCCATGCCGGCAGTGCCGCTTCCGT
>JALHOS010000341.1 GCA_022842905.1 Myxococcaceae bacterium | reverse complement strand
GGCCATGGTGACCGCGGGCGCCGGTGGGCCTGGTGGCCGCAGCGGCGCGGGCGGCCCCGGCGGCGTCGGCGGCGGAGGCAACGGCGGACACTCCGTCGGCATCTTCCGGCAGAACGCACCAGCCCCCGTCGGCGCGAGCGTCAGCACCATGCTCGGCATGCCCGGCCAGCCGGGAACGCCCAATGGCACCGCTGGTCAGTCGGCCAACGAGATCCAGGTGAACTGAAGCGCACCCGGCTTTCTGCACCGCGGAGGGGGCAGGTCAGGCGGCCAGCAACATCGGCCGCTCCGCCTCGGCGAGCTCACCGATGAGGAACTCGACGAAGGCGCGGCGACTGACGAGATCGAGGTCGATGACCGAGGTCGTGATCAACCCTTCGACGATCTGCTGGTGAAGCTGCTCGTACTCACCGGCGAGCAGCTCCGAGCAGGCCCAGGGCTCCTCCGCGGCGCACGCATCGGACGCCGCCGCGACGATGTAGGCCCACCCTCGGAAGTTCTCGACCTGCTCGTCCGACGCGTCCCAGCGCCCCAGGATCTGCATCAGGCGCTGCTCGAGCTGCTTCGTGTTCAACCGTTGGTAGGCCATGGCGAGTCTCCACGTGACGAGGGAAGGGGGCCGTCGGCTTTGAGCTCGCCGAGACGAGGCAGCACCGCTGCAAATCGCTCGCCGCACCGCCCAGGCGCGCGCTTGCCAGGGGTTGGCGTGCGCTTGGGACAGGTCAGCAGCGGTGGGCTGGGTCACGAGCGTCGATGCGACGAAGGTCCTACGTCGTTGTGGAAGCCTCGTGGGGAGGACGGTAGAAGCCCACGCCCATGGCGAAAGCGCAGAACATCGAAGAGTTGCTGAAGAACGGATCCAAGCAGTGGAACCAGCTGCGCCGGGACGGAAAGGTCCCGCTCGACCACACCGGAGCCACCTTCCCCCAGCTGTTCTCGGCGAACGCGGACCTGTCCGGCCTGCTGCTGATCGGCAGCGAGTGGGAGAAGTGCGACCTGTCCAAGGTCTCCTTCAAGGAGACGGACCTCTCCAACGCCTACTTCCACGGAGGCCGCCTCCAGGACTGCGACTTCCGCGGCGCGAACCTCGAGGGGGCGACCTTCGAGAAGCTCAAGCTGCTGCGCTGTGACTTCACCGGCTGCAAGGGCCTCGAAGAAGTCGAGTTCGACGACTGCGACATGGATCGCGTCGTGGGCCTGGACGGCGAAGACGCGCCGCCGCCGCCTCCTCCTCCCGCAGTCGGCATCACCAGCTTCACGCGAGAGCAGCGCGCGCAGGTCATGGGCACCGGCGGTGGAGGCCAGCCCGAGAACGAGCTGCCCCCGTTCCGTCCGGGAGACGCGGCCGGCACCCTGCTCTTCCGCGGCCTCAAGCACGTGGCCAACCCGCCGGTCTGGGTGCTCGACGTGCCTGGCCTGCGCCCGCCGCTGCCCGCGCGCATGCAGCCCGGCAACAGCCTCGAGGCGCTCTATCGCGAAGCGGTGAAGACGCGGCTCGAAGGCCGGCGGCCGGTGCCCGACATGCAGGCCGTGCCCAAGGCGCGGCAGGTGATCGCCGCGGGGAGCCCCGAGACGGCGGTCGCCGTCATGTACCTGCGGGAGATCGGCGAAGAAGTGCAGGCTTCGGAGCCTGCCGTCGACTTGCTGGCCGGGCTGCTCGAGGAAGCGGTGGAGGTCGACGACGCCACCGCCGACGTGGATCCGCGCATCACCGGCGCCATGTTGGAGCTCAAGGCCACCGGCGCGGCGATGGACCACATCGGCGAGCTGCGCATGCGGCTGGCGGGCGCGCAGCTCTTCACGTCGCTGCTCGAAGCCGGCTTCACGCCCGAGAACAACTGGGAAGAGGCCGTGGACTCGCAGGAAGCGGCGCAGGATCTCGCCCACATCGCCACCAACGGAAACCGCGAGCTGCTCGGCGGGGCTTTTGGCGCCTTCGCGGGCCTGCCCGACGAAGTGAGGCTGCGCCGGCTGGCCTACCTGGCCGAAGCCGTGGCGCACGTCGAAGCCATGGCCGCGCCGAAGGCGTAGCGCGCGCAGCCCAACCGCCCGACCTCCGTGGCCGGGCGCGCCAGATTCAGCGGCGCTTGTCCTTCGCCTTCTTCTTGTCGGCCTTCGCCACCTTCTTCGGCGCGGGCGGGCTCTTGGGCGCCGCCGCCACCACGGCCTTCGCGGCCTTCGCCGGGAGCGGCAAGGGCTCGGTGCCCGTGGGCGTGACGTCGTCGAAGGCGAGGGGCGGCTTGGCTTCGACCTTGAGGACACGGTTCTTCTCGTCGACGAAGACGACGCGCGGCGCGTGCTTCTTGGCGGCCTTCTCCTTGAGCCAGCCGTAGGCGGCCAGCACGACGAGATCGCCGACCTGCACCAGGTGCGCGGCGGGCCCGCCCACGACGACGTCGCCCTTGCCCTTGGGGCCGGCGCTGACTTCCGCAGCCAGCCGCGCGCCGTTGGTGGCGTCGTACAGATCGACCTTCTCGTGCTCGAGCAGGCCGGCGGCGTCGAGCAGCGCGCGATCGACCTCCAGGCCAAAGGACGCGGACGGCGCGGTGCGCGTGACGACGGCGTGGTGGAGCTTCCCCAGCAGCAACAAGCGGAGCGTCTTGGAGTCGGCCATGGCGACCGGCGCGCTTAACGGGCTTAGGGCCCGAGCGGAAGGCTCATCTGCACGCGCTCGTGGACGGCGCGGGCGAACACGCCGTGGGCCTTGAGCGCCTTGGCCAGCTCTTCCTTGAAGCCGAACAGGGTGATGACTTCCCGCGCGCCGCAGCTGCGCGCGTAGTGGAGCAGCGACGGAAAGTCGGCGTGGTCCGACACCGGAAACGCGACGTCGGCGCCGGATCGCCGCGCCCCCCAGCTCTCGAGCGCCCACCCGGTGAGCGCCGCGGTGACGAGCTTCTGCGGGCCGCCGCGCAGCGGCTCCAGCGCCTTGGGGGTGAAGACGCCCACTTCCCCCTCGCGAAACGCGCCGTCGAAGCAGCGCGACGGAACGGGGACGCCGAGCGCTTCGTACAGGCCGGCGACGGCGTGAATCCCCGCGTCGGTGCAGACGGGAAGGCCCCGGGCGACGAGCTGGGCGATCGTCTCCTGCCCCTTGCCCAGGCCGTAGGTGAGCATCACCGGCACCAGCCCACGCCCCAGCTGGGTGCGCGCCCAGGCCGCAACTTCGTCGTAGACGCCCTCGCGTGGAGGAAACACGTAGCGCGGGTGGCCGAAGGTCGCCTCGACGACGAGCGTGTCGCAAGGGACGACGGCGGCGGGCGCGGCGGTGAGCGCGGGCGCGAGGCTGACGTCGCCCGTGTAGACGAGGCGGTGGCCGTCGGGGCGGGTGACGCGAACCTGCGCGGCGCCCAGCACATGGCCGGCGGGGAACAGCTCGAGCTCCACGTCGCCGGACTCGAGCGAAAGCCGCTCGCCGAAGCGCAGTGGGACGGTCGCCTCGAGCGGCCCCAGCCGGTGAGCCATGAGCGCGAGCGTCTGCGGCGTGGCCACCGTGCGCTCGTGCCGGGCGATGTGGTCGGCGTGCGCGTGCGAGACGAAGCACAGCGGCGTTCGGCGGCGAGCGTCGAGGTGCAGCGGCGTGTGGCTCACGCGCAGCGAGCCTTGCTTCAGTTCGACGGGCACGAGAGGAGCCACGCCCTACCCCGCCCGCGCGCGGCAGGCCAAGCCCCTGCGGCTCGAGGAGGGTGTCGCGCATGGCCGTCCCGTCGTTGGAACGCCGATCGCCTTCGCCGGACGTCGTCTGAGCCTCGCAAGCACTCGACGAGGGGTTCGGACGAGCGCCCCAGACTCCGCGCCACCCGCAGCGCGAGCCGAACGACGCCCCTGTCCTTCGAGGCGTTCTGCCCAGGCGCTTCGTTGCGCAACGCGAAGCGCGGCCTGGGGTTCGCTCCGGCGTTCCCAACCCGGGCTCGAGCCCGCACTTGCGAGCGGCGTCCAACTGAGCGACACGCAGGCGCCCGCCATGCTCGTGGTGCACCCGCACTTCCACCCTCGCCGCACCGGCGTCACGGCGCACACCGAGCTCATCGTCCCGGCGCTGGCGGCGCACCACGAAGCGCGAGTGGCCGGCTCGGCGGTGCTGTCGAGCGCCCTGCCCCGCATCACGCTGGCCCAGGTGCTGGACCGCGCCAAGCAGGAGCCCGTCGTCTGGCACGCCCACCGCAACAACGAGCTGCTGACGGGGCTGTGGCTGCGCGCGCGTCGGCCGAAGCTCAAGGTCGTGGCGACGAGCCACGCGGGCTACCCGCCGGGCCGCTACAGCCGATTCCTGTACCGCCGGGCGGACGCGCTGGTGACGCTCAACGACGTCTGCGCTCAGTGGGTGCACTGCCCGTCGCGGGTGATTCACCACGGGGTGGACCTGGAACGCTTCCGCCCGCCGGCGGACCGCGCCCAGGCCTTCACCTCGCTCGGGCTGCCAGGCAGGCACGCCGTCGGCGTCGTCGGCCGCGTGCGGGCCGCCAAGGGCCAGGGCGACTTCGCCGCGGCCATGCAGCCGCTGTGGGCGCCGTGGCCGGACTGGAGCGGCGCGCTCGTCGGGCTCGTCAAGCCGGCGGAGCAGCGGTGGGCTGAAGGCCTGGCGCAGCAGTCCGGCGGGCGACTACAGCTGCTGGGCGAGCGCGGCGACGTCGTGCCCGTCTACCAAGGGCTCTCGGTGCTGGTGCACCCGTCCTACCAAGAGGCCTTCAGCATGGTGCTCATCGAGGCCATGGCCTGCGGGGTGTGTGTCATCGCGTCGGCGCTGCCGCACGTGCCTCAGGTCGTCACCGACGGGAAGACGGGCCTGCTCTTCCCACCGGGCGACGTCGGGGCGCTGCGCGCGCAGCTGCAGCGGGTGCTCTCCAACCCGACGCTGGCCGCGCAGCTCGGCGCCGCGGCGGCGGACGAGGCGCGGCGTCGGTTTGGCGTGGCCGCCGAAGCCCAAGCGCTCTCGGAGGTGTACGCCTCCGTCCACCACGCGTGAGGCGTCAGGCCCGAGCCCCTCCTGGAAATTGCCAGTCGGGGCCGCGGTGCTACGCCTTGGCCACCCCCATGCTCGAGACCGAGATCGCGCTGTGGAAGCCTCCCGAAGCCAGCGGTGTCACCGAAGACGAACTGGCGACGCTGCGCGCCACGCCCCTGTTCAAGGGCCTGTCGGACGGAGATCTCAAACGCCTTCGCAAGATGCTCCACGTGCGCCACTTCACGCCCGACGAGGTCGTCTTCCGCCAGGGCCAGACCGGCGCGGGCATGTACCTGATCCAGCAGGGTGAGGTGGACATCGTCATGCGGCGCGACGACGGGACGGAAGTGAAGCTGGTGACGCTGAAGGACCGGCAGTTCTTCGGCGAGCTGGCGTTGCTCGAGGAGGCGCCGCGCAGCGCGAGCTGTGTGGTGCGAAAGCCGTCGGTGCTCTTGGGCATCTTCCAGTCGGACCTCGAGCTGCTGGTGGAGCGGAGCAGCCGGCTGGGCGCCCGGGTGCTGTGGAACTTGGCGCGGCTGACGGGGGTGCGGCTGCGCGAGCTGTCGGCGTCGATTCGCGTCGACGTGGCCAAGCGCGCGCTGCCTGAAGAGGTCCGCTCGTGAGCAGCCCGCAGGCGTACCCGCCGGGCGCGCTGGTGCCTGCGGTGGCGCGCAAGACGCTGGGTGAGCAAGTCGTGGGCGCCCTCTTGTTCGCCCTCGTCGCTGCGGCGGCGCTCGGCGTGGCGTGGATCCTCCGCTTCCTGGTGGCGCCTCTCATCGGCGCGCTGCTGGTGACGTACGTGCTGCGGCCCTTCGCGGACGGGCTCGAGAACCGCGGGGCGCCGCGCTGGGTGGCGGTGCTGGCCTGTGGAGGGCTGATCACCGGCGCGCTGGTGGCGCTGGGCGTCGGCGTCTGGCCTTCGCTCGAGACCTGGCTCCAGCAGGCGCCCCACGCCCAAGGAGAGCGCAGCGCGTTCGAAGTGCAGCTCGAGACGCGGCTGCTCGAATGGCAAGCGGGCCTGGCCGGGCGCTACCCGAACGTCGACTGGGCCAGCCTGTTCCACAAGATCCAAGACGTGCTCCACCACCAGCGACGTTCGCTGGTCGAAGGGCTGCCCGCGCTGGCGCTCGGCGCGTTGTCTCACGTCGGCTCGGTGGGCCTGGCCGGCGTCATCGCCTACTTCGTGCTGCTCGAAGGCTCGGCCATGAAGAACGCCTTGCTCCAGCGGGTGCCCAACCGGCACTTCGAGCGGGCGCTG
Source organism: Myxococcaceae bacterium (assembly GCA_022842905.1). GTDB lineage: Bacteria > Myxococcota > Myxococcia > Myxococcales > Myxococcaceae > JALHOS01. The sequence continues at coordinate 2,173 of JALHOS010000341.1, read as the reverse complement.
ATCATGCTCGATCGCGTCGATCGGCAGATCTCCGCGTACCTGATCGGCACGGTGGCCGAGAACGTGCTCGTGACGATCCTCATGGCGCTGGCGCTCTTCGCGCTGGGCATGCCGAACGCGCTGCTCTTCGCGGTGCTCTTCGGGGTGGCGAACGTCATTCCGTTCGCGGGCCCCTTCATCGGCGCGGCGGCGGGCCTGCTGTTCTCCCTACTTGACCCAGCGGCGCCGTCTTTGGGCGCGCTCGCGGCGGCGTACGTGGTGGTGCACCTGGTCGACGCCATGTTCATCAACCCCGTCGTCATGGGCCGCAGCCTCGACATGCACCCCATGACCGTCATCGTCGGCATCGCCGTCGGGGGCACGCTGGGCGGCGTGCTGGGCATGCTCGGCATCATCCCCGCCATCGCCGTGGGCAAGGCGATCGTCAGCACCGTCATCGAAGGGGTGCAGGACGCGCAGGTCGCCGCCAGGGAGTTCAAGCCGCGGGCGCCGCCACCGCCGAGCCCGGCCTAAAGCGCGGCGCCGCGGCTGCTCGTGGCCCCCGTCACGCGAAAGTGTCGTAAGCAGCGACCGCCATGTCGCTCGCCGAAGCCCAAGCCCGCTACGCCAAAGGCCTCAACGACGATCCGATCATCTCCCGCTGGGGTTTCCACGTATCCTTCCCCAAGACGGACCGGGTCCAGGTCACGCTCGCCACCGTCGAGAAGCACCACCGCGGCGGGCTGGGGAGCGACGCGGTGAACGGCGGCGTGCTGTCGGCGCTGTGCGATCTCATCATCGGCTGCAGCGGCGCGCTGGTGGACCCCGCCCGGCGCTCGGCGACGGCGGAGCTGTCGATTCACTTCCTCCAGCCCACCCTGGGCGACAGCGTGCGGGCCGAGGCCCGACTGCTCCGCGCGGGGACGACGCTGCTGTTCACCGAAGCGACGATCTGGGGTGGCCGGTCCCCCGAGCCGTCGGTCCGCTGCACCGGCATGGTCCGCCTGTCCGACAAGCCGTGGACGCAGACGCACGGCGCATGAATTCCCGCAAGCCCTCGCCGTTGATCCCCTCGCCGTCCACGGCTACACGCGCCGCCCACACGATCATGAAGAAGACCTCCCTCGCCCTGTCCGTCGCGCTGTCCTTGTCGCTCCCCGCCATCGCTCAGGAAGAGCCGCTCGAGGTCGCCGCGCCCAAGTCCGCGACCGGTGACGCGGCCGCCGCGGCGCAAGAGAAGCGCAAGCCCATCACCAAGGCCGACCGCGAGGCCGCGCTCAAGGCCGAGGCCGAGCGCAAGAAGGCCGAAGAGGCCGCCAAGAAGAAGGCCGAAGAAGAGCGCCTGGCCGCCGAAGCCGAAGCGAAGAAGAAGGCCGAGGCCGACGCCGCCGAAGCCAAGCGCCAAGAAGAGGAAGCCAAGAAGAAGGCCGACGCCGAGGCCGCCGAAGCGAAGAAGAAGGCGGACGCCGAGGCCAAGCGGGTCAAGGACGAGCAGGACGCCAAGGACCGCGCCAAGAAGGCCGACGAAGAGAAGAAGCGCCTGGTCGAAGAAGAGAAGAAGCGGAAGGAAGAGGAGAAGAAGCTCGCCGAGGAGAAGAAGAAGCTCGAGGCCGAAGAGAAGAAGCGCAAGGCCGAAGAGGACAAGCTCAAGAAGGAAGAAGAGAAGAAGCTCGCCGAAGAGAAGAAGCGGGACGAAGCGCTCGCCAAGGCCAAGGCGGACGCCGACGCCAAGGAAGCGGCGCTCCAGAAGCAGAAGGAAGAGCTCGAGAAGAAGAAGGCGGAGCTCGAAGAGCAGAAGAAGAAGCTCGAGGAGGACAAGAAGAAGAAGGAAGAGGAGCGCAAGGCGCAGGCCGAAGAGAAGGTGAAGAAGGCCGAAGAGGCCAAGGCGGCCAAGGAAGCCGAGAAGAAGAAGAAGGAAGACGACGCCAAGGCCGCGGCCGAAGAGAAGAAGCGCCTGGCCGAAGAGGCCAAGGCCAAGGCCGAAGAAGAGAAGAAGAAGAAGGCCGAGGAAGCCGAAGCCAAGAAGCGCGAAGCCGAAGAGAAGAAGCGCCTGGCTGAAGAAGAAAAGAAGAAGAAGGCCGAGGAGGCCAAGCTGTCGGCCGACGAGAAGAAGCGCCGCGCCGAAGAAGAGAAGAAGCTGGCGGAGGAGGCCAAGAAGCTCGAAGCGGAAGCCAAGAAGCTCGCCGAGCAGCAG
>JALHOS010000340.1 GCA_022842905.1 Myxococcaceae bacterium | reverse complement strand
CGAGAGGCACGTCGGGCCGCGGCGCGACGTCGACGGGTGGTGGCGCGGCAGCGCGGGTGTGGAGGCCCACGGACACGGCGCCCACGAGCGCCGCGAGGGCAGCGACGGCGACGATGCGGCTCATTGGAGCTCCTCGTAGAGCGGCCACTCGACCTTGTAGAGCTCTCCGCCGACCCCCAGCGAGAAGCCCGAGAAGGTCAGCAGGTTGTAGCTGAAGCTGAAGTACTTCCAGAACACGACACGCAAATCCAAGCTGCCGGACAGCAGGACCAGGTCCCACTTCAGGTCGAACGTCAGGTTGCTCTGCCGTCCCGTTCGTCCACGTTTGTCTTTGATGTCGTGGTGCGTGTACGTGAGCGTCGGTGTCAGCGTGGCGTTGATGATGTTGAAGCCACCCTCCAGGCAGACGCCGAACTTCTCGCTGGGCGTGCAGAACGCAACCGAGAGACCGGCGCCGAACGTGGCCTCGAGGCCGCCGCTCAGCGCGTGTGTCGTGACCTCGGCGGTGTTCCGGAAGCGGCAGACCGACGCGTACGAAGCCGTCATCGGCGCCAGCTGGAGCCCGCTGCGTCCCAGCACCACGCCCTTGTCCGTGGGGCGCTCGACGCTGATGGCGGGGAGCGCGCTGGGCGTGCCGTCGAAGGCGATCTCCGCCGAGTCGGCGGTGAAGGCGCCAAACGAACGCGACGTGGCGAAGTCCTCGTCGTTCGACAGCCAGCGCAGGTGCGTCTGGTGGTCGCTGAAGCAGCGCGTTCCGTCCCACGCGCCCAGGCACTGTGCGTTGACGTACTGGTTTGCGGCCTGCGCGCCGAGCCACACGCCGGCGTCGGACGGCACCTTCTCGCGGACGCGCCGCGTCTCGAGGTCGCTCGTCATGTCCGCCAGCCGCCCGCCGGTGTTCTCACACTTCGCGCGCGCGTCTCGGAGCGTGGCAGGGGTCTGAAGCAGGTACAGCTCCTGGCAGTCCTCCTGCGTGCCCGTGCAGGTCGCCGGCGCCGTCCCGCCAAACTTGTACTTGAACTCCCCACCCAGCCCGAACCCGACGGTCGTCGAGAACACGACGTCGCCCTGCACCAGACCGAACCGCACCGGCGCCGAGTACGAATAGCCCGCGCCGAGCCCCTGCTGCCCCGCCACCTGCTGGCTCCTCCACCTCAGCCCGGGGAACGACACCTGCGCCGAGGTGACGATGAGGTCCCACGGCGGCTGAAGGCGGAAGCTCACCTCCGGGCTGCCGGCCACCATCACCGCCGGGTCGTCTTCCTCCTCGCTCATCACCGTGAAGCCCCACAGCTCGGCGTCCTTCTCGACGTGCACCGTCGTGCCGCCGTCTGCCGCCGTCGTCGTCGTCACGTCGGTGGCGAACAGCGAGCCGCCGAACGCGCCGCGGCCTTCGAGGCCGTTGCTGACGGCGACCCGGCAGGCGTGGGAGCCCGCGACGCACTCGTTCTCGACGTCGTTGTCGAAGGACTGCGACATGCGGCCGTCACCTCCGGCCTGCGGCGTGGCTTCGCTGAACGGGTCGGTCGCGAGCGGCTCGAGCGGCGCGACCGCCGGGTCCAGGCGAATGACCAGCGGCGTGGTCGCGTTCTGGCAACGATTGATGAAGTCGAGCGTGTACGTGTTGTTGACGGCCGACCGCGTGCCGCTGGGGTCTGACCCACCGAAGCGTAGGCACGCGCGCAGAAGGAACTTCCGGCCGTCTGCCGTCGTGTACAGCGGCGAGCCGGGGGTCATGAACTTCTTCCGCAGGTCCTCGGTCACCGGGTAGTTGCCGCCGTACGTCACGCCGTGTGCGGTCGACTTCGTCACCCGCAGCTGCCCCAAGCGCGGGTAGCCCTCACTCGGCTCGGCGATCGGCTGGTCGTTCGCGTCGAGCGGCAGCAGGAAGCCCTCGAGGAACAGCTGCGAGTCCTCACGCTCCGACGTGAAGCCGGAGCTCTGCCAGTACTTCTGGCGATCGCCCGACAGGAACCAGTCGATGTCCGCGCGGATGAAGCCGCGCGCCGGGCCCACGCCGCGGATTTTCTGCACCAGCTTCTTCGGTCGAACCGCCGACACGCCGACGTGCGTCTGGTTGGTCGGCCGGAACCACACGCGGTCCGGCACGCGCGGGTCGGGGCCGGTGGGCTTGCCGTCGCGGTCCACCTCGGCGACGAAGAAGAAGGGCACGCGCCGCTGGTTCAGGTACTTCACGCGGTCCACCGCCTTCGCGACCGGGTCGAAGAAGAAGTCGCTCGGGTTCGGCGCGCAGTTCGTCCGCCGCTCGGACTCGGTCGTGTCGGCCAGGACGATGACGTTGTCGTCCAGCCCGTAGGACGCCGCGAGCGTCGTGCCCGCGTGCGTGTGGGCGTTCAAGAAGTCCACGAGGGTCACGTTCGCGCGGCGCCCGGCGGCGGCGCGCGCTTCGAGCGAGGTGCCGCTGTCGTCGTTGCAGTCGCGCGGCACGAGGAAGCGCTCCTTCACGCGCACCGCGTACGTTCGTTCGAGGCCCGGCACGCGCTGGCCAGGTCCGTACTTCCGCATGTCGACGGTGTGGAGCTGGCACCGGTACGTGTCGCTGCCCGCGGGGAAGCGCCCTTCGTTCCGCGTGGTCCAGCTGTCGTACGCCCAGAGGACCAGGTTGCCCTGCAGCCCCAGGTTCGGCTGCCCGTCCGGCACGACGTACCAGACGATGTATTCCATGTCGTAGATCGTCTCGGGGAAGAGCACCCGGTAGAAGGCCAGGTTCGATTCGACCGACAGCGCGTTGAACGTGCCCTGGTCGAGTCCCGTAATGCCAGTGCGATCCACGTCCAGCGTCTGGCCACCCAGCACCCGGTTGAAGACCTTCCGCGTCGGCGGGTACACGGGCGTCGCGCCGGCGTTCGCGATGGTCGGGTGAAACACGACGAGCTTCTCGCTCAGCGTCGACCGCGTCAGCGCCTTGTATTCGATTGGGCGCGCGGCGTCCGAGACACACTGCAGGTTCTCGTCGCGGCGCGTGGCGCCGTGGCACTGCTCGGGCACACACTCGACTCGTGGCGCGACGGTGGTCGTCGGCGCCGGGGGCTGGTCGCACTTCAGCTGGAAGTAGCAGGACCGGGTGTCACACCGCAGGCCCTTGACGGCCGACGGGTCGTTCGAGCACGTGTACCGGAGTTGCACGACGCCCTGGCAGTTGCTGGCCGCGAACGAACACTCCGTCCGGCCGTTGCAGTTCTCCCCAGCCGCGGCGGTCAACGACTCCTCGCCAGCACAGAAGCCAGCGGTGATGCGGAGCGTCACGGGCGTCGGGGGCGTGACGGTCTCGGGCACCCCCGCGTCGCCACGGCGGCGCGCGCTCTCCGCGGTGAAGGGCGTGGGGAATTGGGTGAAGTTCCACGGAATCTGCCCGGCGGGGCACTGCAACGTCTCGGCGCTGCGCCGCTGAGACGCGAGGTCCGGGTCCGCCTCACACGCGGCGAGCACGGCCAAACACAGACACGACGTGATGAAGACTCTCATGGGGCCACGCACCTCAGAACGACACAGCCGTCTCCACCGATTGACGTCCCCAGCGAGCCGGCGCCGGTGCCCGACGGACACAGGCTCAGGTCGTTCACCGACGAGCCCACAGGGGTCTGGCCCGAGCCGGGCGCGCCCACCAGGCCGCTGGGCAGCGACGCCGCGAACGCACCGCCGAGGCCGAAGGCGCCGTTCGACGTGCCGCCCAGGCCTCCGTTCTCACCCGCACCGCCGCCGCCGGCCGAGGTGAACATGGTGCCGTGGCCGCCGGCGCGCGTGGGCGCGTTCCCGCCTGCCGTGTCGCCGCCTGGCGAGTTTCCGTTGCGCGAGCCGCCGCCGCCGCCAGGCACCGAGACCGTCACCATCGCGCTGCCGGCCTGCCGCACGCTCGTAAGCCCGCCGCCGCCGCCGGCCATCAACGCGCCAATGCCGGTCTCGCTGCGCCCGTAGCCGCCGTTCGCCGCGGTGCCCGCGTACGAGCCCATGCCGCGTGGCCAGTTCGGGTCGTTGCTCGTCGTGCCGCCGCCGCCGACCCACACCGAGAACACGTCGCCCGGCGCGGCCGCGAGCGTGCCGCTCAGGAAGCCTCCGGCGCCGCCCGGGTAGCTCATGGGGAAGGGCATTTGCTCGCTGCCGTTGCCACCGGCCGCGCCCCACGCCGCGAGGCGGATGGTGGGGCAGCCAGTCGGCACGGTGAACGTGCCGCTCACCGCCACGCCGTCCGTCGTCGGCGTCGAGAAGACGACCTTGCCCGCGCCGCACCGGCCGCTGTTGCTCGTGCAGGCCCCGGAGTTGGCGCCGCACTCGCAGTCCAGGCTCGCGCACTGGCTGTCGAGCTGACACATCGCCCCGAGCGGCAGCGCGGACGGCCCGCCGTCCATGCCGGCGTCGGGTGGGCCTGCGTCGGGCGGCCCTGCGTCGGGTGCACCTGCGTCGGGTGGGCCTGCGTCGGCCAGGCCGCCGTCGGGCACGCGCACGCAGGAGCAGCTCAAGAGAATGGCGGCGGTGCCGGACGCGGGGAAGAAGCCCGAGCCGGCGTCGACGATTGCGCAGGACTCGATGAACTCCGCGTCGACACGAGCGCCCGTCTTGAGCTGCCGAACCACGGGCGAGTTGAGGCTGTTGATGCGGTACGCGAGCCCGGCGTCGGGCTGGAAGTGAATGGCGCCGACCACACCTTGGCGGCGGGGCTCGAGCAGGGTGACCGCGGTCTGCGCGGCCTCGCGTGGCACGAAGCGCGTGACGGACAGGGTGGGCGCGGCGCCTTCGAGGAACCGGCCGTCGACGAAGTACGGGCACGTCTGCAGCTGGGTGTCGTAGAGCAGCTGGCCTACCCTCCGCTGGCAGCGCGCGGTGTTGCTCTGCACGTCGGCGCGCACGCCCGCGTCGGGGTTGCGCACCCAGGACCAGGTCGGCGTGTCGAGCGCGCAGGCCACACGGAAGCCCGAGCTGCTGATGCCGACCGTGAAGGAGTCCTTCGCATCGAACCGGTGCATGAACGATGCGGCGGGCTGCCCGGCGATGGTGACGCGCGAGTACGCGCCGTCGACCGTCTGCCCCAGCTCGAAGGACTCGCCGACCGGCAGCCCCACGACGGACAGCGTGTGTCTGGTGCCCGACAGGCAGGTGTTGCGCAGGCACTCGAGGCCCGCGGCGCACTGGCTCGTCTGGTCGCAGCGCTTGCCCTCGCCGCACAGGCAGCTGAGTGCCGGCGCGCCGCAGTCGACGTCCGTCTCGCGGCCGTTCTTCCGGCCGTCGGTGCAGGACGGCTCCGCGCAGCGGCCGCTCACGCAGTTCTGGTTGCCGCAGTCGGCGTCGGTCCCGCAGGTCTTGCTCAAGCCGCACAGCCCGTCGCCGTTGCGGTCGGCGGCCGCCATGCTCGCGCACGACGCGCCGCAGTCGACGTCACCCTCGCTCATGTCCTTGCGGCCGTTGAGGCACTGCTCGAAGACGATGTTGGTGTTCGTCTGCGACGTGCCGGTGTCGGGCTGCACCTTCACCTCGGCGTCCTTCCCGGCGGTCGTCGTGGCAGTCACCGACGTGGTCTTCGACGTGCCGTCCGCGGCCGTCTTCGTCACCGTGACGGTCACCTGCGTGCCGGGCGGCAGGTCGTCGAGCTGCACCTTCACGTTCGACGAGTCCGAGCCGTCGACGACGACCTCGCGCGCCGAGTCCCCGACCGTCACCGTCACCTTCGTCGTCGCGCCGTCGGCGCTCGTGAAGGTGGTGGTCAGGTCCACCTTGCTGTCGCCACCCGTGTCGTACGAGACCTTCTTGCCGCTGCTGTCCACCACGAGCTGGTCGTTGCCGGAGTTGGCCTTCACGCCGTCCGCCGTCACCGACACGCCTGGCCCGGTGACCTGCACCGACTGTGTGTCCGAGAAGCCGTTGGTGCTGACCTTGACCGTCTGCGGGCCGGTGCCGGCGTCCGCGCTGAGCTGAATGTTGACGATTTCATTCGGCGACCGGCACAGGCAGTCCGCGGCGGCGGGCGTCAGGCGACCGCCCTGCTCGACGAGCTGCCCGTCCTTGAAGCCGACGTTCGTGCCGTCTCCTTCGACGCGCAGGTTCGCCCCAGTGGCCGAGACGGACAGGCGCGCGCCCTCGGTGAACGGCGCCAGGAACGTCCCCAGGCGCGCGGTCACCGGCGAGAACCAGAGCAGGTTACCGTTCGCCGCGGTGCCCACGTACGAGCGGTCGAGCGCGGTGTCGAAGGAGCCTTCGTAGCGCCACGTGTTGGCGGTGACGTCGATCTCCAGCCGCTGCTCGGCCTGCGGAATGTTGCTGTCGTAGACGCGCAGGTAATACAGGCCCTCGCGCTCGCCCTTGAAGTACCCGAACGGGACGAGCGCGTGCCCACCGCGCAGGCCGTCGCCTTCGCGCATGGTGACGAGGAGCCGGTACGCCTCCGTCTGACCCGGCTTGAGGATGCGGGCCAGGAACGGCATCACGTCCTTGGCCGCGTAGCGCTCGTCGCGCTCGTGCGCGGCGCCGAGCTTCTGCGTCGCCGACCAGTACGCGAGCTCGCGCTGCAGCCGCTCGTTGTTCTTGGAAAGCCCAGCCGCGGTCGGGGCCCCGAAGTCGGCCGGCGACAACTTCCCCAGCGACATGAGCAGCGCCGTCACCGCGAAGCCTTCGCTGTGGCCGTAAGCCAGCGTCTGGTTCACCTCGGCGATCCACGCGGCCGCTTCCGGGCGAGGTGTGCACTCCGTCGCCGTGGCGCCCGGCAGACACACGGCCTCTCGCCCGAACATGCGAATCGCCGCGAGCTCGGTCATGCCGCTGCCGCGGTCCTCGGTGCCGAAGTTCGAGAACGAGAACGCCTGGGTGGTGAAGTCGAAGTCGCTCTGCACCCGGTCGGGCACCGGCGCACACCCCGCGAGCACGTGCGCGACCACCCCCACCGCGAGCGCGCAGCGCCAGCGCGTGCGTGAGGCTGTGTCGACGCGCAGCGTCCTGCCCTGGCTCTGCATGACCGGTCTCCTCGAGGCCCCTCAAGCCCTGCCGCTGGCCGTCACGCAGACGCTAAAAAAATCAGGTGGGGCTCAATATCCCCATGATGACCCCATACGGACGGTCACCCGGCGCGCCGCTCGAGCCAGAGGCGGACCTCTTTCTTCGAGCCGACGTCGAGCTTCCGGTAGATGCGCTTGACGTGGTCCTGCACGGTGCCGAGGGCAATGCCCAGGCGATCGGCGCACTCCAGGTAGCTGGCCCCCTCGGCGAGCGCTCGCGCCACCTGCTCTTCGCGATCGGTGAGGACGATCTTCGGCGGGCTGCGCCGCGCTTCGGCGATGAGGAAGCCGGCGATGCGGCTCGACAGCGGGTGCGACCCGACGGCCGCCTCTTCGATGGCGCTGATCAGCCGCTCGTCGGGTTCGTCTTTCAGGAGGTAGCCGTAGGCACCGGCGCGCATGACGTCGAGCACGCTCTCTTCGTCTTCGAAGACGGTGAGCGCCACGCAGTGCACCGCGGGCAGCTCGGCGGACAGCGCGCGGATCGTCTCGCCGCCGCTCAGCCCCGGGAGCCCCAGGTCGACGACCGCCACGTCGAGGAGGCGGCGCAGCGACGAGCGCAGCAGCGACTCGCCGTCCGCGAACGCGGCCACGACCTCGATCCGTGTCGGGTAGCCGCGCAGCGTGTCGCGCAGCGCCACGCGCGTCCCTTCGTGGTCTTCCACCAGCGCGATGCGCACCTGCCGCTTGCCGTCCACGTTGGGCAACCTACCCAACGCCACCCGCGCCGGGAACGTCGGGGTGGCCGACAGGTGGGCGCCGGCGCCGGGCCGCGAGGTGACCGCCGCCCCGACATGCGCGCGCCGCTCGTCAGGCTGGGAGCGTGACGCGCAGCTCGGTGCCTCCCGGCAGCGCGACGTACTGGACGGCGCCGCCTTGCTCTTCCGACCAGCGCCGGGCCGCCCCCGAGGTGACCGCCGCCCCGACGCGCGCGCGCCGCTCGTCAGGCCGGGAGCGTGACGCGCAGCTCGGTGCCTCCCGGCAGCGCGACGTACTGGACGGCGCCGCCTTGCTCTTCCGACCAGCGCCGGGCGTTGTCGAGGCCGCCGGTAGCCGTCACGAAGCGCTCGGAGCTCAGGCCGCGCCCGTCGTCTCGCACCGCGACCGTCAGCGTGCCGCCGGACAGCCCCAGGGTGACGGTGACGTTCCGCGCGGCGCCGTGGGTGACGGCGTTGCGGACGAGCTCCTGGCAGATGCGCAGCACGGCCAGCGCGCTCGCCGGCTGCAGGGGCCCGTCGGGCTCTCCCGCGCGCTCGAGCACGTACGTGACGTCCGCGCACAGCGGCCTCAGCTTTTGATCGAGCAGCGCCGCGAGCCCCTGCACCGAGCCCGGCAGCGGCGCGGCGCGCGTCGGAGAGGCGATCGCCGTGAGCTCGCGCAGGGCGTTGCCCGCCT
>JALHOS010000339.1 GCA_022842905.1 Myxococcaceae bacterium | reverse complement strand
CGCCGGCGCGAGCGGACAGCCGGCCCGAGGAAGCGCAGGCCCCGGCACCGGAGAGCGCAGCAGCGCCCTGAACGCCGCCGGCACGGCAAGCCGATCGACGCCCGGCCCGGCACCGCGATCGGCCTCAGCCAACGCGACGCCGCTGAGCGCTCACTCGGCGATCGGCGGCACCGGCATGCTGGCCGCGGACGCCGACGACGAGCCTCCCGTCGCCGCCAGCGTCGTCCACACGGAAGACCAGCGCTGGCGCGCGGCGGTGGAAGCGGTGCGCGCCGCGTCGCCTCGCCACGGCGCGAGCCTCACGCACGCCCGCTTCCTGGGGCTGTCCGGCGGCGAGGCACGGGTGGCCTTCGACCCGAGCGCCTCGTTTCATCGCTCGACGGTGTTCGGATCCGGCCGCGTGCTGGTCGAGCAGGCGCTCTCGGCGTCGCTCAAGCGACCCACCAAGCTCGTCGAAGACCTCTCGCAAGCCGCGCTCGCGCAGGCCCCCAAGAGCATCGCCCAGGAAGAGGCGAGCCTGCGCGCGGTGCGAGAGAACGCGATCGACGGCAAGGTGCGCGCGCACCCGGCGGTCCGGCACCTCGAGCGGCTGATCGGCGCGGCGCTCGAGCACGTGCAGGTGCTCGAGCCGGTGGTGCCCGAGCGCGTGCCCGACGCGCCGGTGCCCGACGAGGAGCCGTGACGAGAGCCAACGTGACGGCCGGTGCGAATCGTCAGCGACTTGGCTAAAGACCCGCGGCTTCGCACACGTCACCCCCGAAGGAGTCGCAATGCCCGGCGTCGATCTGAACTACCTCATGCGGCAGGCCACCAAGCTCACCGAGAAGGTGAAGAAGCGCAAAGAGGAGCTGGCCAACGAGACGGTCGAAGGCAAGGCGGGCGACGGCCTGGTCACCGTGGTGGCCACCGCCACGCAGGACATCAAGACGATCAAGATCGACAAGAAGGCGATCGACCCGAATGACACGTCCATGCTCGAGGACCTGATCACCGCCGCCTGCAACGCGGCGCTGGCGCAGAGCAAGACCTACGCCCAGGCCGAGCTCGACAAGGTGTCGGGTGGCATCAAGATCCCGGGCCTGACGGCTTGACCCCGGACGCGATCAACCGGCTGGTGGCGCAGCTGGCGAAGCTGCCGGGCATTGGCGAGAAGACGGCGCAGCGGCTGGCCTTCCACGTGCTGCGCAGCTCGCCCGAGTACGCCCGGAGCCTCGCGGCGGCGTTGGTCGACGTCGTGGACAAGGTCCGGCTGTGCTCCCGCTGCTTCAGCCTGCACGACGGCGCGGCGGAAGCGCTGTGCGGGTTCTGCACCGACCCTCGCCGAGACGAGCGCCTGGTGTGTGTGGTCGAAGGCATCGCCGACGAGCTGGCGGTCGAGCGCACCCGGGAGTTCCGCGGCCGCTACCACGTGCTCCACGGGGTGCTGTCGCCGCTCGAGGGGATCGGCCCGGAGCAGCTGCGGATCAAGGAGCTCCTCCAGCGCCTGGGCGACGGGGTGGTGACCGAGGTGGTGGTGGCGACGAACCCCGACGTCGAAGGGGAAGCGACCGCCCTCTACCTGACGCGCCTGCTCAAGCCGCTGGGGGTCAAGGTCAGCCGCCTGGCTCAGGGCCTGCCCATGGGCGGCGATCTGGAGTTCGCCGATCAAGCGACGCTGGCCCGGGCCTTCGCGACGCGTCGCGACTTGTGATCGAAAGCGCCACGAAGCTGACACGGTCGAAGGCGTACGTTTCCGCTGTCGGCGCCACGGGTTGCCGGACACGCGACGGCCTGAAGAAAGCGTGAAAGCCTCGGGACCATCTGCTACACCCAACGCCCAATCTGACCCCGCAAGGAGCGCCTCCACCGCATGGCCAGCCAGTTGGTGATGTACGAAGAGGAGTTCCACCGCATCAACGGTGTGTGCGACCGCTTGACGAAGGACGCGAACGCCAAGGTCGTGTTCCTCGTCGACAAGAACGGCCAGCTCATCTCCGCGGCCGGGCAGACGCACAACATCGACACGACGTCGCTGGCGTCGCTCACCGCCGGCAACGTGGCGGCCATGGGCGGCTTGGCCAAGCTCATCGGCGAGAACGAGTTCCCCAACCAGTTCCATGAAGGGGCGAAGGACTCGCTCTACATGACGCTGGTGGGGGGCCGAGTGGTGCTGGTCGTCATCTTCGACAACCGAACGTCGCTGGGCTTGGTGCGCTTGCGCATCAAGAAGGCGACGGAAGAACTCGAGAAGATCTTCGCCGCGCTCGCGGCCAGATCGGCGGCGCCGGGCGCAGGTTCGCCCTTCGCCGAGATCTCCGACGCCGACATCGACAACCTCTTCAGCGAGTGACCGGGCCCGCCAATGTCATTCATCAACTACTCGAGCCGCGAGATCAACTGCAAGATCGTCTACTACGGGCCTGGCCTGTGCGGGAAGACGACGAACCTGCAGTACATCTACAACAAGACCAACCCCGAGACGAAAGGGAAGCTCATCTCCCTGTCGACGGAGACGGACCGCACGCTCTTCTTCGACTTCCTCCCGCTGTCGCTCGGTGAGATCCGCGGCTTCAAGACGCGCTTCCACCTGTACACGGTGCCTGGGCAGGTCTTCTACGACGCCAGCCGCAAGCTCATCTTGAAGGGCGTGGACGGCGTGGTGTTCGTGGCCGATTCCCAGGTCGAGCGCATGGAAGCGAACATCGAGTCCATGGAGAACCTGCGGGTGAACCTGCAGGACCAAGGCTACGACCTGAACAAGATCCCCTTCGTCGTGCAGTACAACAAGCGCGACCTGCCCAACGCGGTGTCCGAGGACGAGCTGCGCAAGGTCCTCAACCCGCGCAAGGTGCCGGACTACCCGGCGGTGGCGCCGACGGGTGTGGGCGTGTTCGACACGCTCAAGTCGGTGGCGAAGCTGGTGTTGACCGAGCTGAAGAAGGGCGGCGCCTAAGCCGTCGTTTCGGGCGCGAGTGGGCCGGCGTTGAGGGGTTGGGGGTGAGGCATGGACAGGAAGGCAGACAAGCACATGGGTAGGTTGAGCCTGGTTCCAGTGGTGGTGCTCGCAGCGTCGGTGGCGCTCGGGCAGACGCCTGCCGCACAACCTGCTGCAACCCAACCCGCTGCGACCCAACCCGCTGCGACGCCTGCAGCAGGCCCCGCCACTGGGGCGCAGGGGCCCGGCGGTGCGCAGACGGCCGACGAGGCCTTCCAGACCCGCGTCAAGACGCTCGAAGAGAAGGTCGTGGACCTCAAGGAGAAGATCCACCGCACCAAGGCCCGCCTCGTGCTGCTGCAGGAACGCGTGCTCGGCGGCGATCTCTCGTCCGGCGCGCGGGCGGTGATCATCCACAAGAACGAGATGGGGCCGGCCTTCGTCCTCGAGTCGGTGGCGTACGCGCTCGACGGCGCGTCGATCTTCACCAAGGTCGACACCAAGGGTGACCTCGACAAGAAAGAAGAGTTCGAAGTGTTCAGCGCCCGCATCGTGCCCGGGAATCACAACGTGATCGTCCGCATGGTGTACCGAGGGTCCGGCGGCCCGTTCACCTACTTCGACGGGTACAAGTTCAAGTTGCAGTCGAACCAGACGTTCACGGCCGAAGGCGGCAAGGTCACGACGGTCAAAGTCGTGGGGTACGAGAAGGGCGGCATCACCCAGGACATGAAGGACAAGCCCGCCATTCGCTACGACATCTCCACGACGAAGGACACCCTGACCAAGCCGACGGCGCCGGAAGCCAAGTAGCCGTCTCCTTGAGGGGAAGCACACCGTGCCTCGAACGCCGCGCTGGTTGTCGCTGTTGCTGGCCCTGACCGGCGGCCCGGCGTTCGCCCAGGCGAGCGAGGCGGCCTCACGCGTCGAGGCGATCGAGCGCGAGGTGCGGCTGGCCAAAGACGAAGTCGAGCTGGTCGAGCGCGCGTACACGAACGTGCCCGAGCCGACGGGTGAAGCGTTGCTGCTCCAGCAGTACCAAGAAGCCGAGAAGCAGCTCGCGCTGCAGGACTACCAAGGTGCGTCGGTCAAGCTGTACGACCTGGTTTCCTCGAAGGAATTCCAGAAGCACCGGCTCTACCCCGAGGCGCTCTACAAGCTGGCGGACACGCTGTACCGCATGAAGAACGACCTGGGCGCGCGGCTGTACCTGCGCCAGGTGCTCGCGCTCGGCGTCAACGCGGGGCACTACAAGGAAGCGCTGGCGCGGTACCTGGAGATCGCCGGGCGGCTCAACGAGTTCGCCGGCGTCGACGAGTACGTCACCCAGGCCAAGAGCATCAGCGGTGGGCAGCTGACCAGCGAGCTCAACTACTTCTACGGCAAGTGGATGTTCCTGCGCCAAGACCTGCCGCTCGAGGAGCGGGTGCAGAAGGCGGAGGCCACGCTCAGCCAGCTGGCGTCGTACGCGAACCCGCACCAGCTCCAGGCCATGTACTTCCAGGGCGTGGGCGCGGTGCGGCTCAAGCAGTGGGACAAGGCCACCGAGCGGTTCAAGGAGCTGGCCAAGCTGACGCCCAAGGGTGAGCAAGAAGCGCGGATCGTCGAGCTGGCGAACCTGTCGCTGGGCCGCGTGTACTTCGAGGTCGGCAAGTACGACGAGGCGATCGACCGGTACCAGACGGTGGATCACGCCAGCGAGAACTTCCCCGACGCGCTGTACGAGACGGCCTGGGCGTTCGTCCGCAAGGGTGATCTCGTGCGAGCGCGCAGCACGACGGAGGTGCTCCTGCTGGTGGCGGCGAACTCGGTGTTGGCGCCCGAAGCCAAGATCCTCCAGGGCACGCTGCTGCAGAAGCTGCAGAAGTACGACGAGGCCGTCGACACGTACAACCAGGTCATCAACCAGTACGCGCCGGTGCGCGACGAGATCCAGGCGCTGCTCGACCAGCACCAGGACCCGGTGCAGTACTTCGACGACCTGCTCGCGCGAAACGAGAAGACGCTCGACGTCACCAAGCTGCTTCCGCCGATCGCGCTGAAGTGGGCGAGCACGCGCAACGACGTGACCGACGCGCGGGCGATCACCGGCGCGCTCGACGTCAGCCGCCAGGATCTGGTCGAGTCGCGCAAGCTGGTGGAGCAGATCCTCAAGTCCCTCGAAGAGCGCGGCCTCGAGAGCTTCCCCATGCTCCAGGAAGGTTATGCGCGCGCCGACGCGATCGACACTCGGCTGACCCGGGCTCGGGAAGGGCTGCTCGGCGCGGAGACGCAGCTGGTGCAGACCGCGCTGAGTTCGGCGCAGATCGCCCAGCTGGCGCAGCTCCGGCAGCAGCGCGAAGCGCTCAAACAACGGCTCGAGACGCTGCCGACCACGCCGGAGCAGGTCGCTGCGCGCAAAGAACGAATCCAGAAGGAGATCGACCGCCTCGACAAGCAGGCGTTTCAGGTCACCCTCGAGATCGAAGCGACGAACGCGGAGATCATCGCGATCCGCAAGCTGATCGACGACACCCGGGCGCAGCGCAAGGGCGCGCGGGACGCCGAGAAGGGCTGGCTGGACGATCTGCTCGAGCCGGCCAAGGAGCTCGAGCGCTTCCGCGACGAGATCGAGCAGGTCCGCGCCGATCTGCTGGCGCAGAAGAACACGGCGGACAAGGCGATCTCCGGTGAGCAGCAGCTGCGCACCGACTACCAGCAGCTGCTGGCCGAAGAGGAAGCGCTGCTCGCGCAGGCTCGCGGGGCGGTGGGCGGGGCGGCCGCGCAGGTGCTCAACCGCATCGCCGTGGTCAAGGCCGACGCCGAGGCGATTCACCAGCGCGTGGGCCAGGCCAAGGTGATCGTCCGCGAGCGGGTGGCCGCGAAGATGGCGGCGGTTCGCGAAGACGTGCTCAACGAGCAGAAGCGGGTCGAAGAGTACGGCGGCATCAGCGAAGGGCTCACCGCGGAGACGCGGAACCTCGTCGGCCGCATCGCGTACGACAGCTTCCGCCGCGTCAAGCAGTCGTTCTACGACTTGGTGCTCAAGGCGGACGTCGGCGTGGTCGACGTGGCGTTCCAGCAGAAGCAGGACCGCACGACGGCGATCCAGAAGCTCGCTCAGCAGAAAGAGAAGGAGCTCAAGCAGCTGGACGACGAGTTCAAAGAAGTCCTCAAGGACGTCGAATGAAGGTGCGCTCCCTCACGACAGCCCTGTGGCTGACCTTCGCGCTGGCCGCGCCCGCAGCGGCGCAGGCCAAGAAGGCGCCGGCGGCCAAGCCGGTGGACGCCGGGCAGCCCGACGCCGGTTCTCAGGACAAGGCCCAGGACAAGGCCCAGGACAAGTCGAAGACCGACGCTGGGGTGACTGGAGCCGGGGGCGACCGCGGCGACGTGGCTCCGCCCGCAGCGGCGCCCAAGACGCGCTTCTTCGAAGGCATGGGGCGCTCCGAGCAAGAGAAGGCCATGCTCGAAGAGCTGTCCCGCGCCATCGAGCAGTACGAGACCGAGTCGCGGGACTTCAAGCGCGAGATCCAGCTGCTGGTCGAGAAGAAGTACGAAGAGAAGCGCAACACGCTGGCCGACAGCTACGAGCGGATGATTCGCGATCACGAAATTCTCGAGCGCAAGCACCGGCTCGACGCGATCGCCGCCTTCGAAGAGTTCTTGCAGCGCAACCCCAACGAGCCCCGCTACACGCCGGACGTCATGTTCCGCCTGGCCGAGCTCTATTACGAGTTCTCGAGCGACAAGCACAACGAGGCCATGCGGGCGTACGAAGACTCGCTCAAGGCGCTCGACCCGCAGAAGAACCCCACCCCTCCGCCAGAGCCGAAGATCGACTTCGCCAAGTCGATCGCGCTCTACGAGCGGCTGCTGACCCAGTTCCCCACGTACAAGCTCAACGACGCGGCCTGGTACCTCTTGGGCTACTGCCAAGAAAAGCAGGAAGACTTCCAGCGCGCCAAGAAGTCCTACGAAGCGCTCATCGCCGCGTACCCCAAGAGCAAGTTCGCCACCGAAGCGTGGATGCGCATCGGCGAGTACTACTTCGACAGCTACGACGAAGCCGACGCGCTGGCCAAGGCGGCCGGCGCGTACGAGCAGGCGATCGCCGACAAGAGCCACGCGCTGTACGACAAGGCGCTCTACAAGCTCGGGTGGACCTATTACCGCATGGATCAGTTCGACCAGGGCGTCGACCGGTTCATCGCCCTCATCGACCACTACGAAGATCAGGCCAAGAAGAAGGGCGAAGAAGAGGTGGGCGGCGACCTGCGCGCCGAAGCGGTGCAGTACACGGCGATCAGCTTCGTGGACGAGCGCTGGGGCTCGCTGGGCAAGGCCCAGGAGAAGTTCGCCAAGCTCGGCGGCCGCCGCTACGAGCCGGAGATCTACAAGCGCATGGCCGACGTGTACTTCGATCAGACCAAGGAGCTCGAGGCGATCGAAGCGTACCGACTGGTGCTGCAGAAGGACCCGGTGCACAAGGAAGCGCCGCAGATCCAGCAGCGCATCGTCAAGGCGTACGAGAACAAGCGCATGCTGACCGAGGCCTTCGCCGAGTCGTCGAAGCTGGCGAACATGTTCCAGCCCGGCACGCCGTGGCACGAGAAGTGGAAACGGGATCCCGACGTGGTGCTCGCCGCCGGAGATCTCGCGGAGAAGAGCCTGTACTCGACGGCGATCTACCACCACCAGCAGGCCGTCGTTTACAAGCAGGAGCAGAAGTTCGAGCAGGCCAAGGCCACGTTCGAATCCGCCGCGAAGGCGTACCAGACGTACCTCGAGCGCTTCCCTCGGTCGAAGAACGCGTACGAGATGGAGTACTACCTGGCGGAGTGCCTCTACAATTCCTTCCAGTTCCAGGAAGCGGCCAAGCGGTACGCGGCGGTGCGCGATTCGTCGCAGGACGTGAAGTACAAGGACGACGCGGCGTACGCGACGGTGCTGTCGTGGCAGAAGCAGCTGGACCTCGAAGTGCGCACCGGCGCGTCCCCTGCCCGGCCGGTCCGCAAGTCCACCGACTGGAAGGAAGGCGAGCAGATCACCGAGGTGGCGCTCACGCCCACCGAGCAGTCCTTCGTGGGCAACGTGGACAAGTACATCGCCCAGATCAAGGGTGAGTCGGAGCGCGCCCCGGTGCTGGCGTACAAGGCCGCCGAGCTGTTCTACACGCACAACCAATTCGAAGAGGCCCGCAAGCGGTTCAAGGACCTCATCAAGACGTACCCGAAGAACGAGGTGGCGCGCTTCGCGACGAACCTCATCGTCGAGTCCCGCCTCATCACCAAGGACTGGGTCAACGTCGAGAAGGACGCCGCGGAGCTGGCCGTCAACAAGGACGTCATCGACCCCAAGAGCGACCTGTACAAGGAGCTGCAGCGCTTCAAGCTCGGTGGTCGCTTCAAGCTCGCCGAGCAGTACATGGCCGAAGGCAAGTTCGACGAGGCGGCCAAGAAGTACATCGAGCTGGTCGACGAAGAGCCCAAGCACGAGTTCGCCGACAAGGCGCTGAAC
>JALHOS010000338.1 GCA_022842905.1 Myxococcaceae bacterium | reverse complement strand
ACCTCGCGCGGCGGTTTTGCGTGGAGCCCGCCCCCGCCGCGACCGACGAGCCCAAGCCCGACGAAGACGAGACCTGGCTGGGCCGGCTCCTGCGCGACCTCATGGAGCGCTTCTGGCGCTGGCTCACGCAGCGCAGCGATCGGCCGGTGCGCGAGCTGCCCGAGCGCCAGCTGGACGCCGCGCTGCCCGGCGCCAACGTGGTGATCGCCGTCAGCGTGGCGCTGGTGCTGGCGATCCTGGCCTACGCGGCCTGGCAGCTGCGCAGGCGCCCCGCCGCCGACGCGAGCGACCAAGACGACTCGGCCACGGCGCCGACGCCGCTCCTGGTCGACGCTTCCAACGCGCTGACGAA
Organism: Myxococcaceae bacterium; assembly: GCA_022842905.1. GTDB lineage: Bacteria > Myxococcota > Myxococcia > Myxococcales > Myxococcaceae > JALHOS01. Next base: position 8,064 of record JALHOS010000338.1, on the reverse strand, counting down.
GGCGCCGGAGAGCTGGGCTGGGCTGGCCGACGAGCTGGCCGCGCGGGGTGAGCTGCGCGAAGCGGTCCGGCACCTGTACCTGGCGCTGCTCTCGCGCCTCCACCGCGACGGGGCGATCGACTACGAGCCGACCGCCAGCAACTGGGACTACCTCAAGACGTTCCGCGGTCCACAGGAGCGCAAGCCCACCTTCCGAGAGCTGACCGTCGGCTTCGACTTCGCCTGGTATGGCCAGGTGCCCGTCAGCCTGGCCGCCTGGCAGCAGTTCCGGTCGCTCGCCGGGCACTTCCTCTCGCCCACGCCCCACGAGGCGAAGCGTGCGTGACCGCTTTCCGATCGTGCTGATCGGCGGGCTCCTGCTCGTCGGAGCGCTCGGCAGCTTGCTGCTCCAAGGCGCGCAGCGCGGCGAGTTCGCCGACCGGCTGTCGACCTACCGGTCCGGCAAGGGCGGGGCCCGCGCGCTGTATCTCCTGCTCGAGCAGAGCGGCCTGAAGGTGCGGCGCCAACAGAAGAGCCTGGAGCTGATCGACCCCGGCACGCAGCTGGTGCTCTTGGGTCCCCGCTTCTCGGACGCGCGCATGGCGCGGGTGACGGGCCTGTTCGACGCCGACGACGCGGGCGTCGATCCAGACGAGCACGACGACTACCTGGAGTCCGGGGTCAACGCGTTCCGCGCGCCGACGATCACCAAGGACGAGCTCGATCGTCTGCTCGAGCACGCGCGCAACGGCGCGACGGTCTTCGTTGCGACGTGGCAAGGTGGGGGCGCCCCGCTGCTCGACGCGCTGAGCGTCACCACGACGCGGCGGACGGAGCTGCGTGAGCTGCGCACGTTGGTGCCCGCGCAGCCCAGCGCCTACGTCGCCGGCCTCGAGCGGCTCGAAGCGAAGGTGCAGGCCACCTTCGACTCGACGAGCCCGAGCTTCGTGCCGCTGCTGCTCGACGAAGGGCTGGGGGCGCCGGTCATGGCCGCCGTCTCTTGGGGCCAGGGCCGCGTCGTGCTCTTGGGTGCCCCGGAGCTGGCCACCAACGCGGCGCTGCGCCGCGCCGACAACGCCCGCTTCTGGGTGAACGTGGGCCAGGCGCTCGGGCGCGGAGGCGCCGTCACTTTCGACGAGTACCACCACGGCTTCGCGGGCGATCGCTCCATGGGCGACTTCGCGGCGCGCTACGGGCTGTCCTTCGCCGTCGGGCAGCTGGTGCTCGGGCTGGCAGTCTGGGCGCTGTCGCTGCGGCGCTTCGGCCGACCGCTCCCGCTCGTGGAGTCGGCGCGGCTGTCGGCGACGGACGCGCTGTCGGCCACGAGCCGGCTGTACCGGGAAGGTGGCCACCACGGCCACGCGGCGCAGGCGATCCTCAAGGCGCTGGCCAGTGAGCTGTCCTTCCGCGCCGGGCTGTCGAGCCGCTCCGCAGCGGGCGACGTGTCGGCGAGCCTGGCGGCTCGAGGCGAGACGGCGCTGGCCGAGCGGCTGCTCGCGGTGACTCGCGCCGCAGCTTTGGCGCACACCGAGGCCGGCGTCCTCCACGTGGCCCAGCTCGCGGCGGCGGTCCGCGCGAGCCTCAAGCGCAGTCGTCGAAAGGAAGCGACATGAACGAAGTCCAAGTACCCCCTCCGCAGGCGGCCCCCGTCGGCCTGGCCGGGCGGCTGCGAGAGGCCTCGCTCGAGCAGGTCCGAAAGGCCGTCGTGGGCCAAGACGAAGCCCTCGAGTTGATGTTGTGCGGGCTCATCGCCGGCGGTCACGTGCTGCTCGAAGGTGTGCCCGGCGTGGCCAAGACGCTCATGGCCCGCGCGCTGGCTCGCAGCGTGTCCGCCGAGTTCAAGCGGATCCAATTCACTCCGGACCTCATGCCGGCGGACATTCTGGGCACGTCGATCTTCGACCTGAAGACCCAGAGCTTCGTGCTGGTGCGCGGGCCGATCTTCACGGACCTGCTCTTGGCCGACGAGATCAACCGCGCCCCGGCGAAGACCCAGTCCGCGCTGCTCGAGGCCATGCAGGAGCGCAGCGTGTCGCTCGAGGGCAAGCACAGCGTCCTCTCGCCGCTGTTCACCGTCTTCGCCACGCAGAACCCGGTGGAGTCCGAAGGCACGTACCCGCTGCCTGAAGCGCAGCTCGACCGCTTCCTGTTCAAGATCGACGTGGGCTACCCGTCGGACAGCGAAGAAGAGGCGATCCTCGTGCAGGTCAACCGCGGCTTCGACGCGTCGGACCTGGCGCAGGCCGGCGTCCAGGCGGCGGTGACGCGCGAGCAGGTGCTCGGGGCCCGCGCGGCGCTCTCGCAGGTCAGCGTCGAGCCGGCGGTGCTCAGCTACCTGCGGAAGCTGGTGGCGGCCACGCGCACCTCTCCGCGGATTCGGCTGGGCGCGGGGCCGCGCGCGTCGGTGCACCTGCTGCTCGCGTCCAAGGCGCTGGCCGTGGTGCGAGGCCGCGCGTTCGTCACCCCGGACGACGTGCGGTTCCTGGCGGGCCCCGTGCTCAAGCACCGGCTGCTCCTTTCGCCCGACGCGGAGCTCGACGGCGCGACCCCCGCAGACGTGCTCAAGGAAGTGGTCAACGCCATCGAGGTGCCGCGGTAGCGCACCGGCGATCTCATGCCCGTCCCCTCCACCCGCCTCTGGCTGTTCCTGACGCTGCTCGCCGTCCCGACGGTGGCGGTGGGCTTCTTTCCGCTCCTGCGGCCGGTGGTGATCCTGCTCGACGCCCTGGTGCTGAGCCTGGCGGCGCTGGACTGGGTGCTGGCGCGGCGGGTGAAGCTCGAGGTGACGCGGGTGCTGCCGGCGCGCCTCCAGGTCGGCGTGGCCAACAAGGTGGAGCTTCGCGTCGTGCAGCGCGGCCCACACCCGGTCTTGGCGGCGGTGAAAGACGACGTGCCGGCGGAGTTCGACGCGACGCCCGAAGTCCTCTCGCTCTCGCTGCCGGGGCACAGCCGGCAGACGCTGGAGTACCGCGCTTCGCCCAGGCACCGCGGCCGCTTCGGCTTCGGTGACGTCCACGTGCGGGTGCACGGGCCCTTCGGCCTCATGTCGGCCGAGCGGACGACGCCCCAGTCGATCGTCGTGTCCGTGGTGCCCGACATGCGGGGCGCGAGCCGGCTGTTGCTGTCCGACGCCGCGTTGGACTTCGTGAACTTGGGCCTTCGACAGCTGCGCCGCGACGGCCGGGGGAGCGAGTTCGCGCGGCTGCGCGACTACACGCAGGGCGACAGCGTGCGCGACGTCGACTGGAAGGCCACCGCGCGGCGCAGCCGGCCCGTCACGCGCGTCATGGAGGCCGAGCGCAGCCAGACCGTGATCATCGCCCTCGACGCAGGGCGGGCCATGGCCGCCAGGGTCGACGCGCTCTCCAAGCTCGACCACGCCGTGAACGCGGCGCTGTTCCTGGCGTTCGTGGCGGTGAAGAACGGCGATCGGGTCGGGCTGGTGGTGTTCGCCGACGGCGTGAAGTCGTACCTCGCGCCCGCCGCGGGCCGAGCGCAGTACCGCCGGCTGGCCGAAGCGCTCTACGACACCAAGCCCAGCCTCACGTACGTGGACTACCTGTCGCTCTTCAAGGAGCTGAACACGCGCCTGGCCAAGCGCAGCCTGCTCTGCCTGTTCACCGACATTCTCGACGAAGACCAGGCCCAGGGCATGGTGGAGCCGCTGCGCCGGCTGGCCCGCCGCCACGTGCCGCTGTGCCTGACGGTGAAGGACGCGGCGCTCGACGCGCTGCTGCGCACCCCACCCACGCAGGCCGAGGTGGCGTACCAACACGCCGTCGCCGCCGAGCTGTCGCTGGAGCGAGAGGCCGTGAAGCGGAAGATCGGCCAGGACGGCGTCAGCCTGGTGGACGTCGACGCAAGCCAGCTCAACCTCGCGGCGGTGAACGCGTACCTGAGCATCAAGGCCAGAGGGACCCTATGAAGACGTTCTGTCCGCAGTGCGGCTCCGACAATGAAGCCCAGCCGGGCCAGCGCGTCACCTGCGCCGCCTGCACCGCCGTGTACACCGCGCCGGCGACGCTCGCGGGTCCTCAGCCCGCGGTGACGGCCCCGCCGCCCGTGCCCGTCTACCCACCGGCGCCACTGCCGAACCCGCTCTCGGCGCCCTCGGCTGGACCCCTGATCGGCGCGCCGGACGCGTCGCTGGCCCCGTGGAACCCGCTGGCGATCGCCGCGCTCGTCACCGGCATTCTCGGGTGTGGGCCCGTCAGCATCATCCTGGGGTTCCTGGCGATCCAACAGCTCGACGCCGCGCACCAAGCGCAGCGAGGCAAGAACCTGGCGATCGCGGGGATCGTGCTGGGCTTCCTCGGCCTGTGCTGCGGCGTGGGTTCGTTGGCCTTGGCGCTGCTCGGCGCCGCATCCACCGCCGGCGCCTGACGGCCGGCGTCTGACGGGCGAGGCCTGGCTACCGCACGTTCAACAGCGGCGCGGCCGCCACGTTCGATGCGCCCCTGGCCGCGAGCCTCCGCCGGAGCAGCGGCGAGAAGAGGTACAGGTACACCGCCGCGCCGACGAGCAGCGCGAAGCCGATCTTGAACTCCACCGACAGCCTCGGCGGGTGGATCTGCGAGATCGTGCCTTCGATGAGTCCCGCCAGGACGAACAGCGACATGGCCCCCAGCACGAGCTTCACCGCCTTGAGCGCCTCGAGCCGAATCGCGTCGCGCCGCCGCATGCCGCGCCGAGCGATCACCCCTCGGCCGATCAAGAAGCCCGCCTGGCCGGCAATGCAGATCGCCGTCAGCTCCGGAATGCCGTGCGGGAGGATCCACGCCCAGAACCAGTCCCCCAGGTTCTTCGAGTGGTACCACCAGGCCAGCGACCCCAGCGGAATGCTGTTGAAGAACAGCACCAGCGCCGTGCCGATGCCCGCCGAGATCCCCGTGGCGAAAGCCAAGAAGGACACGGTGATGTTGTTGCGCATGAGGAAGGCCGAGAACGCCGCCTGCTCGTCAGCGCTCGCGCCGTCGTCCGCCGCTTCCCGCGCCGCCCGCTTGGCAGGATCGAGCGTCTGGTGCTGCTCGGGGATCAAGAACGGCTTGGCGTCGGGGTCGAACGTCATGCCGAGCCAGCCGAAGCCCGCGCCCACCAGAAACAGCGCCCACGCGGCGACGAAGGCGCGCCACTCGGCGACGAGCAGCTCCGGAAAGCCCACCAGCACGAAGGCCGTGAAGTCCGCCCACCGCGGCCGGCGCCCCGGGTAGGTGAGCGCATAGGCCCGGCCGACGAGATCGTTGAGGTAGCTGCTGACCTCCGCCGCGCCGCCCCGCGCTCGCACCCAGAGCAGGTCCGAGGAAGCCCCCCGGTACAGCTTGGACAGCGCGCGCGCTTCATCCAGCGTCAGGCCCTTGAGCCCCACGGTCTCGGCGCGATCGAGCAGCTGCTGCAGGTGCTCCCACTTCGGGCTGCGCTGCTCGACGAAGTCTGGGAGGTGCATGGGGCGCGCGCGAGCATACACTCCGACTGATACCTCGCTCATGTCCACCGACGCCCGCCTCACGCTCGACGGCACGCACACGGTCCTCACGCCGGAGTACGTGGAGTTCGACTTCGTGCTGGCCGGGCTGATGAGCCGCTTCCTCGCCTGGGTCATCGACACGGCGATCACCGTCGCGCTGACGACCTTCGTGGTGCTCGTGCTCGCCCTCACCGCGAGCGTCGCGCGTGGCTTCGCGTCTGCGGCCACGTTCATTCTTTGGTTCCTGATCGACTGGGGCTACGCGATCGTGCTCGAGGCCGCGCTGAGCGGCCAGACGCTGGGCAAGCGGGCGCTGGGGCTGCGGGTGATTCAGGAGAGCGGCGTGCGCGCCGGGTTCTACCAGGTTGCGATCCGCAACCTCGCGCGCCCCGTCGACCGCCTGCCGCTCTTCTATTTTGTCGGCGGCCTCGCCGCGTTGTTCTCGGCCTCGCAGCAGCGGCTGGGCGACATGCTCGCCGGCACGATCGTCGTGCGCGAGCGCAAGCTGAAGGTGCCCTCCAAGCTCGGCACCGCGCCAGCCGATCGCGCCCTGGTGGACTCAGCCGAGTTCGCCGCGCGGGTCGCGCGCATTTCCGCCGACGAAGAGCAGCTGCTGTTGTCCGCGAGCCTGCGCCGCGAGGAGCTGGGCATCGAGGCGCGGCTCAAGGTGTTCGCCGCGCTGGCCCGCCGCCTCGAGGAGGAGTGGGGCTTCACCAAGCCCGAGCACCTGTCCGACGAGAAGCTGGTGCTGCTCGTCATGGCCGGGCTGGCCGCCAAGAGCGCCCGGAGCCGCGGCGCCACCAAGCCGGGCCGCGCGCTTCAGAAGTAAGTGACCGCGTAGATGCCGCCGCCGAACGACGGGGCGATCTGGAAGACGCCGTTGACCTGCATGAGGAAGTCGAAGAACGCGCGCGCGCCGACGGCGATGCTCTCGCTGACGAAGTACTCGAGCCCCACGTTCACCCCCGGCCCCACCATGATCGGCGGCGAGTTCGGGTAGAGGAAGCCAATGCCCGAGAAGTGAAGGCCGGCCCAGGGGCGCAGGTCTTCCTGCGAGAACAGGTACCGGACGCCGAAGGACCCTCCGAAGCCGATCACCGGGCCCGCCCCGAGTTGGCCGCCGGGCAGCGGGATCCCCGTCGTCGCGTACCCGACGGCGAACGGAGTGCGCAGGTACAGCTCGAACCCGTTGTCGATGTAGTAGCCCGCCTCGAGCGTGAAGGGGATCGCCCAGGCGATCGGCTGATCCCACTGGAGCCGCGTGAAGCCGGCGCCGATGCCGAGGCTGAAGTTGGCGTAGCTGGCCGCGGCGAAAGCGCGCGGCGCGAAGAGGAACGTGGTGAGCGCCAGCGCGAGCGTCAGCGCACGGGCGAAGCGGGTGGCCATGGACACGAAAGCACCTCGAGCGAGAGTGGATTCGGCCAAGCACGATGCACCCGTTTCACCGCCGCGCGGCGGAAAAACGTCCGCAGCGGGACGACGGTCGCGACCGACAAGGGCTGCAGGCGCGACGGCGTCAACCAAACGCTCATGCGCTGATTCTCGCGGGCCCCGGCCGTGCCGTTGCCGAGGCTGCGCCGCAGACCGCGTAAACCAACGGAATCAGCCACGTTTGAGCCATGCGAACGTTGCGACGCTCGGAGCGGGCCTCTACACTTCGCGCCCACATGAAGCAGCTCCTCGTCGTCGCTGCGGCCCTCGCTCTGGCGAGCTGCCTCAAGCGGCCTCCGCCCCACCCCCGCGCGCTCGAGTGCAACGAGCTGTGCACGCTCTACATCGGCCAGGGTGATCTGACGAAGGCCGAGGTGCAGTGTGATCTCGGCCTCCAGTTCTCGCCCGAGTACGCGGATCTGTGGGTGAACAAGGGGCTCATCGCGCTCAAACGAGAGAACACCGAGAAGGCCAAGGAGCACTTCATTCGCGCGGTCCGCTACAACCAAGAGCAAGCGCAGGCGTACAACAACCTGGGCTTCATCTACCTGGGCGGCCGCGAGTACGGGAAGGCGCACGACAACTTCCAGCGCGCGCTGCGGGTCAACCCCGACTACCTCGAAGCTCGGTACAACCTCGCGCTGACCTTCAAAGGCATGAACAAGGTCGACAAGGCGAAGAAGGAGCTCATCACCATCGTCGAGATCAACCCCACCCTCGCCGATCCACACGCCCAGCTCGGCCAGATCGCGCTCGACGAAGGAGAGCTCGACCAGGCGCTCGAGGAGCTCGACAAGGCGGTGAAGCTCTCGCCGGACTTCATCGAGGCGTGGCTGCTGATCGGCAACGTCTACATGGAGCAGTCCAAGCCGTGCGACGCGAAGGAAGCGTTCAGCTCCTGCCTCGAGGTCGACCAGAACCAGGTGCAGTGCCGGAACAACATCGTCCTGGCCGAGAAGAAGTGTCAGCTGCAAGACAAGGCGATGAAGGACGTCAACGAGCGGCTGGCCGGCGATCGCACCGCCGCCAGCGAGTACGCGCGGGCGCAGCAGGCCAAGGAGAAGGGCCTGGTCGGGGACGAAGAGCGGTACCTCAAGCGCTGCCTCAAGTACGACCCGAAGTTCCCGCAGTGCCACTGGGCGCTGTTCACCTTGTTCAAGAACCGTTCGGACGAGCGGCAGGCGCAGATC
>JALHOS010000337.1 GCA_022842905.1 Myxococcaceae bacterium | reverse complement strand
GGGTCCGGTGGGCGCCGTGGCTACTCAGGCCCGCTGGGCTACTCCGCTGGCGCCGTGGTCCGCCAGACGAACGGTGTGGTGGTGAACGTCGGGGTGCTGGGCCAGCCGGCCCCGGCCGCGCCCGTGGAACTGACCGGTGGCAACTTCAAGCTCCGCGGCGGCTTCGTCCCGTGGATGCACTGAGGCACGACATGAGACGACTCTTCCTGGCGGTGGCGGTGTCGTGGAGCGCGCTGGCGGCGGCCGCGGTGCCGTTGAAGATCCCCTACCAGGGCCGGCTGACGGCCACCGACGGCACACCGATCAACGGCGCGCAGACCTTCACCTTCGCGCTGTTCCTCACGCCTTCGGGAGGCACGGCGATCTGGTCCGAGACCCACACCGTCAACTTGACCGAAGGCCTCTACAGCGTGCTGCTTGGGGACTTCTCTGCCTGCGATGCTGGGCTGTGCGCCGGGATTCCTGCGACGGTCTTCACTGGAGCTGAGCTGCACCTGGAAGTGGCCGTCGGTGGTGTCGCGCTGACTCCGCGGCAGCGCGTCGCGTCCGTCCCGTATTCGGTGCGCGCCCAGGAGCTGTCCGGTGGCGCGGTCGACGCCACGTCGGTGCGCGCGGCCAGCCTCATCGCTACCTCAGCGACCGCCGGGACCTTGAGCGTGCAGCAGAATGCGCTGGTCGGCGGCAACGTCGCCGCCGGGAGTCTGTCGACTGCCATGGGAGCGCCGGTCATCGACTCCACCGGCAAGTACGTCGGTCCGGCGATCGTCAGCGGTGGCTCCGGCATCACCGTCAGCAGCACCGGGAGCATTGCCGTCGCCGCCTGCACGACGGGGCAGACGCTGCGGCACAACGGCGCTGGCTGGACCTGCGCCACGCTGCCGACGCTCGACTCCCTCGTCTACTCCTGCCCCAAGCGCGCCGACACCGGCTGCAGCAACGCCCACACCTGCTACGGGCAGCTCAGCCTGAGCTCGACCTGCATTCAGGTCGGCGGCTCAGCGATCAACTGCACGAGCACGACGGTCACGTGCTCGCAAGTCGGGCGCATCGTCGGGCCGTAGGGCCGCCGCGCCGGGACTCGGGGCGCGGCGACGCCGTGGGGCGCTGCTCGAAGTCTGAGGAGGCCTACTTCGCTGCGGGCGCTTCAGCGGGCTTCGCGTCCGCGGCGGGCTTGGCCTCCGCCGCCTTCTCTTCCGCGGCCGGGGCGTTCTCGCCCAGCACGTGGGTGCTCTTGGCCGGACCCGGCAGCAGCCCGTCGAGCTTGCCCAGGTACCAGGCGAAGGCGGCCGACAGGATGACGATCAGAGCGATGTAGAGGCCCCACGGGCGCTGCGCCTCGGCGTACGGGTCCTGCGTGTCCACCTTCGAGCCGGGTGGCAGGGCGGCGGTCTTCGTCAGCGAGCCGCCGAAGGGCACGTTGAGCTTGGCGTTGGCGTTGATCGCCCAGCCGTTGGCGTCGAGCAGCGGGCCGATGTTGCGCTGCCGCAGCTTGAGCCAGGCGATCAACATGGACGGGCCCGAGATGAGGAGCACCGCGCCCAGCACGCCCACTGGCATCCAGAAGCCCAGGCCGAAGAAAGACTGGAGCAGCCCGGACAGCGCCGCGGTGATGCCGCCCACCGCCACGCCCAGCGCCGCGACCACGCCGACGTCGAGCGGCTTCTTGGGCTTGGCCGGGTCAGCCTTGCCCGTCTCGGCGGCCTTCTGCAGGTTCGCCGCCCCCGTCGTGAGGCTCGCGTTCGCCGCCGAGTCCGCGTCTTGGGCGCGCTTGGCGACCTGCTCTTCGACGAAGCGAACGAGCTTCTTGTACGGCGCGAAGAAGGCCTGGCGAATGCTGATCGGGTTGTCGACCAGCTTGGTGACCGTCGCGTCCCAGTCCTTGCCGTCGCGGTCGTAGAAGATGCCGTTGCGGCCCACCATGAGGTTGTCGGCGTCGCCCGCGGTGATCGCCGCGGCGATCGTCATCTTCTCGCCGCTCGCCGGGCGCGCGAGGTCGCAGTACGCAAGGTAAGCGCGGGACAGCGGCGCCATGGTGCCGTGTTTGCCCGCGTCGTCGACGCGCAGGCACAGCTCACACGCGCGCTGGTCCAGGTAGAGCGTGCCGGCCTGGAAGGTGGCCATGGTCTTGCGCTCGTAGAACTCGCGGAAGTTGACGAAGTTGTTCGCCAGCCGGAACAGGTCTCGGTAGCAGCGCACCAGCTTCTCCACCGACGCGATGCTGGCGGCCACCGGCTCCTGCTTGGCTTCTTCGGCGAGCAGCGCGTCCAGCGGTGCCCGCGCGGCGTCCTTCGCCAGCGCCTTGATGCGCTCGGGTCCGAGCTTCTCGACGGCCGTCCCCGCCTTCGCGCCCAGGTGGGCCTCGTAGGCCGCGAACTTGGCCTTGAGCTCCGTCCACTGCGCTTCGGTCAGGCTCTTGGTCCCGTTGAGCAAGGGGCCTGCACACTTCGCGCAGAAGGTCGCCATGGGGCCGGCCCACGCCGGGTTGAGCGCCACGTCCAGGGCGAGCGTCTTGTTCGCTTCGATCTTCGACAGCGGGAAGCCGGCCACCTCCGCCGCGTCGATGGTGAGGTCCTTGGCCGCGACGGTCAGGTATTCCTTCTCTTCGCGATTCACCGCGACGAGCGCGCGGGGGTCGAACGCCGCCAGCCGACACCGGGCGAAGTAGTCGTCGATCTTCGCGCGGACGGCCTTGAGCGCGTCGTACGCGGGGCCCGTGTCCGCCTTGAGCGGCAAGGTGCCCACGGCCTTCTCCCCGGCGTCGAGCCAGGCGGCGTGCGCAGCGACTTCCTTGAAGAACTCGTCGGCCTTGTCCTTGGTGAAGCCCGGTTTTCCACTCTTGTCCGTCGCGCTGCCCAGGCAGGTGATGACGTCCTGCGCGAGCTGCTTGCTGGCGTCGTCCTTGGCCGACTCCGGCGGCACCACGCCGTCGCCGTTGTGCGCCGTCGCTTCGAACGCCTTGACGGCCTCGGCGGTGTCGGCGACGGAAATGGCGTTCGCGTCGGCCTTGCCCAGGCTCGCCAGCACCGTCTTGGCCGCCTGCAACACCCGCCGCCCTTCTTCGGTGCCGTCGTTGATCGCCGACAGTGGCAGCTCCGCGGCGCCCTTGAGCAGATCGTCCGGGTTCTTGATGAGGCCGCCCACCCAGGTCGTGGTGCTGATGAGCTCGTTCGCGCGAATGCGGCCGTCCTTGTCGGTGTCGATGAGCTCGAGCGTGCGCGCGTCGAGCGCGAGGCCCTTCACCGGACAGGCCAGGGCGACCCACAGCTTCTGGTCGAGCTCGCCCAGCGCCAGCAGATCCTGCCCGCGCTCGAAGCGGACCTGATCGAACCCTCCTGCGCGAAAGAAGCTGAACGAGCGACCGGCCATGAAGTGTCTCCGAAAGAAGTGGTGGTGGAGCGGCGTGCGAAGCGACGGCGCGTCATAGCCGCTCACGCGACCTGTGCTCCGGCCTTTTGAAGGCGACGGTGTGACTGGCGTCAGCCAACGGTGCCGGGCGGCGCGCATCTTTGCTACGCGCTGTGTGCATGCAGGCAACGCACGACGTGTTCCGCTCCATCGACGGAGTGGTCGAAGTTGGAGTGACGGCGGGCCCGAGCCCGAAGCGGTGGCTCTTGGCGGAGGTGCCTCACGGCGCCACCCGCACCCAGGACTACGAGGCGGTGGCGCGGCAGCTCGAAGGGGTGCTCCCGGCGGAGCTCATCGCCTTCTTCTACGTGAACACCGACATCGGCGCGCCGGAGGCCGCCCAGTTCCTCGCCGCCGAGCTGGGGCGAGGCGAGCTGGGCGTGGTGGTGTGGCGTTGCCTGATTCCTCGGACCTTCATCGACACCAACCGGGTGCTCGCGCCGGCCAGCGCGCCGCGGGGCCAGGTGGTGGACGGGCTGACGCCGGCGGTGCCGGGCTACGTCGAACACGAAGGCGATCGCGCCAAGCTCGAAGCGCTCGCGCGCCGGTACCACGACGCCACGCAGCGCGCGTACGCGCAGGTCTGTGGCCAGGGCGGGCTGGCGGTGCAGCTCCACAGCTACGCGCCCAAGTCGGTCAGCATCGAGCGGACCGACGGCAGCATCGTCCAGACGCTCAAGGCGGCGTACGAGCCGGCGAAGTACGCGACCTGGCCAGAACGCCCCGCGGTGGATCTCATCTGCGCCACGCAGGACGGCTCGTTCGAGGCCGCGCCTCAGCTCGTCACGCAGGTCCAGGCCGCCTACGCGGCCGCGGGCATCGACGCCAAGCGCAACGGCACCTACCACCTGCACCCGGCGACCATGGGCATGGCCTACGCGAAGGCGTACCCGACGCAGGTGCTCTGCGTGGAGCTCAACCGCGGGCTGGTGGCGGACCCATTCGTGCCGTTCGGCGTGTCGCCGATCTCGGAGTCGAAGGTCGCGCGCATGACGGGGCCGATCGCGACGGTGCTGGCTGGAGCGCTCGCGGCGCCGCGAGCCTGAAGGCTCGAGGGAAGTGCGCGGCCTTCAGTGCTTCAGCGCGGCCACGGCCTGCCCGAGCTGTCGCTGCAGCGCGCGTCGTTCCATGGCGGCCAGCGCGCCGCTCACCGCGGTGGCGACTTCCTGCGGAGACTTGAAGGGCTTGGCCAGGTACCCGTCCAGGTGCACGCTCTTCGGGAGCCGCTCGGGGAGCCCGGTCATCAAGAGCACCCCGACATCGGGGTGTTTCATGCGCGCGTGCTCGACGAACGAGAAGCCGTTCATGCCCGGCAGGCCCTTGTCGACGAGCAGGACGTCCACCGGCTGCTCGAGCACGGCCTTGAGCGCCGAGTCTGTGTCGCCGTAGCAGTGGACTTCGTACGCGTTCGCGTCGAGCACCTTGCGCAGGAAGTGCAAGACCGACGTGTCGTCATCGACCACGAGCACGACCTTGCGGGCTGCAGGCGGCGTCATAGGGCTCTGAGCTATTCCCTCACCACGCGCGACGCAATGGGGTGTGTGTGTTCCTCGTCACGAAGCCCGAACGAACAGCGGGCGCTGGACCTCGTCGATCGGGCCCACCAAGCCTCAGGCAGTCCCGGTCCCGACCGCGCCCAAGTCGTCGGCCGTCACGTTCGGGTTCGCCTTCACCCAGTCGTTGTCGGGGCCTTCCCCTTGGATGACGACCGGCGCGCCGTCGTAGCGCAGCCGCTTGCCCGGGAAGATGAACGCCCGGAACATGTACGCCGCCAGCGACGGCTCCTCGAGGCGCTTGTCGATGAAGGGGCCCAGCTCCTTCTCGTGCGCTTCGCGCAGCAGGCTCCAGTGCAGGTTGGCCTGCATGTGGTGCATGCCGTGGAAGCCGTTGTTCAGGGTGAACCAGTTGAAGACCCGACCCATGAAGTTGCGCGAGTGGTTGTACGGGTGGTCTTCGTCGCAGCCGTCGTGCTGGAGGTAGTTCACCGTGGTGATGCCCCAGACCGCGAACGCATGCGGGACGATGTAGAAGAGCAGCGCCTTGCGCCAGTCGACGAGCAGCAGCACGGCCTTGGTGCCCCAGACGAAGAGGAGCTCGAGCAGCAGCTGCTGGTTCCACTGCGGCAGGCGCTGCTTCATCACCTGCTTGTAGCGGTAGTTCCCAACCGTCACGCCGGGGCCGACGGCGAAGAAGAAGACGAGGAAGTTGAGCAGATTCCAGCCGGTGTTCACCTTCGAGGTGCGCATGACGTCTTCGCGCTTCTGGGTGAACTTGTGGTGCGAGAGGTTGTGCCCCGGCACGTACTCGGAGATCGGGAAGCCGTAGCTCAGGCTGATCCACACCTGCATCAGCCGGTTCATCCACCGCTTCTTGAAGACGGGGCAGTGCACCGTGTTGTGGGCGATGACGGCGCAGATCCACGACGACACGCACGTCACCACGACCCAGGCCCACAACAGCGGACCGGTCGGGTTCAAGAGCCAGCCGCCGGCGGACAGCGCGGCGAACAGCAGCAGAAAGCCAATGGTCCGAACGTCTGCTTGGTAGCGGAGCATGACGGGCGCGGCTCTAGGGCCAACGGCGCCCTCAACGCAAGCACGCCCGCCGTGTTGATTCGTCTCAAGGCCGCCTGAACGGCCCCGTGCTCAGCGCCACTGCACGCGCTTGTCGCTGTTCTGGAGGATCGCCACGCGGTCGCCCACGCTGAGCGACTCGTACAGCGCCCGGGCGCCCTCGCGGGAGTGGCGGACGCAGCCGGCGCTCGCGTCCATGCCCAGCTGCTCGCCGTGGTTGGTGCCGTGGAACTCGTGCGGCGTGTTCCGGCCGTCGGAGTGGGACAGCGGGAGCATGTGCTCGCCGTAGTTCTTGGGGTCGAACTTGGGCGGCCGCATGTTCCGCTGAATGCCGTCCTTGTCCCACTTCGCGTCCACCTTCATCAGCCCTTCGTTGGTGCGCGAGTTCTTGTTCCCCGTCGTCATGCCTTCGGTCGGCGGCTTGCCGACGGCGTTGATGACGATCTTCGAGACGTTGCCCTTGTCGTCGAAGATGAACGTGCGGTGCTCGTCCTTGAGGGCCAGCGCTTTGAGCTTCACTTCCTTGCCCGTCTTGGGGTCGACGTAGATGCCCTTGGGCACGTTCTTCGTCTGGCCTTGCTGCCCGGGCGGCGGCGCCAGCTCGTCCATGGCCTTGAGCGTCGCGGCGTCGAGCTTTCCCGTCACCTTGACGTCCGGGAACATGCGCGAGGCGTTCACCTGGAAGTTGCGAATGCCGCGCTCGGTCTGGGGCCCGAACTTCCCGTCGCGCGTCCAGTCGGGGTCGGCGAAGCCCATGTCCGTGAGCGACTGCTGCAGCTTGGTCACCACGCCCTTGGCCGACTCGGGAATGGGTCCCACGCCGAGCACCACCTGCCCGTTGGCGATGCGCGCGAAGCCGTCGTCGTTGGTGAAGCGCGCGTTCTTCAGCGGGCTGCTCTTCGAGGCCCCGCCGTCGTTGCTGACGATCGCCGTCCACCCGCTGCCGCTCACGCTCGGCTGGGCGGGAGGCGCCACCGCGGGCTCGGGCCTGGTCTGCGTCGGCGCCGCTGGCGTTCGGGCGGCGTGGGTCTGCGTGGCGCGGCGGTTGGGGTCGAGCGAGTTCGTCGTCATGGGCGGTGACTCTGCGCACGCCCCCCACGGCTCGCAAGCCGATCGCCGGTAGCCGCATGTAGGTTTCAACTTCGGCGTCGACGGATCACCGTTGCACTGGGAGCGGGTTTCGTTGCAGGGCCTCGAGGAACGGCGTGCGCCTGCCCGGCGACGCACAGGCCGCGTAGCCGTCGAGCAGGCCGCACACCCAGCCCGCGTTGACGAAGTCGAGCACGAAGTCGTCGGTGGCCACGTACACCGTCTGCGCGTCGAGCTGCTCAGGGCTCAGGTGCCGCTCACAGGCCGCCCGCGCCTCGGCCGGGGCGCGCCCGACGAGCGCCGAGTTGAACGACAGGCCGCGCCGGTACGCCTCGAGGCCCACCCGAATCACCGTCGCCTCGTCGAACCGACAGACCCACTGAATGTGCACCGGGTGCAGCTTGAGGTGGTGGTAGTCGCCGCGCAGCAGCGCCCAGGCCGGGTCCTTGAGCCACACCACGTCCATGGGCGGCGCGTGCTTCGTCTCGACCCGGCCTGGCACGAGCTCCGCGGCCTGCAGCCCGAGCGCCCCCAGCGCCACCGCGCGCAGCACCCACGGCCGGCCGCGAAGAATGCCGAGCGCCGCGACGCCCGCCCACGCCACCAGCGCGTGGAGCGGCCACATGAAGCGCCCGCTGCTCCGCAGGCTTCCGGTCAGCCACCCGAGCGCGTCGTAGAAGCGGGACAGGTCGGCCACTGGCTGGCCCTTGAACGTGACCGTGTGGCTCAGCGCGTAGCCGCCCATGAGCAGGCAGGCGAGCGTCACCGGCGCCGCGAGCACGAGCGTGCGCGTCGTCGGGCGCCGCAGGAGCAGCCGAAGCACCGCCGCCAGGCCGAGCAGCCCGAAGCCCAGGCCGAGGTACGCGTAGCCTTCGTGCTGCCGGCCGCCCGCCGGGTACGCGTCGATCCACCGGCTGTGGCCGAAAGAGTTGAAGAGCGCCAGCAGGTCCGCCGAGAACTGGCCAAACCCTTCCGCGTCCTTGGGGCCGCCCAGGTAGCCGAGCGCGCCGAGGACGGTGAACGCGCCGACGGGGAGGCTCAGCAGCCGCAGCAGCGCCCACGGCCAGACGAGCCGCGTCTCGACCGCGCCGCGCAGCACCGCCGCCAGCGCGCAGCCCAGCGTCATGACGAGGAGGTACGGGTGCACCCCCGCCGCAGCGAGCGTCAGCAGCAGCGCCCAGCGCCACCGCCGGGCCGAGTCCGCGGGCGTTTCGTTGGGCAACAGCGCGAGGCCGACGGCGCTGACGAACAGGAAGTGCCCCATGAGCGCCAAGTGGCCCAGCCGCGCCGAGAGCGGCGCCGCCAGCGCGAACAGCCCGCCAAAGAGCCCCGCTGCCCAGCGATCGCCGACGAGCCT
>JALHOS010000336.1 GCA_022842905.1 Myxococcaceae bacterium | reverse complement strand
CGTCCGACGACGACACGCCGCCGCCCACGCGCAACCCGCTGCTCGCGCGCCGCGCCGAAGAGGTCGTGTCCGACGACTCGCTCGAGCCGGTGCAGACCGAGTACGGCAACTCCGACATGAGCATCGAGGTGTCCGACTCGCTCATCGACGAAGCGCTGAACAACGCGGACACGGGCCCGCGGCACAACCCGATCCTCTCCAAGAAGCCGCAGACCGGCGTGAATCGGCCGCTGACGTCGCGTGGGCTACCGGCGACGAAGCCCGGCGGCGGCGGGACGAAGCGCTAGCGGCGCGCAGCGCTCGGGCCGTCCACCCGCCCGTCGAGCCGTCAGCCGATGCCACGAGCAGCCGCCGCGCGTGTTGGCCTCGCCCGCGCAGCAACCGTTCACGTCCGAAGCCCGAAGCCCGGGCGTGCAGCGCCCCCCGACGCCGCACGCCCGAGCCTCAAACCCGCCCCCGCAGACGTCCGCTGACGCGCCCGGGAGCGTCCACCTCACCTCGCGCGCCACTCCCCCAAACGCGCTCCGGGCGCGGTCAGGTCGAGTCCCCTCTTCAGCGCCGGTGTGGTGGCCGAGTCCGCGACGTCCGCGCTGCGAGCTCCACCGCACCCGCCCCTCGCTGAGCCCCCACGCGCTGGAGCTCCGCCTCCCGCACCGCCGGCCGCGGCGTCCCCCACGCCACGACGGCCGCCGTGAGCGCCCCGAGCACGAACGCGCCCAGCCGACTCACGCCGCTTCGCTGTCGGCCGCGCCCGCGGCGCCGACAGGCCCCGCAGGTCGCGCGGCGCTGAGGATCTTCTGCGAGAGCTCTTCCTGCACGGCGGGGTGCTCGCGCAGCCACTCCATGGCCCGCTCGCGCCCTTGGCCGATCCGCTCCCCGGCGTAGGCGATGTGGCTGCCGGACTTGTCGAGCAGGCCCAGCTCCACGCCCAGGTCGACGATCTCCCCCAGCCGGTTGATGCCGCGGTTGTAGAGAATGTCGAACTCCGCTTCCTGGAACGGCGGCGCCACCTTGTTCTTCACCACCTTCACCTTGGCGCGCGTGCCGATGACGGCGTCACCTTCCTTCAGGTTCCCCGCCCGGCGGATCTCACAGCGCACCGACGAGTAGAACTTGAGCGCGTTGCCGCCCGTCGTCGTCTCGGGATTGCCGAAGACGACGCCGATCTTCATGCGGATCTGGTTGATGAAGATGATGCAGGTGCCGCTGCGGCTGACGGCGCCGGTCAGCTTGCGCAGCGCCTGGCTCATGAGCCGCGCCTGCACGCCCATGTGCGCGTCGCCCATCTCCCCTTCGATTTCCGCGCGGGGGACGAGCGCCGCCACCGAGTCGACGACGATCAGATCGACCGCGCCGGAACGCACCAGCTGCTCGGTGATCTCCAGCGCCTGCTCGCCGGTGTCCGGCTGCGAGACGAGCAGCTCTTCCACGCGCACCCCCAACTTCTTCGCGTAGCTCAGGTCCAGCGCGTGTTCGGCGTCGATGAAGGCCGCCACCCCGCCCTGCGCCTGGACCTGGGCGATGGCGTGCAACGTCATCGTCGTCTTGCCGGACGACTCGTTGCCGAAGATCTCCACCACGCGCCCCTTCGGGTACCCACCGACGCCCAGCGCGCGATCGAGCGCCACCGAGCCCGAAGGGATCGCCGCCACCTGCGCCACCTCCGCGCCGTCGCCCAGCTGCATCACTGCCCCCCGGCCGAACTGCTTCTCGATCGCCTGCACCGCCGCCGCCACCGCCTTCAGCTTGTCGCTCATCTTCCCCAGCACGTTCGTCCCCCTTGGGCCCCTTCAGAGCCCCTTCCGCGCGCGAGTGAATTCCCGCGCCGCGCCGACGCCCCCACCCCAGAGCAACGTGCGTGCCCCGCTTCCCTCCGAGGGAGCTTTGGGCTTCCGGACCGCCCGGCAGCGCGCCCCGGCCAGACGCGCGCGGCTGCGCCACGGCCCTCGCGCGCCGAGAAAACGCGGCTGGCCGCCGCCTGCCGCCTGCGCCAAAGTCCGCCGCTGCCGAACATGGACGATGACGTCGCCAAGGCAGTGCTGGCAGTAGGCGTCGGCGGTGTGCTGCTCCGGTGGCACGCCTGGCGCGCGTGGCTGTGCGTGGCGCCCTCGTCGGTGCGCGTCGAAGCCGACACCCCAGAGCCAGTCGAACCTCCAGCAGTGCTGGGCTCGCTGCACGCGCAGCTCCTCGAGCAAGGCTTCACCATGCTCGGCACGCACGTCGAACACCCGCGGCTGGGGCCGCCGCTCGTCGTGCACGACTACGCCAGCGAAGCGCAGGGCGCCTTCGCGTCCACGTTCGTGTCCACCGACGGCCACGCGCGCTGCTACCTGCTGACGGGCTGCGCCAACGAAGGTCTGGCGCTCACCGCGAACTACCCCCGCCTGTCCGAGGAGCTCGCGCAGCGCTACGTCGTCGGGCACCTCGACGGCGTCGGCGTCGAGCGGCTCCTGAAGGCCCACACGCGGCGCGCGGCAACGATCGGCTCGCCACGTGGCCCGTGGACGCTGGACGAGCGGGTAGTGCTGGCGCGCCGGTGGTACGCGACTGTCGGGAGCCGGGAGCTGCGCCACCAGAACGCCGTAAGTCTGTTGTGGACGCTGGGCGCCCTTGGCATGGTCGGCGCCGCCCTGTTCAAGGCGCTCACCTGACGAACCGCTTGGGACCCCCCTCATGAAGCGCGCGCAGCCCGTCGACGACGAAGTCTTCTTCTTGAGCGGGAAACGCACGCCCTTCGGCACCTTCGGGGGCGCGCTGAAGGACCTGAGCGCCACGCAGCTCGGCGTGCACACCGCGAAGGCAGCGCTCGCGCAGGCGAAGGTCCCGGCGGCTGACGTGCAGCACGTCGTCTACGGCAACGTGCTGCAGTCGAGCGCCGACGCGATCTACCTCGCGCGGCACGTGGGGCTGCTCTCGGGCGTGCCGAAGGACGTGCCGGCGCTCACCGTCAACCGGCTGTGCGGCTCGGGCTTCGAAGCGTTCGTGAGCGCAGCGCAGCTCATGCTGACTGGCCAGGCCCAGGTGGTGCTCGCCGGCGGCACGGAATCGATGTCGCAAGCGCCGCACGTCATTCGCGGCGCGCGCACCGGCCTGGGCCTGGGCAAGGGCCAGCTCGAAGACACGCTCATCACCTCGCTGTTCGACCCGGTGGCCAACCTGCCCATGGGCATGACGGCGGAGAACCTGGCGACGCAGTACGGCTTGACGCAGCAGCAGGTCGACGAGTTTTCGGTGGAGAGCCAGCGCCGGCACGCGGCGGCCCAGCAGGCAGGGCGCTTCGGAGCGGAGCTGGCGCCGGTCGAGCTCAAGTCGAAGAAGGGCAGCACGCTCTTCGCGCAGGACGAGCACCCACGGCCGGACAGCACCGTCGAAGGCTTCGCGAAGCTGCCCAAGGTGTTCAAGAAGGACGGCGTGATTCACCCGGGTGCGGCGTCAGGCATCAACGACGGGGCGGCGAGCGCGGTGCTGGCGACGGGGCGGTACGTGAAGGAAAAGGGGCTCGCGCCCGTGGGGCGCCTGGTGAACTGGGCGACGACGGGGTGCGACCCGACGATCATGGGCATCGGCCCGGCGCCGGCGATCCGCGCGCTCATGGACAAGGCTGGCTTTGGCTTGGGCGACGTCGATCTCTTCGAGGTCAACGAGGCCTTCGCGCCGCAGTACCTGGCGGTGGAGAAGGAGCTGGGGCTCGATCGCGCGAAGACGAACGTGAACGGCGGGGCGATCGCGGTCGGCCACCCGCTCGGCGCGTCGGGCGCACGCATCACGCTGCACTTGTTGTATGAGCTCAAGGCTCGCGGCAAGAAGTGGGGCGTCGGGAGCGCCTGCATTGGTGGAGGTCAGGGCATCGCCGTACTCGTGGAGGCTTTGTGAGCGACGAAGTTCAGGACAAGCAGGTTGCGGAGCGGGAACGGGCCAAGCAGGAGACCATGCGCCGCCGCGCGGAAGCCAAGGCCGACGCCGAGCGCCGCCGCAACGAGCGCAAGAGCCGCAAGCGCAAGTGCGCCCTGTGCGGCGTCGAAGAGAGCGAGAAAACGCCGTTCCTGCCGCACCCGGACGGCATCGGGCCGACCTGCCGCGAGCCGAGCGTCTGCGAGCACAACCGCGCCGCGTCCGCCAAACCCATCGGCGGGCGGTAAGAGGTGTCCATGCCTTCCGGTCGGACCGACTTCAACGCCATCAAGGTGTTCTCCACTACGCTCGCCCGCGACCGCGAGGCCATGGGCGACGTGATCACCAAGTGGCTGAAGGACAACTCGGGGATCGAGATCGTCGACAAAGAAGTGACGCAGTCGTCCGACAAGGAATTCCACTGCCTGTCGGTGACGCTTTTCTACCGCTCGAAGTAAGCGCGCCATGCCCTCCCGCCTGGTGATGCCGTCGCTGAACACCACCGCGGCGAAGCTGGCTGTGGCGCTGGTGGCAACGTCGGTCGTCTCGAGGCTGCTCGAAGCGTGGGCGGGCTTCACGCTTCGGCTGGTGCCCTTCGAGGTTCGCAAGCTGGCGCTCTGGCAGCTCGTCAGCTGGTGCCTCATCGAGACGAGCCCCTGGGCCATCATCTTCGGCGCGCTGCTGTTGGTGAGCTTCGGCGGCTACCTCGAGCAGGTGTGGGGGCGCTGGAAGCTGTTGCGCTTCGGCTTTGGGGTGACCTTCGTCGTGGGGTTGCTCACGGTGGCGCTGTCCTTCGCCATTCCGTCGCTGCAGGCGTTCCGCTTCGGTGGCGGCGGCGTGATGACGTCGGCGCTCATGGTCACGTTCGGGCTCACGCTCGGCCCGCGGCCGGCCAACTTCTTCTTCTTCTCCATGAACGGGTACCAGCTGGCGGCCTTCGCCGGCGGCATGACCCTGCTCAACGCGCTCTTCTTCGCGTGGCAGGCGGTCGTGCCGGACGCGCTGGGCATCGCGCTCTCCGCTGGGCTGTGGCACTTCGGAGGCCCGTCCGACTGGTGGGAGCGCTTCGGCTCGTGGCGCCTGCGTCGGCAGCTCAAGGCCCGCGCGAAGCACCTCGAGGTGCTCGACCCCAACCGGAACGTGCGCGACGGCTCGGACAAATACCTGCACTGAAGGCGGGTGCTAAGGAGCGCGGTGCATGTTGAGCGCGCTCACCTTGCTGGCGCTGGCCCAGACCGATCCGCTGGTAGAGCTGGCGGCGCGGGTGACACCGTCCGTCGTGCACGTCGTCATCAAGGGCCCGCTGGGCGAGAAGATCGGCAGCGGCACCGGCTTCTTCGTGTCGGACGATGGGCTGGTCGCCACCAACGCGCACGTGGTGGACATTGCGTCGGCGATCACCGTCGAGCTGGCGACCGGCGAGAAGCGCGACGCGATCGGCCTGGTGGCGATCGACGTCTCGCATGACGTGGCGCTGCTCCGAGTCCCCGGGCAGTCCAAGGCCCTGCCGCTGGGCAGCTCGGTGGATCTGCAGCCCGGAACGTCCGTGTTCAGCGTGGGAGGGCCCGCCGGCCTCGCGTTCAGCGTCACCACCGGCATCGTCGGGGCCGTGCGCAAGGAAATGGAGGAAGAGGAGCGCAAGGCTGCGGGGAAGTACTTCGAGAACATGGGCCGGGTGATCCAGCTGTCGAGCGCGTCTCGCGGCGGCGCGAGCGGCTCCCCCGTGCTCACGCACGACGGGCAGGTGATCGGCGTGCTCCACGCCGGCATGGGCGAGATGCTCACCTTCCTGTCGCCGATCGAGAACCTGGCGGCGCTGATCTCCAGCCACGGCGCGACGCCGGTGCAGCCGTTCTCGGGGATCGCCACCAGCGCCGTCGTCGCCACCGACGAACGCCGCAACCTGCTGGTCTCGGCGATCTTCTTCGCCGTGCTCGGCGTCGTGGGACTGGTGCTGTGGCGCCGCTCGGTCAGCGCCGAGCGCGCGAAGGCGAAGCACCTGCTCGACTAGTCGCCCACCACGAAGCCGTCGAAGCGGGTGAAGAACTTGTCCAACGGCACGCGAATGGTGGCCGACGTGCGGCCAGGCTTGTAGTGCTGCGTGTCCACGCTCGAGCGGTGGTCACCTGAGACGTTCGCCAAGCCGTAGGGGTTGAGGACCTCCACGTAGCGGTCGGCGCCCTGCCCGCCAGCGCCCGTGACTGCGTACTGGTGCCCAAGGTCGTAGCGCGAGGTGAGCTGCCGGCGATCGTCCGTGGTGCCCGCCGTCACCGGCTTGCCGCTCTGCAGCGCGGAGCGAATGGCCTCGAAGTGCTGGGTCCGCTCGCGCGCCCTCATCTCGGGCGACACGTCGGTGGCGGTCGCGGTTCGACCCGTCAGCGCAAACATGGCGTCTTCGGAGTTCCCTCCGGCGCCAATGTTCCCATAGCCGCCTTGGAGCTGCGCGTACGCCTTCTCGATGATGGCCGGCCACGCCTGGCCGTTGACCGGCTGCATGTAGGAAGGCTTGCCGTCCGCGTCGACGGGCAGCTTGCCGTCCACCGTGATGGTGCGCTCCCGCGGCGCACCGTCGGGCCCGCCGCGGTCGTAGAGCGTCACGTCGTAGCGACCGTCGGGTCGCTCGCGAATGGCGTTCCGAATGGCCTCGGGGTTCGTCTGCGCCAGGCTCGCCATGCTCGCGGCGAAGTAGCAGTTCCCCAGGTCGCCCTGCCGCACGTCCTCGGGCTTCGGCGTCGCCGGCGCGACGGGCCCGGAGACGACGGGCTCGTAGCGCTGCGCGGTGTCGACGAAGCCCGCCTTGGGCTGCCCCTCGCCCCCCGGCAACGTGGCGCCGCCCTCGAGGAAGTTCTTCAACGCCGTGCGCGCTTCGGGCGAGAGCTTCTTCGTCGGGTCTGCCAACAACCCCTCAATGGCTCGGCGCCCCTGCGCGGCCGCGGCGTCACCTTCGGGCGTCCGCTGCTCCTGGTGCTCGATCACGTTCTCGAGGATCTTCACTCCGCCCGTGCGGTCGATGATCCCCGCGGGCTTCGCGGGGTCCTCGCTCGCGGGCGTGGCCTTCCGCGCGCCAAACTCGGAACGAATGACGTCTGCGGTCGCCGGAGGCGGCTGGTCGTCGTCCTCGGCTGGTTTTGGCGCAGCCCGAGCAGGCGCGCGCGCCCGCAGAGCCGCGTTGTCTGGAGGCTTGGCGCTCGGGGCCACACCTTCACCGAAGGAGTTGGCGCCTGCGGCCGTCGCAGCGCCCACGGCCTTCTGGCCGGGCTGCAAGGCGCGCAACTGCGCGGCGAGCTGAGCTGCCGCTTCCTGGGTATCGGTCGCCCCGCGGCGCGCGTCGGGACGGTCCACCGGCTTGCCGGGCGCGGCTCTGCGCGGCGCGAGGCGGGCTCCGGTGGCGTTGTCGGACATGGAGGAGGATTCTCGCAGCCCGAGACGCTTGGTTGCAGGACGGTGGCGCCTTTCGCGTGTCGTCCACTCGGCCAGGGACAAGGTCCGGGTAAGTCCTTGGTATTCGGCACAAGGCGAGCTCAGAGGGCGGCGGACTGCAGGGCCGCAGAGGAGAGCCTCCTCTCGCCTCGACGACACCGGCCCCTGCGGGCTCTGGCGCGCAGAGACGTGGCGCCCACGAAGGCAGGTTGCGCGCTTCAAGACCGCCAGCGGGCCTTCGATCGAATCAGCGACCTCAGCCGCAGCGAGCCACGAACCCCGCGAGCGCCTCCCGCGCCGCCGCGGACGACTCGTGGTGGCTGAACGCCACGCCCAGGCCGCGCAGGAACCCGCGCGCGTCGCGATCGACCCGCGCGACCGCCCCGACGAACGAGCACACCGTGGTGTCGTCCGCCTCGAAGGGCAGCGCGAGCGCGACCCGGACCGGCGTCCCCTCGCGCGCGAGGGCGCGGGTCTGCAGGAAGAGCCCACCCAGGGACAGGTCGCTCACCGCGTCCCGCACGAAGCGCGAACCGATCTGGCAGTGCGCCGTGAGGCTCACCGGCACTCGCCGAAACACGCGCTTCTCGGAACCCTGCATGATGCGACCTCCGGCCACGGCCTGCGACAAGGCGGCGGAGCCTGGGTGATCAGGCGCCCAGGTGTCAACCGTCGGCTGATCAGCCTTCCACGGCCACGTGCTGCACACCGTGGCGGTAGATGTAGATGCGCTCGGTGTTCGTCCGGTTGTCGGCCGGCACCACGAAGAAACCGGGGCCGGCGGTCTGGTGGTCGGACGAGAAGCCGGCGACCTGTCGGCCGTCGACGAAGGTGACGCGCACCTTGGCCCCAGTCGGGTTCGGTGACCGCGCGCCGGGCGGAAGCATGAAGAAGATCGCCTTCACGCGGGTCCGGGCGATGGGCTCGGTGCCGGCACTTCCTTCGAGGGCGATGGCGTCTTCGCCGAGGTCTGGGTTCTTGAGACCCCCGCGCTTCACCTGGCCCTCGAGCGTGTGGAGGATGACGCGAAACTCACCACTGAGTGGAACGGACACCTTGTCGTCGCGCAGCATGGCGCCGGACCGATCGAACAGCTGCTGCGGCGGGCGGGGCGCGAGGGGCACTTGGACGGGCGCGGGCCGCGCAGGTGCTGGGGCCGCGGCGCTCGT
>JALHOS010000335.1 GCA_022842905.1 Myxococcaceae bacterium | reverse complement strand
GCCCGAGCACCGAGCGCAACCTGGGCGACGGCGTCGTGCCGGCGGACGCGCTGCGCGCGGCGGGGGCGAGCGTGGCGCTGGGCTCCGACAGCCAGGCGCACATCGACCTGCTCGAAGAAGCGCGGCAGCTCGAAGGGCACCTGCGCCTGCTGCGGCTGCGGCGGAACGTGCTCGACCCCGGAACCGGCGCGGCGGACGGCCTCGGCGCCCGGCTGCTCCAGGCGGCGACCCAAGGTGGTGCCCGCGCGCTGGGCTTGCCTGTCGGCGAGCTTCGGCCTGGCGCGCCAGCGGACTTCGCGGTGCTTCGGTTGGACCACCCGAGCCTGGTCGGCGCCCAGCCCGCGCACCTGCTGGCCAGCGTGCTGCTCGGGGCGCGTTCCGACGCCGTGCGCGACGTGTACGTGCAGGGCCGCCCCATCGTGCTCGGGGGGGGGCACCCCGCGCAGAGCGAGACCGCGGCCGCCTTCGCCCAGGTGCTGCGGCGGCTCGTGGCGGCAGCCTGATTGCTTGACAGGGCCAGCCCCCGCCACTGATCTGCGCGCTCGCGGCAGGTTCCCCATTTTGGGGCGCGCGCCGCCATGTCACCGACAGCCATGACGCTTGCCTCCGCCGCTTCCCCCCGCCCCGCCGACTGGCCGACCGGAGGGCCGATCGACCTGGCCGTTCACGACCGCCCGCACGCGTCTTCGACCACCGAGTGGTGGTACGTGAACGCGCACGTCACCCTCGACGACTCCAAGACCTACTCGGTGTTCGCCGCGTTCTTCCGCATCGTCAGCGGGAAGGCCGCCGACGGGTCGCCGGAGTACGCGCACTCGCTGACGTGGGCGATCACCGACGTCGACACGAAGGCGTACCTCGCCCACTCCGTCGTCGACGCCGAGTCGCCGAGGCTGGGCCTCGAGAAGATCGCCAAGGGCCACGGCGCCAAGGACGGGCGCCTCAACCGCGCCATGGAGGAAGTGCTCAAGAAGGGCAAGGTGCCCCGTCCGGACCGCGTGTTCGCCGGGCCCGTGGTGGTGCCGCTCGACCGGCTCGCGCTCGACTACGCGGGGTGCACGTTCACCAAGCAGTCCGACGGGAGCTACGCGCTGCACGTCGAAGCCAAGGAAGGCCCGCGGGGGCCGGTGGGCGCCACGCTCACGTTCCGCCCGAAGAAGCCGCCCATTCGCCACGGCGACGACGGCCTGGTGCGCGGGGTGCACGGCGAGGACATGTTCTATTACTTCGTCCCGCGCTGCGACGTGTCGGGGCAGCTCCTGCTCGACGGCAAGCCGCAGGCGGTGCGGCAGGCGCAAGGCTGGTACGACCACGAGTTCGGCTGCCCGCCGCCGCGCACGGAGCCCGCTGCCGCGCCTTCGCCCAAGCACCAGGCTTCGCAGAACGACCAAGGCTTCGTGGCCTGGAACTGGGTGTCGGCGCAGCTGGACGATGGGACCGACGTCAGCGTGTACGACCTCATTCGCGAGGACACGGGCAAGTCGGCGGGGCGCTGGGCGATCGTCATCGACCCCACGGGCCAGCGGCACGCGTACGACGACTTCACGCTGACGCCGGTGCCCGAGTCGAAGTGGCGGTCGGTGCGCACCTTCGAGGCGTACCCGACGGCCTACACCGTCGACATTCCCAAGGCGCAGCTGTCGCTCGCGGTGAAGGCGGTCTTCGAAGACCAGGAGCTGGTGACCGTCATCTCCAAGCCGGCGTTCTGGGAAGGCCGCGTCGTCGTCGAAGGGACACACGCGAGCCGCCCGACGCAAGGCGTGGGCTACGTCGAGCGGTCGGGCTTCGGCGACATCGAAGGGCTGGACGACTTCTACAAGCGCGTCGGCGAGTCGGTGCGCGCGTCGGTGCGGACGGTGTGCCCCAACGTGCTCGACGCGAACCACGCGCAGCTGCTCATTTCCGCGCCGGAGCGCAAGGGCTCACTCGACGGCGTCGACCTGGTGCAGCTGCAGCGCACGCTCCTGGCGCCGGTGCGCGCCATCACCGACCGCGGAGGGAAGGCCTGGCGCAGCTACGCGGCGCTGGCGTGCTGTGACGTGGTCATGGGCGACTCGCGGAAGTTCGCCGAGTGGCTGTCCATGCCCGAGCTCATGCACGTCGGCAGCCTCATCGTCGACGACGTGCAGGACAAGTCCGAGATTCGCCGCGGCGGCCCGGCGGCGCACAAGCTGTTCGGCGAGGCGATCGCGCTCAACTCCGGCACCGCCGCGTACTTCCTGGGTGAGCGGCTGCTCAAGCGCTCGCTGGTGAGCGATCAGGTCAAGCTCAAGCTCTACGACCTGTACTTCGAAGCGGTGCGCGCGGGGCACGCCGGGCAGGCGATCGATCTCGACGGCTTGGACGCGTTCGTTCCTCCGGTGCTGGAGACGGGTGATGCCGCGCAGCTCGAGGCCAAGGTGCTCGCGATTCACCGGCTCAAGACGGCGATCCCCGCGGCGTGCCTGGCGCGCATGGGCGCGGTCGCGGGGGGCGGGACGCAGACGCAGGTGGACGCGATCGGTCGGTACTTCGAAGCCGTGGGGCTCGCGTTCCAAATCATCGACGACGTGCTCAACCTGCGCGGCTTCGCCGGGGACTTGAAGCAGAAGGGCGAAGACCTCATGCAGGGCAAGGTGACGCTGCCGGTCGCGCGCGCGCTGGGGGCCCTGGGTCAGGCCGAGCGCACGAAGCTGTGGGGGACGATCTCCCAGAAGCCGCAGGACGCGAAGGTGGTCGGGGACTGTATCGCCACCATGGAGCGCGTCGGCGCCATCGAGAGCTGCGCGCAGGACGCGCGGACGATGATCGAAGACGCGTGGGCCGCGCTCGACCCCAACGTCGAGGAGTCGCTGCCGAAGATCATGCTCCGAGCGTTCGGCTGGTACGTGCTCGAGCGGCAGTATTGAACCAGGCGCGCGCTGCCGGGCCGCTTCTCAGACGTCACCTACGGCGGCAGCGTGGCCAGCGCCGCTTCGGCCCGCTTGCGCAGCGGGTCGTCCGGGCCCCGCCGGCTGATGACACGCTCGAGGTCGGCCTTCGCGTTCGGCCCGTCGGCCTTGCGCGCGTACAGCTCTCCGCGCAGCAGCCACGCCTCGTCGACCAGCGCGTGGCTCGGGTGCTGCCCGAGGAACGCCGCGTAGTCGGCCAGCGCGGCGTCGTCTTCCAGGTTGTTGGCCTTGGCCTCACCCCGGCGCAGCAGGGCCGCCGGCGCGTCGGGGGCGCCGGGCCACTTCGTGAGCAGCTCGTCGAAGACGTCGCGGGCGACGGTGTTCCGGCGGTCGGCGAGCAGGAGCGTGCCTCGGGCGAAGTGCGCCCGCGGCGCCTGCTCACGCTTGGGGAACTCGGTGGCCACGCGCTCGTACGCGGCGATCGCCCCGGCAGCGTCACCTGCGCTGCGCAGCTTCTCGGCTTCGTCCCACAACTTCTGGAGCGTCCGGTCCATCGCCGCGGCGGGGTTCCCGGCGCTCGCGGACACCTCCGTCGGCAAGGCCTGCGCGAGGGCTTGGGTCACTTCTTGAGCGGCCTTGTTCACGGCCTGCGGGTTGGGCGCGCGATGGGCGTCGGGCGCCACGCCGTCGAGCGGCTTGCGCAGCCACCGCACGCCGCCGATCAGCAGCCCCAGGACCGCCAGCGCGGCGACGGCTTTGACCACGAGCCCCGGCAGCGGGCTCTTCTCCGGAACGACGACGACGGGCACGTTGGCCACCGGCGCCTGCGCGGTCTGCGTGGTCGTGGCCGCCGCGGCTGGGCCGTGCGCCTTGAAGCCGCCCGTCTTGATTCCCGCCACCAGCTCCTGCGTCGCCGCGCCCAAGGGCTGTTTGGCCGACACCTGCGTCTGCGGCTTGAGCTTCTCGCCCGTCACCTGGAAGTACTGGTTGGCGGCGTAGGAGTCGTGCGGCTTCAGCTTGAGGTAACGCTTGAGGTAGCCGGCGGCGCGGTGGAGGTTGCCTTCGACGCGGTAGAGCTGCGCGAGCTGGGTGAGCACCTGGCTGTTCTCGGGCTCTCGCACGAGCTGCTCTTCGAGCTCGGTGATGCGCTGGTTCGTCGTCGCCTTGAACTGTACGCCGTGCTCCCGCTCGAGCTGCTCCAACAGCGAGCGCGCTTCGACCTGGCTGGGGTCCAGGCTGAGCGCGAAGTGGAGCTTGAGCGCCGCGTTGTTCCGCTGGCTGCCGGTGCCGCGGACCAGCGCCTTGACGCTCTGGACCAGCGCCAGCGCCGCCTGGCTGTCCATGAGCTGGCGCATGCCGCCGGGGTCCTTGAGGCACTGGGCGACGAAGTCCGGCTGGGTGCGCCGGCGCTCCTGCACCAAGGGCAGCAGCTCGTCGAGGACGTGGCTGGCGGACGGAAAGCGCACGGCGGCGTCCCGCGCGAGCAGCCCGTCCAGCACGCCTTCGAACTGGTGCCCGCTGGCGGGGCTGACTTCGTAGATGGGGGTCGGGGCCTGCGAGAGGATCTTGGTGATGGAGGTGGCCGGGTTGTCGGACTGGTAAGGGTTCTGGCCCGTCAACAGCTCATAGAGAATGACGCCGACCGTGAAGAGGTCGCTGCGCTGGTCCACCGCCAGCCCGCGGGCCTGCTCGGGGCTCATGTACCCCGCGGTGCCGATGAGCATGCCCGTCTTGGTCAGCTTGTTGGTGTCGGCGGTCCGGGCGATGCCGAAGTCGGCGATCTTGAGTACTCCGGTGGACGTGAGCAGCAGGTTGTCCGGCTTCAGGTCGCGGTGCACCACGCCGCGCTCGTGGGCGTGCGCCAAACCGGACAGCAGCTGCGCCACCAGCTCCGCCGCCAGCGCCGCGGGCAGGCGGCCCATGTGTTTGAGCAAGTGTCCCACGGTGCCACCGTCGACGTACTCGGTGGCCAGGTAGTACCAGCCGTTGAACTCGCCGTGGCCGTACACGCGGGTGACGTTGGGGTGGCTCAAGCCCGCACTGGCCTTCGCTTCGTTGAGGAAGCGCTGCACGAACGTCTCGTCCGTCTGGAGCCGCGGGTCCATGACCTTGAGCGCGCACTGGCGGCCGGTGCCGGCTTCTTCGCCGAGGTAGACCGACGCCATGCCGCCGCGGCCGAGCAGCATCTTGAGCTCGAAGCCGCCGATGGCCTCGGGGGGCTGAAACGCGCCGGGAGGCGCCGACAACGTCTGCCCGCCCGCCCCGCGCAACAACGTCTCGTTGAAGAGCGCTTCGCCGTCGTTTCCACTCGCAGCCATGGCCGCGCATTGTGCCTCAAAACCCGCGACGACTCGCTGTGAGTGGCCTGCCTGCTGCTACAAGGTGGCCACCGCATGAACGACGTCATCACCCTGCTGCGCACCTTGGTCGCCGTCGACTCGACGTCCACCCGGTCGAACCTGCCGCTGCTCGACGTGCTCGAGCGCGTGCTCGCGCCTCTGAACGCCCGCTGCGAGC
Source organism: Myxococcaceae bacterium (assembly GCA_022842905.1). Classification (GTDB taxonomy): domain Bacteria; phylum Myxococcota; class Myxococcia; order Myxococcales; family Myxococcaceae; genus JALHOS01. Next base: position 3,095 of record JALHOS010000335.1, on the reverse strand, counting down.
GCCAGCGCTACGTCGACGCGGCGGGCGTGGAGAAGGCCAACCTCCTGGTGCACGTGGGCCAGGGGCTGCCGGAGCTGGCGCTGGTGGGCCACACCGACTGCGTGCCCTTCGACGTGAGCTGGACCGACGCCCTCGTGCTCACCGAGCGGGACGGCAAGCTGTACGGCCGCGGAGCCAACGACACCAAGGCCTTCATCGCCGCGGCCTGCGTGGCGGCGCTCGACGTGCACCAGCAGCTCGGCAAGCCCTTCGCGCTCATCTTCACGGCCGACGAAGAGCTCGGCTGCCTGGGGGCGAAGAAGCTGCTCGAGGCCGGGCTGGGCAAGACTCGCCGCGCCATCATCGGCGAGCCGACCAGCCTGCGGCCGATCCGCGCCAACAAGGGCTACTGCCTGGCGGAGGTCGAGGTGGTCGGCAAGGAAGGCCACAGCGCGTACCCCGACACCGGGGCCAACGCGAACGTGGGCGCGGCGCGGCTCATCGTCGAGCTCGACGCGTTCTCTCGCGGGCCCTTGCGAGAGCGCACGCAGCCTGGGTTCGAGCCGCCGTTCACCACGCTCAACGTGGGGCTGCTCAGCGGCGGCAAGGCGAAGAACGTCATCGGCGGCTCCGCGCGCTTCACGCTGGAGTGGCGACCGCTGCCCGGCCAGGACGTGCGGGTGGTGCTGGACGAAGTGGAGCGACTCGGTCGCCAGCTGAGCCAGGCGGAGCCCAGGTTCGTGGTGAACGTGCACGCCGCGCGGTTGGATCGCGGCTACGACACCCCCCAAGACGCCGACGTGGTGCGCTTCCTCGAAGAGGCCACCGGCAAGGCTGCCGACACCGTGGCCTTCGGGACCGAAGGGCCGCAGCTGGCCGCGCTCGGGGCGGTGCCCGTCGTGTTCGGGCCCGGCGACATCACCGTGGCGCACCAGACCGGCGAGTTCGTCCCCAAGGCCGAGCTGCTCGCGGCCGCGGACGTGCTGCGCCGCGCGCTGGTGCAGTTCTGCGGCCGTTAGAGTGAGGCGTGGCGCCGAAACTGGACAAGCCCCGCCCGAGCGACTGTGCTCCCCGCGCCGTCCGTCCCTTAGCTTCACGAGGCACGTCATGACTGAAGCGTGGCAGTTGGCATTCGACGCAGCGAAGAAGGCGTGGCCGACCGTCACCGTGGCGCCCAACGTCTTCGCCACCGCGTACGCGGCCGCCAGCGAAGGGGAGGACGACGCCATTCACGCCTCGGACCTGTACTGGGCGCTCGGCTGTTTGGGCCACCAGAACGCCGCGCTCGAAGCGCTCAAGAAGGCGCTGACGCGGCTGCTGTCCGGCAAGAACATGCCCACGACGGAGCGCGACGACTTGGTGGGCCAGGCCGTGGCCTCGTTGGTGATGGGCCGCACCGGCTCGCCGCCGAAGCTCACCCAGTACCGCGGGCGCTCGCCGCTCGGTGGCTGGCTGCACGTGGTGGTGTCTCGCCTCTTCCTCAACAGCAAGCGCGGCGTGAAGGAACAGACGGACCTCGACGACCAAGTCGTGCTCGGCGCGTCGGACGTGGCGCTGCCGCCGGAGCTGGAGCTGGCCCGGGAGAAGTACCGCGGCGTCTTCTCCGCGTCCTTCCGCGCCGGCATCGCCGCGCTCACGCCCCGGCAACGCAACCTCTTGCGCCAGCACTATCTCGACGGGCTCTCGCTGGACCAAGTGGCCGCGCTCTACCGCGTGCACCGCGCCACCGCCGCGCGCTGGCTGCAGCAGGCCCGCGCCGAGGTGCTCGACAAGATGCGCGAGGACGTCGCGAAGAAGACCGGGCTGGGTCGCTCCGAAGTCGACAGCATGATGAAGCTGGTGCGCTCGCGCATGGAGCTGTCCGCCAGCGTCTTCTTGTCTGCTCCGGGCGCTTCGCCGGGCGAGCCGTCCTGACGCGCGCTTAGGCCGCCGTCCCCTGGGTCATTTTTCGTCGTGAGGTCGGCGCCGACTCTGAGGCGGGGCTGACTCACTGCCGCACCCCGAAACCCTGTGGCATTTCAAGGGCCTTCTTCACGCCAAGGGGGCTCCATGCCGTTGGATCTGGACGAGCTGCTGCGCAAGACGAGCCGGACGTTCGCGCTGGCCATTCCGCTGCTTCCCGAGCCGACACGTCGGACCGTCAGCGTGGCCTACCTGCTCATGCGCGTGGCGGACACCTTCGAAGACGGAGTGGCGTGGGGACGGCTCGAGCGAATCGATGCGCTGACGCGGCTGGCCCGCGCGCTGGGTCCAGGGCGAGAGCCGCTGCACGCGCACGTGCGCCGCTGGGTGGCCCACCCTCCGCTGGAGCACGCGGGCTACCTCGAGCTGTTGGGGCAGCTGCCGGAGCTCTTGGCCGCGCTCGAGGCCCTGCCCAAGCCCCACCGCGACGTCGTCGAAGCGCAGGTGGTGCGCATGGCCTGCGGCATGGCGGAGCACGTCGCCCGCGCCGACGCGCTGGGCAACGTGCGCTTGGGCTCCGAGGCCGAGCTCGAGCAGTACTGCTACGTGGTGGCCGGCCTCGTCGGCGAGCTGCTCACCGCGGTGTTCCTGCTCGACGCACCGCAGCTGGCCGCCGAAGCGGGCACGCTGGGCCGCACCGAGCGCGCGTTCGGTGAAGGGCTGCAGCTGGTGAACATTCTCAAGGACAGCGCGCAGGACCGGGCGGCGGGGCGCATCTTCCTGCCGGACACGCTGGGCTTCGCCGGTGCGCTGGCCAAGGCCAAGCAGGACCTCCACCTCGCCGCCGAGTACGTCAACGCGCTTCAGCGCGCTGGCTCTCCCGTGGGCTTCGTCGGCTTTACGTCGCTCGCGCTGCTCCTCGCGTTCGCCACGCTGCGCCAGCTCGAGGAGAAGGGCCCCGGGGCCAAGGTGAGCCGAGACGAAGTGGCGCGGCTGTCGGGGCAGCTGTTCAGCCAGCTCGCCGAAGGCACCGCGGTGGATCCGCTGCGCCTGGTTGCGTCGGCCCTCGCATCGAGTTCGCAGCGCGCGGCCTAGCTGTGGGTGGTCTCCGAGATCCGCATAAATCCGGACAGTCGTCGATGACGTGTTGAGCCTCGTCGTCGTGGTGGCCCGGGCTGAGAGCACGCTGGCGTCCAGCAGGGCGTTCATGCCTG
>JALHOS010000334.1 GCA_022842905.1 Myxococcaceae bacterium | reverse complement strand
CGCGCCGCCGAAGAAGCGCCGCGCCGCGCCCAGCTCGAGCGTCGCCGCTCGTGGCACGCGCGAGCGGCCCGCCTCGCCGGCGGCTCGCACGCTACAGTCGGCCGCTCGCATGCGCTTCCGACCTGCCGTTGCCCTGTCCCTGCTCGCCGCGTGCAGCTTCGACGCCGAACTCCCCAGCAGCGCCCAGGTGACATGTGCGGACGGACAGTGTCCCGCGGGCTTCGTCTGCAACCCGCGCGTGGGCAGGTGCCTTCGGCCGGCAGCGACAGCCGGGGAAGCCCCGCGCGCAGTGGACGTGGTCGTCGGGCCCAGCTTGTTGCGCCACGGAACGACCTTGCGTGTCCGGCTGACGGCGAGCCAGCCGCTCGCGGCACCGCCGGTGGTGTCGCTGCTCGCAGCGAGCGGGCCACGCGCGCTCACCTTGGAATCGAGCGCGAACGAGTCCTACGCCTTCATCTCCGTCGCGGACGCAGCGGTGGACCCCGAAGGCCCGGTCCGGCTCGTCGCGGACTTGGTGGGCACCAACGGCGTGGAGGCGGTCGCTCAGCCGCTCGGCGTCGTCACCTTCGACTTCACGCCCCCGAGGGTCATCGACAGCGCGTTCACCGCGCCGCGCCCCGGCCAGTCGCTCGTGGTGCGCCCCGACGAGGCGACCGCCTTGCGCGTCACGACGTCGGAGCCGGCCGAGTCCGGCGTGCGGCTGCGGGCGACCTCTTCCTGCGACGCGGGGGTGGCCGTCGACCTCAGGACGCGCGAGGGGGCCCTGCTCGAGTTCGCCGCGCCCCGGCTCCCCGCGGCCGACTGTGAGCACCGCTTCACGCTCGAGGGCCTGGCGGACCAGGCCGGGAACCGCGCGCAGGACACGCTCCTCACCAGCACGCTCCGCGTCGACGCGACCCCGCCGAGCGTCTTGGACGTCGTGCTCCTGCGTCGGCTCGACGGCGGCCTGACGCCTGGAAGCCACTTCAGCCGCCAGCCGGGCCATCGCGAGTTCCGGCTCGACTTCACCGTCGACCCGCCGACGGCAGCCGTTCGCGCCACCCTGGACGACGCGACGCTGACGGACTGCGCCTGCGATGCGGGACGGTGCGCCTGCCGCGGCGAAGTGCCGCCGGACGCGGGCGAGGGCGCGCACACGTTCACCGCCAGCGCGACCGACGAAGCCGGCAACACCCAGTCCGTCGCACGGCAAGCCCGCTTCGACTTCACCGCGCCCAACGTGCTGGAACCGACCGAGCGCGTCGCCGTGCTCCCGCCCGCAGGCTGCCCGTTGCCCCGCCCGGACGCGCTCGGCGTGGGCGCCCGAGTGCGGGTCGAGTTCTCGCTCGACGAAGTAGGGACGGCCGCGCTGGAGGGCGCGGGCGGCCAATTCGCCTTCGCCCAAGAGTCCGCGACGGCGACGCACTTCAGCTTCGTCTCGCTCGACGGCGGCGCCAGCGCTGACGGGCCGCTGGTGCTCGAGGCGCGTGTCGTCGACGTCGTGGGCAACGAAGCGCGTCGCCCGCTGCGGACCCGGCTGCCTGTCGACCGCTCACCTCCGGCCGTCCCAGACGTCGAGTCCGACGGGGGTCTGGTCCTGGTCCGCGCGCCCTGGGGCCGGGAGCACCGCGCGCCCGGCATGAGCTTGGACGTCGCCGCCGGGGCCGTGGGGCCGACGGAGTCCCTCGAGGTTTGGATCGACGACTTGCCGCTCGTGCTGGTCGGTCCCCGGGACGGCGGCGTCAGCGTGCCGCTCAACACGGTCGATCGCCCGACGGTCGGGGTTCGCGCCGTCGACCAGGCCTGCAACGCGAGCGCTGTGGCCGCCGTCAGGAACGTGGAGTGGATCGCCACGCTCGCGGGGAAGGTGAAGGGGCGGCTCTTCGAGAACCCGCACCGCCTCGACGCGTTCGCTGCGCTCAGCCCCGTCACCGACGCCAGGGCGAACGCCGAAGAGCTGGTGCTCGACGGCGGCGTCGAGCGCGGCGGTCGTCACGACTTCACGCAGCGCGGGGTGACGCCGGCCGTGCGCGCCGACCACGCCGTCGCGTACGACTCCGCGCGGCGCCGGGTCGTGCTCTTCGGCGGCCTCGTCGCTGGCCAGACGAGAGCCGCGGACCTCTGGGAATGGGACGCCGTCGACCGACAGTGGATTGAGCGGACGCCAAACGTGGGGCAGGCCGAAGCCCCGGTGGGCCGCGTCGGCCACGTCCTCGCGTACGACGACCGCCGAGCGCGGGTGCTGCTCTTTGGGGGCCAGACCGCCACCAGTGAAGTCGACGACCTCTGGGAGTGGGACGGTGTCGAAGGGCGTTGGACCCCGCTGACACCCTCCCCGCGGCCGGCAGCGTGGCCCCAGGCACGGCAGTTCGCGACGCTGACGTACGACGAAGCGCGGGGCGTCGCCGTCTTGATCGGCGGCCAGTCCCTCGGGTCGTCGCTGCACGAGGTCTGGGAATGGTCGGCGCAGACCCGCACTTGGACGGACCGCACGGTGCGGCCGCGGCCGTCGAACTGGCCGAGGGGCTTTTGGAAGCACGGCGCGGCCTACGACGTCGCGCGCGCCAAGGTCCTCGTCTTCGGCGGGGCGTACGCGACGACGGTGAGCTCCGAGCTCTGGGAGTGGGACCCCGCGGCCGGGACCTGGACGCAGCGCCTCGCGCCACTGGGCAGCAGCTGGCCGTCAGAGCGCCAGGGACACGGCGTGGCCTACGACCGAACGCGGGGCCGGCTCCTCTCCTTCGGTGGCGCGGGCCGCACCGGCGCCAAGAACGCCGAGCTGTGGGAATGGTCGGCGGCCACCGGCGCGTGGACCAACGTGCCGCCGACGGACGAGTGGCCAGCGAGCCGAGACCGTACCGCCCTGGCCTACGACACGGCGCGGTCCGAGGCGCTGCTGGTGGGGGGCGCGTTGGTCAACGGCTTCGCGACGAACGAGACCTGGCGCTGGTCCCCGTCGGACGCGGGCTGGAGCGGCCCGAGCGACGCGGGAGTGTGGCCCGCACCCCGCGGCGAGCTGAGCGTGGCCTTCGACTCGGCGCGCGGCCAGCTCGTCGTCTTCGGAGGCAGGAGCACCACCGCCGACGTCAACCGGGAGCTGTGGGAGTGGGACGGCGTCGAGGGGCGCTGGAAGAACCGAACCCCCACCTCCTTTCCCCCGGCCTGGCCGGCTGCTCGGCTCGAGCACACCACGGCGTTCGACGACGTCCGAGCACGGACGCTCGTCTTTGGTGGCGGCAGCCCGACCCTCACCGCGCTCAACGACCTCTGGGAGTGGGACGGCGATGCGGGGACCTGGGAGAACCGGACGCCAGCGGCGCTCCCCAGCGCTTGGCCGTCTCCGCGCTTGAGGGCGTCGAGCGCCTTTGACTCCTCGCGGGGTCGGCTCGCCCTCTTCGGAGGGACGACGAGCCTCGACGTCCGCAACGGCGAATACTGGGAGTGGGCTCCCGACGGTGGAACTTGGGAACAGCTCTCGGGAGGACCCTCACCGCGCTCGGGCGCGGGCCTCCTCTTCGACACCGCGCGGCGGCGCCTGCTGCTGTTCGGTGGCCTGACCTCCGCCGGGCCCGTGGGCGACCTGTGGGAGCGAAACACCGTCACCGGACAGTTCGCGCTCCTGCCCCTGCTCGCCCCCCTGAGCCACCCCGGGACGCGGGTCAGCCCTGGCTGGGCCTACGACTCCGCGCACGGCTCCGCGGTGCTCTTCGGCGGCTCACGCGCGGCGGATGACGTCTTTCGGTGGAGCGACGCCCAAGGCTGGGAAGACGAGGCCCCGAGCTCGCGGCTCACGCCCTGGCCCACGGGGCTCATCTCGGTCGACGTCGCGTTCGACTCACTTCGCCACCGGCTCATCTCCTTCGGAGGCATGCGCAACGCCTTCGTCACCAACGAGCTCTGGGAGTGGCGAGTCGACACGACGACACGACCTGGCCTGGTGGTCACCTTCGACGGCTCGGCCATGGGGCGCGGGCCGAGCGACGTCGTCACCGCGGTCGAGGTGGTGGCGCGCGCGGGCGCTTCAGGCTCGTACCCCGCGGCCTCAGGCGTGAGCCTGCTGCTCTCGAAGAACGGCACGCTGTGGCCCGAAGCCTCCGGGACGACGTCGGAGTCAGCGGCCGCAGACGTCAGCTGGCGCACGACGGACCCGGCCCGAATCGAGGCGCTCTTCTCCGGCCCCGAGCAGCGAGTGCACGTCGGCGTCCGGCCGGCGTTCGGCAACGCACCCGCTCGGGCGTCGCGGGTGCGGCTCGAGTGGGTGGAGCTGCGTGTCCGCTACCGGGCGCAATAGGCGGGAGAGGCGCGCCATGCGACGGGCACCGAGGAGGCGCCAGCGCCGCCCGTGACGGAGGCCAGCGCGCTCGACGGGCCCCGAGCGGAAGCGTGAAGGCTGGCCCCAACGTCACCGCGAGCGCTTGGGGCCCTTGCGCCTACGCGCGTCCGTCGCCCGGGCCTTCTCCGCGAGCGCCGCATGCGCCGCGGCGAGCCTGGCGACCGGCACGCGGAACGGTGAGCAGGACACGTAGTTCAGGTTCAGCCGGTGGCAGAGGTCGATGGACCTGGGGTCGCCGCCGTGCTCCCCGCAAATGCCGACGTCCAAGCCCCGGCGCGTCGCGCGGCCCTTGGCGACCGCCTGGCGCATGAGCTCGCCGACCCCTCTCTCGTCCAGGGTGGCGAACGGGTTCTCGGTGAGAATGCCTTTCTGCAGGTACTCGGTGAGGAAGCCCGTCTCCGCGTCGTCGCGGCTGATGCCGAACGTCGTCTGCGTCAGGTCGTTCGTGCCGAAGCTGAAGAACTCCGCCTGCTCGGCGATTTGGTCCGCGGTGAGCGCCGCCCGGGGAATCTCGATCATCGTCCCGAACTGGTACTTCACCTTGACGCCCTGCTCCGCCATCACCGCCTTCGCTTCGGCCTCGAGCATCTCCCGCTCGGCGGTCAGCTCGTTCTGGTGGGCGATGAGCGGAATCATGATCTTCGGCGAAACCTTCACCTTCGCCTTCACGCACGCGCAGGCAGCTTCGAAGATGGCGCGGACCTGCATGCGCACCAACGCCGGCATGTGAATGCCCAGGCGCACGCCGCGCAGGCCCAGCATGGGGTTCTCTTCCTTGAGCGCCTCGACGGCGGTGAGCACCTTGCGCTTCTGCGCGAGCGCGGCGCCGAGCTCCAACGTGTCGCTCGTCATGAAGCTGGCCCGCGTCTCGAGCTGCGTGACTTCGCGCAGCAGCTCGTCGTACCGAGGGAGAAACTCGTGCAGCGGCGGGTCGATGAGGCGAATCGTCACCGGCAAGCCGTTCATCGCCCGGAAGAGCCCTTCGAAGTCGCTGCGCTGGAGCGGCAGCAGCGTCGCCAGCGCCTTGCCGCGCTCTTCGTCGGTGCTCGCCAAGATGAGCGCCTGCACCACGGGCAGCCGGTCCGTCTCGAAGAACATGTGCTCGGTGCGGCACAGGCCAATGCCCTCGGCGCCGAGCTGCCGCGCCCGCTCCGCGTCCTTCGGGTAGTCGGCGTTGGCCCACACGCCGAGCGTGCGGGTCTGGTCCGCCCAGCGCAGCAGCGTCAGCAGCTTGGGGTCGTCGAGCGCGGGCGCACGCGTGGCAAGCTGGCCCGCGAACACTTCGCCCGTCGTGCCGTCCAGCGACACCCAGTCGCCTTCCTTCAAGATGACGTTGGCGCGCTTGACCGAAGCGGTGCGCGCCTCGGCGTCGACTTCGAGCGCCATGACGCCCACCACCGCGGGCTTGCCGAACTGTCGCGCCACGAGCGCCGCGTGGGACGTGCGCCCGCCGCGGCTGGTGAGGATCCCCTTCGCCGCGAGCATGCCGTGCACGTCGTCGGGCTTCGTCTCGGGGCGAATCATGACGACGGACTTCTTCTGCTTGGCCCACGCCTCGGCGGTGTCGGCGTCGAAGGCGAGCTGCCCGACGGCGGCGCCGGGTGACACGTTGAGGCCCGTGGCGATGAGTCGGCCGGCGGACCGCGCGGCCTTCACCGCGTCCGGGTCGAACTGCGGGTGCAGGTAGAAGTCGACGTGCTCGGGTCTGACGCGCACGAGCGCTTCGTCCCGGGTGATGCGCTTCTCCTGCGTCAAGCTGACGGCGATGTTGACCGCGGCCTGCGCCGTGCGCTTCGCGTCGCGCGTCTGCAACATGTACAGCGTGCCGCGCTCGACGGTGAACTCGATGTCCTGGACGTCGCGGTAGTGGCGCTCGAGGAGCCGGGCGATGCGACTGAGCTCGGTGAACGCCTCGGGCATTTCCTGCGCGAGCTGGGCGATGGGCTTGGTCGGCCGCGTGCCGGCGACGACGTCTTCGCCCTGCGCGTTCATCAGGTAGTCCCCTTCGAGCTGGTTCTCGCCGGTGGACACGTTGCGCGTGGTGGCCACGCCGGTGGCCGACGTGGCGCCCATGTTCCCGAACACCATGCTGACGATGTTGACGGCGGTGCCCAGGTCGTCGGGGATGCCCGCCGCCTTGCGGTAGTCCTGCGCGCGCTTGCCCAGCCACGACTTGAAGACGGCCTCCGTCGCCGCGCGGAGCTGCTCCACCGGCGCTTGGGGGAAGTCGGTGCCCGTCTTGTCCTTCACCAGGGCTTGAAAGGCGCCTGTCAGCGCTTCCAAGTCTGCCGCCGGCAGCGCCGCGTCGTTCTCCACGCCGCGGGCCGTGCGGCGCTCGAGCAGCAGGGCTTCGAACGGCTCGTCGGGCAGGCCCAGCACGACGGTGGCGAACATCTGCACCAGGCGTCGGTACGCGTCATACGCGAAGCGCGCGTCGCCCGTTTCCCGCGCCAGCGCCTTGGCCGTCTCGTCGTTGAGGCCCAGGTTGAGGACGGTGTCCATCATGCCGGGCATGGAGAACTTCGCGCCCGAGCGGCAGGACACGAGCAGCGGCCGCGACGGATCGCCGAGGACCTTGCCCGTCTTGTGCTCCAGCGCCCTGAGCGCGTCGTCGAACTGGGCCCACAGGCCTTTGGGGACCGCCTTCGCCTTGAGGTACGCGCGACAGGCCTCCGTCGTGACGGTGAAGCCGGGCGGCACGGGGAGGCCCAGCCGCGTCATCTCCGCGAGGTTGGCGCCCTTGCCCCCGAGCAAGGCTTTGACGTCGTCGAACTTCGGGAGCCGCTTCGTGAGCTGCGGCAGCTCGTCCAGCCCGTAGACCCAGCGCGCGCGTGGTTGCATGCGCGTGACGCAGTGCAAGAAGGGTGCGCTCGTGGGCGCCCTGACATGCGCTGGCGGGCGGCTGAAAAATCTGCGCGGTGCCGGCCTGCACGCAGGTGATGCGGCCGGCGGTCCAGACGCGTCGTGCTACGCACGGGCCGATGAGAACACTCCTCCGGAGGCTGGGGCTCACGACGGTCCTGGGGCTGTTGGCCTGCGCGGCGCCGCGAGCGGAAGGCAAGCGCGACGCTGTGCCTTCACCGTCATCCAACGCGGGCGTCGTCCCGCTGGGCAGCGGCCGCCACGCCCTGGTGAGCGCTGGCGTCGCGGGCCTCGAGCGCGCGCTCACGGAGTGGTCTCTGCTGAAGCCGGGCTCCGCGTGTGTGTTGGTGTTCGACGCCACCGCCCAGTGGCTGGTGAACTGTCCCGCGGCGCCGACGGCCGAAGTGTTCGTGCCGACCGGAGAGACCTTGGGTGGGCACCCGGTCCGCTTCAATCCCAAACCCGTCTCCCTCGGCGGCCAACAGGTACCGTATGACGCCCTGAAGGCGGCCCTGGTCGGGACAGTCGCGAGCGTTCGTTTGGAAGGCAGCGCTGACGCCAGTCCAGTCTTCGTGGTGCATGACTGGCGTGGCCTCCACGCCAATCACCCTGGCTTCACACAGTCTCCCGCGGACGAGTGGCTGGGCGTCTTCGTGCACGAAGGCTTCCACGCCAGCCAGCTGTGGCACCCACGCGCCAGGGCGCTCACGGAGCGCTGGGCTTCGGCCGCGCCGCCAGTCGGGCCGGACGAGCTGGCGAAGTTCTACGCCACGGACGAGGGCTACCGCGCCGCGGTGACCGCCGAGTTCGAGCTGCTCCGAGCAGCCGTCGACGGCACGCCGGGGCCCGAGCAGGCGCGCACGGCGCTGGCCACGTGGCTGCGCCGCTACGAGGCCCGCCGCGTCGCCTTCGAGCCTGCGCTCGAGGCGGCCTACCCACGACGGCAGGCGTGGACGCTGGACGGGTTTCTCACGTTCGTCGAAGGCACCGCCCGCTACGTCGAAGCGAAGTACCTCATCGACCCACCGCGCGAAGAAGGCCTCGCGGCCGAGCCGACCTTCCAGCACTTCAAGGCGTCCCGCGGCCTGCCACCTTCGAAGCTGGTCGGCATCGGCGGCATGGGGAAGCGCTACTTCTACGCGCTGGGCATGTACCTGTCGTTCCTCCTCGACGTGGCCCAGCCAGACTGGAAGGCGCACGTGTTCGACGATGAGCGGTTCTTGGTCGGACAGGTCGAGCGAGCCGTCGCGAAGCGGCCGTGAGCCACTCCGGTCGCGGCGTCGCAGGCGCCCGCGGCGAACCAGCCCGGCGCTCAGCACCTCACGCCGCGCC
>JALHOS010000333.1 GCA_022842905.1 Myxococcaceae bacterium | reverse complement strand
GCCGGCGCGGGCGTCGGTGGTGGTGCTGGGCTCGGTGGGACGGGCGGTACGGCAGGGGTCGGTGGTGCCGCGGCCGCGGGTGGCGGCGGACCTGCTGGAAGCGGCGGTGGTGGCGGGAGCGGCGGAGGCTCGGGCGCGAACGGCGGCTGCGGGTGTGTTCACGTCGACTGGTCGTCGGCCGCGCTGTTCGCTGCGTGTGCTCTCTCGCTGCAACGGCGCAGAGGGCGCCCGCCGTCGACAGTCGGCACGGTGAAAGGGCGAACACGCATGTCGGGTGGGGACGTGCCTCGACGCGGCCGACACGCGCGTTGACGCTTGGCCCGCGGCACCATCGGCGCCGCCGGCACCTCGGCTCCGACCGCAGAAGTTCGCAACTGCAGCTGCCTGCGTCGCTCGACTCAGTCAGCCCGTCGGCTGCTCTCGGTGTGGGGGCTGTCGCTGCGCGTGCCGGGCGACGAGAGAACTTGCCCGGCGGCCACGGTACGTCGCGCGCTTCAGCCCGCCGCGCGAACCGCACCGAGGATCGCCGGCACCGCGACCTCCACGCGCAGAATCCGCGGCCCCAGGCTCACCGGCACGAAGCCCTGCGCGGCCAACAACTCCACTTCGAAGGGCACCCACCCGCCGTCGGGCCCGATGGCCAGCGTCACGTGCTCGGCCTGTGGCACCGGCCGCAGCGGTACGACCGCGCCGGGGTGCGGCACCAGAGGCCTCGTCCTCGCTGTGAGCCACGCCGTGAGCTCGTCCTCGACGAAGGGGCGGAACCGCTGCCGAACCTCGAACGTCGGCGCGATGGTGTCCTTCGCCTGCTCGAGCCCCAGCGCCACGTGCTCCGCCAGGAAGTCCGCCGACAACACCTTGCTGTCGAAGTAGCTCGGCTCCACCCGCGCGGCGTTGAGCAACACTACTCGGCCGACGCCGAGCGAGGCGATCGCCGCCACGACGCGCTTGAGCGCCTTGGGCCGCGGCATCGCCAACACCAGATCCACCTGGGCGCGCGGCGGGGGCTCGGCGTTCAACGTGACCGCCAGCCGCAGCGCTTCCCGGCTGAGCTCAATCACACGCCCCGTGCCGATCCCGCCGCCCAAGACGCCAACCCGCAGCGTGTCCTGTGCTTGGGCTCGCAGCACGTCCCGGGCATGACGCAGCCGCCGCCCAGTCAGCGTCACCGTCCCGTCCGACTCGAGCTCGGAGGGCTCCACGAGCAGCAGGTTCATGCGCGCGAGCACTGTGAGGAGCCGCGGCGCGCTTGTCGAGTGGACAATGTGCTCGGCGGTGACCCGAACGACGGATCGCGCTAGACGGCAGCGCCTCCCGCGACGCCTTTGGCACCCATGCGCTTGCTCTACGTCGTCCTCAGCACGCTCGTGTTCCTGTGCCTGGCGCCCTTTCTCCTCGTCTTTCGCAAGACCCGGGACGGGTGGGCTGAGCGGCTGGGCTTCTACACACCGGGGGCGCTTCCGCAGGACGGCCGCCCGCGCGTCTGGCTGCACGGCGCCAGCGCGGGTGATCTGCTCGCGCTCTCGCCGATCATCGAGCGGCTCCGTGCGCAGCACCCCAGCGCGGCGATCGTCGTGAGCACCATGACCAACACGGGCTACCTCATGGCCAAGGAGCGGCTGGCCAAGCGCGTCGACGCCGTCGTGTTCGCGCCGTGGGATCTGTGGGGCGCCACCCGCCGCGCCACCCGCGCGATTCGGCCCGACGTGCTCGTGCTCGAGTACACGGAGATCTGGCCCAACCTGATCCGCGCCGCCAAGCGCTTCGGCGCGCGAATCGTCCTCACCAACGGCCGCTTCTCGCCAGGCCACCTGGCTCGGTATCGGCTGCTGTTCAACGCGATCGGCAACCCGCTCGACGACATCGATCTCTTCCTCATGCGCGAAGCCGACGAGGCGGAGCGGGCGTTGTCGTTGGGCGCTCGGCCCGATCGTGTGCAGGTCGCCGGCAACACCAAGTTCGACGCGCTGCTCCCTCTCGCGCAGGCCGGCGCCGACGAAGTGCTCCGTGCGGCGCTGGGTTTCCCGTCCGACGCGCCGGTGTGGATCGCCGGCTCCACGCACGAGGGTGAAGAAGAGACGGTGGTCGACGTCTACCGGCGGCTGCGCGAGCGGGTGCCCACGCTCCGACTCGTGGTCGCGCCGCGCTACATCGATCGCGCCGAGCGCGTCGTCGCCGTGTGCGCCCAGGCCGGCTTCGCGGTCGCTCGCAGATCACAAGGCAACACGGCCGACGCGCCGATCGTCGTCCTCGACACCATCGGCGAGCTCGGGCGCGCGTACGGCCTGGCCACCGTCGTCTTCGTCGGCGGCAGCTTCACCACCCGGGGCGGCCAGAACATCCTCGAGCCGGCGGCGGCGGGAAAGGCGGTGCTGTTCGGGCCGCACATGGAGAACTTCCACGACTCCGTGCAGGTGCTCGTCGGCCGAGGTGGCATTCAGGTGAAGGACGGCGAACACCTGCTGCGTGTGCTCACCGAGCTGTTCGAGAAGCCCGGCGCGTTGGGCGCCCTCGGAGACATGGCGCACGCCGCGGTCGGGCAGGTCTCCGGCGCGTCGGATCGCATCGCCGCGGGCATCTCACGGCTCCTCCCGGTGAACACGTAGTGCGCGTCCTCCACCTCGTCTCCACGCCGTTCTTCAGCGGGCCCGCCGAGGCAATCGTCGAGCTCGCGCTCGCGCAGCGCCGGCTCGGTCACGAAGTGCTCGTGGCGTGCGATCGCGAGCGAACGCAGACCGCCGCCGAGGAGCCCCTGGTGCCCAGGCTCGCGGCCGTGGGCCTGCTCGCCGACGTCGGCCTCGAGTTGTCGGTGAAGTCCGGGCCGCGCGCGCTCTGGCGCGACGTCCGCCGCCTTGCTTCGCTCGAGTACGACGTCCTGCATTGCCACTTCAGTCACGATCACCTGTTGGCTCGCCTCTCTGGGTCGAAGGCCACGCTGATTCGATCGATCCACGCCCCCCGCTCGCTGTCGCGGTGGACTCCGAAGGCCGCGGCGTGGACGGTGGCGTTCGAGGAGTTGCTCGCGCGGCTGCCCCGTGGCGCGAAGGCCATGCTGCTCCCGGCCCTCGTCGGCCCGGCGTTCGCACCTGCGACTGATCGCGCCGCGCTGCGCGCCACGCTGGGCCTTGGGGCAGGGCCGCTGGTGGGCATGGTCTCGACCTTCCAGCCCTCGCGCCGACACCTCGTCGCGGTCGACGCCTTCGCCCAGCTCCGCGCACGCGCCAGCGAGGCTCGACTCGTCTTGGTCGGCGACGGCGTCGACGAGCCGGTCGTCCGACAGCGGGTCGCCGCGCTCGGGCTCAGCAACGCCGTGTGTTTTGCCGGGTACCAGTCGGGCGAGGCGTTCGTCCGCTGGCTGTCGGCGCTGGACGAAGTCTGGATCCTCGGCTTGGGCAACGACTTCGCGGCGCGCGCGGCCGCCCAGGCGAAGGCGTGTGGGGTGCGCGTCGTCGCGGTAGCGGAAGGCGCCGCGGCGTCGTACGCCGACGTCGTGGTCAGTCCTGACGCACGACAGCTCGCCGAAGCCGCGCTCGGGGCGAGCCGTCGCCAGGTGCCGCTGCGCTCACCCGCGGACGTCGCTGCTGACGTGCTGGCGCTGTACGAAGCGGCGGGCTCACCATGAGGCGGCTGGCCTACGCGCTGTGGTACGGCCGACCGAGGTGGGGCGCGCTGGCCCAGCTCTTCCTCGCACCAGCCGCGCTCTGCTTTCTCCTCGCCGTGAAGCTCAGGGGCTTTGGGCTTCGCCCCATTGAGGTGCCCGGGCTGCAGGTCGTCTCCGTGGGCAACCTCGTCGTCGGCGGCGCAGGCAAGACGCCCGTCGTGGAGTTCCTCGCGCGCTGGGCGCAGCGCACCGGGAAGAAGGTGGCGATCCTCTCGCGGGGGTACGGGCGGACCAGCGTCGAGCCGGTGGAGTTCGACTCGACGGCGCTCCCGCCGCCGCAGCACGTGGGCGACGAGCCGCTGCTCTTGGCTCGGCGGTGCCCGGGCGTGAGCGTGTACGTGGACGCGGACCGAGTCGCGGCGGCTCAACGTGCCCAAGCCGCGGGCTGCGACGTGGCGATCCTCGACGACGGCTTTCAGCACCGGCGCCTGGCGCGGGACGTCGACCTGCTCGTCTGGAGTGACATCCCGAATCGCCACGTCCTGCCACGCGGGCCGCTGAGGGAGCCGCTCGGTGCGATCGCTCGAGCGACCCTGGTGCTGCTGCGCGACGGAAGTGAGCCGCCCCTCGCCGGGTTGCCCACGGCGCCCCTGCGCTTCGTCCAGCGGCGAGCAGGCCCGGCTGGTGTCGATCGCTGCGTGCTCGTCACCGGGGTCGCGCGGTCTGAGCGTGTTCGAGCTGATCTCGAGCGCGCCGGCGTCGCCGTGCTCCGGCACTTCGAGTTTCCCGACCACCACCCCTTTCACCCCGTGGAGCTGGAAGACGTGCGCTCCGTCGCGGCGAGCCTGAGCGTGCCGATCGCCGCGACCGAGAAGGACGCCGAGCGACTGCCGCCGGGATTCGCGCAGCTGGTCCTGGGGTTGAGCGTGGCCCCGACGGCGGGCCTCAGCGCCGCCCTCAGTGGCGTGACGGGCTGGCCGGTCGAAGCGGCGCCTTCGTCGCTTGTCGATTGAGCAGGGTTGGGGTGAAAGGCGCGACGTGAAGCTGGCCCGCGCATTGGCACGCGTTCGAGTCCTGGTCGTGGGCGACCTCGTCGCGGATCACTACGTGTACGGCCGCACCGAGCGCGTCAGCCGCGAGGCGCCGGTGCTCGTCGTGCGGCACGAAGCCGAAGAGGTGAAGCTCGGAGGAGGTGCGAACGCGGCAGCGAACGCCCGCAGCTTGGGCGCGAGCGTGACCGTCGTCGGTGCCGTTGGGCGCGATCTGGTGGGCACCGAGCTGCGCCGCCTCCTGCGGCGGGCGGGCATGCGCGTGCGCTGTATCGACGTTCCTCAGACCGAGACCAAGACGCGGGTGCTCGCCGGCGCCGTCAGCACGACGCGGCAGCAGATGTTGCGGATCGACCGCGGCGCGGAAGGGTCGTTTGGTGCTGTGGTCCGCCAGCGCCTCGCGCGCGCCGTCCGCGCTGCCGCCCGCGACGCCGACGTGATCATGGTGTCCGACTACGGCGCGGGAGTCGTCGGGGCCGAGGTGCTCGCCGTCCTCCAGGCGTTCGCGGCGGCGGGGACGCCGGTCTGTGTCGACTCGAGGTACGCGCTGGGCTCCTTCACCGGGCTGACGCTCTGCAAGCCGAACGAGCCCGAGCTCGCGGCGCTCACTGGGCTCCCCGTGCGGACCGACGCCGAGGTGGCGCGGGCTTCTCGGGCGGCGCTCGAAACGCTGGGCTGTCGGGTGCTCGTCGTCACGCGAGGGAAGCGGGGCATGGCGCTGACGCTCGGACGTGAGCCGACGCGCTTCATCCCGGTGCATGGCGCCGAAGAGGCCGTCGACGTGACCGGAGCGGGCGACACCGTGCTCGCGGCGCTCGCGCTCGGGCTCGGAGCCGGGGCGGCACCGCTCGACGCGGCGCAGATCGCCAACGTCGCCGGAGCGCTCGTCGTCCAGAAGGCTGGCACCGCGACGGTCTCCGCGGCGGAGCTGCTGGCGGAGCTCGCGCGATGATCGTCTCTCTGGCCCAAGCCGCGGCGCAGGTGGCGCACTGGCGCGGCACCGGGCAGCGCGTCGCGCTCGCCAACGGCGTGTTCGATCTGCTCCACGTCGGGCACCTGCGCTACCTGCAGGGAGCGCGCGCGCTCGCCGACCGCCTGGTGGTCGCGGTGAACAGCGATTCGTCCACCCGGCGGTACAAGGGGGCAGGGCGGCCCGTCATTCCTCAAGCAGAGCGGGCGGAGCTGCTCGACGCGCTGGCGTGTGTCGATCTGGTCGTGGTGTTCGACGAAGACGATGTCCGTGGGGTGATCCGCTCGCTGCGCCCTGAGGTCCACGTGAAGGGCACGGACTACACGCCGGAGTCCATTCCCGAGCGCGAAGAAGTGCGTGCGTACGGCGGCGTGTCCGCGGTCGCCGGGGATCCGAAGGACCACAGCTCCACCGCCGTCATCGCCTCGCTGGACGCGGCTCGCGGTTGAATTCCCACCGCGAGTCGGCTTAGGGCTGGAAAATGGTGCACAGCATGACCGGCTTCGGCTCAGGCCGGGGTAGAGCAGGGGACGACGAGCTGTCGGTCGAAGTCCGCTCGGTGAACCACAAGTTCCTCGACTTGAAGTGTCGGCTCCCCAAGGAGCTGTCCGCGCTGGAGCCGGTGGTTCAGCGTCTCGTCAAGGACAAGCTCGGTCGCGGCGCGGTCGACGTCTCGGTGCGGCGGGCTGGGAAGAGCGCCGCCGGCGTCGCGCCCCAGGTCGATCTGCCCCTCGCGCAAGCGTACGTCGAGGCGCTGCGAAGCCTGGCCCGCCCGCTGAACGTGCCCGCCGACCTGTCCCTGCGGGACGTGGCGCTCCTCCCTGGCGTGCTCAAGCTGGACGAACCTCCCGTAGATCTGACCGCGGTCGAGCCCGCCCTCGAGCAGGCGCTCCAGGCGGCGCTGGCTCAGCTGGCGACCATGCGGCTCACCGAGGGCGCCGCGCTGCTCAAGGACCTCGAAGCCCGACTCGAGCTGGTGGTCGCCGGGTGTGCCGCCATTCGTGCCCGGCTCCCCGAGGTGCTCACCGCGTACCGCCAACGCCTGGGCGCGCGGGTCGCGGAGCTGCTGGGCGCAGGTTCGCTCGATCCCGCCCGCGTCGCGCAGGAGGTCGTGCTGCTGGCCGAGCGCACGGACGTCGCCGAAGAGTTGACGCGCCTGGAGTCCCACGTGAGCCAGTTCCGTGCGTTGCTGCGATCTGGACAGGCGGTCGGGCGCAAGCTGGACTTCCTCGTCCAAGAGATGCATCGCGAAGTGAACACCACCGGCTCCAAGAGCCAGGACGCCGAGATCGCCCTCCACGTCGTCGCGCTCAAGACCGAGCTCGAGCGCGTGCGCGAACAGGTCCAGAACGTCGAATGAACACCAACCCACAGATCCCCATGCAGGTCGCTCCGGGGCTGCTCCTGGTCTTGTCCGCGCCGTCGGGCGCCGGGAAGACCACGCTGGCGCGCATGCTCCTCGAGGCCTTCCAGCCCAAGGCGCAGTTCTCCATCAGCTACACGACGCGATCCCCCCGCGGCGCCGAGCAGGACGGGCGCGACTATCACTTCGTCGATCCCGCGACGTTCCAGAAGATGATCCTGCGCGGCGAGTTCATCGAGTCCGCCGAGGTGCACGGCAACTTCTACGGTTCGGCCAAGAGCGTCGTCGACACCGCGTTCGCCACTCGGGAGATCGCGATCTTCGACATCGACGTGCAGGGGGGAAACTCGATCAAGCGGAAGTACCCCGACGCCGTGCTGATCTTCATCATTCCTCCGAGCATGGGCGAGCTCGAGCGCCGCCTGCGCCAGCGGGGCACGGACAGCGACGACGTGATCAGCCGGCGAATGCTGGCGGCCCGCCATGAGGTCGAGCGCGGCATCGAGAGCTACGACTACTTGGTGATCAACGACGACCTGCAGTCGGCCTTCCAGACGCTCAAGGCCATCGTGATCGCGGAACAAACCCGTCGGGGCCGGGTGGATCTGACCGGCCTCGAGCTGCACAGCGCCTAATTCCGGCCGGTTGGGATTCGAAGAAAAAGCGACAAGGGGGCCTTGACACTGAACCAGCCGCTCTGTATAGGGCGCCCCCCTCCGACGGAACGGTGTCGGGGGACTGGCGGGCGGGCAGGTCGGGGAGTGGCGAGTCGGAGTACGCTTCGAAGTCAGGTCGTAGTCAGGTGCAGGCAGGGGGGACGACAGTCGAATACGAGCTGATCAGCGGATCCGAAAAAAACCCGGACGCGAGCTTGAAGAAGAAGCTTGACGCAGCGGATCAGAATCGTGTAGAAGCTGCCCTCCCGCGAACGCGACTCCCGAAACGGGGCGCCTCGCGGAAAGTCGAAAACGAGTTTGGGCGCTGATGTTGATGCGCTTGTTCTTTGAAAACTGGATAGCAAACCCAAGAAGCACTGCGAGGTCTCGCAGTCATTCCTGGTTGATTCATCCCTGGCTTCGGCCCGGGGAATCAACCTGATGCAACCGAAGCTCTGGGTCGAAAGACCTCACCTTCGGAAGCCAATCAAACTCCATTTCTTTTGGAGAGTTTGATCCTGGCTCAGAACGAACGCTGGCGGCGTGCCTAACACATGCAAGTCGAGCGCGAAAAGGGCAACCTGAGTAGAGCGGCGCACGGGTGCGTAACACGTGGGTAATCTGCCTTTGGGTCGGGGATAACCATTCGAAAGTCTGGCTAATACCCGGTAAGCTTACGGGGACTTCGGTCTCTGTGGGAAAAGTAGGCCACTGTTTACAAGCTTACACCTGAAGATGAGCCCGCGGCCCATCAGCTAGTTGGCGGGGTAACGGCCCACCAAGGCTACGACGGGTAGCTGGTCTGAGAGGACGATCAGCCACACTGGAACTGAGACACGGTCCAGACTCCTACGGGAGGCAGCAGTGGGGAATTTTCCACAATGG
>JALHOS010000332.1 GCA_022842905.1 Myxococcaceae bacterium | reverse complement strand
TCGCCGTGCCGCAGCCCACGCCCAGTCTCCACGGCCAGCAGCACCGCCGTTGGCGCAGGCGGTGCACTTCGCGCACTCATGGACCCCACGACAGAGGCCGCGCTGGCCAAACTCTCCGCCCCGCAGCTCGAGGCACTCCTCGACGCCGTCAGCAACCGCTCGCTGCACCAGCACCTTCAGGCCCTCCAGCGCAGCGCGGCGATCGCGCTCGCCGAGCAGCGCGCGGCCGCCGCGCTCAACGGGGCAACCCTGCCGAGGCACAGCGGCCAAGCGAGGCAATTCGCACCAAACGGGGAGTAGCCCAGGCGTCGCGGCGGGCGCGTTCTCCGCGCTCGACCGGACGGCGCGTGAACGGTCGGTCTGGCGGGTCCTTCTCAGCCCCGCATCGGAGGGTCTCATGTTGCCCAGTCGTCGCTCGTCGAGCGGTCTTGTCACCTGCGTCTGCGCCGCGCTGCTCGCCGCGCCTCCCGCCGCCTGGGCCGACGAAGGGCCGTCCTTGAGCGCGGCCAGCTCGAGCTCGGTCTTCCATGCCGGCGGCACGCTCCCGCTCGGCGCCACGGCCACCGGCCCGAACCGCTTCTCGAGCTTCCGCGTCGAGGCGCACCTGGACTTCGGCTGGTACGGCATGCTCGGCGTGGGCGTGCGGCTCGAGGTGCCGCTGGCTCCCTCGGGCATCCTCACGGAGGTGGACGACGAGCTGGCGCTGAGCTTCGGCGCCGAGCTGTTCTACTTCTACGGCCCTCGGGCAGGCCCCGGCGTGTACCCAATCGTCGCGCTGCAGTGGAACTTCTTCGTGGGCTCGAACGTGTCGCTCTTCCCCGAGCTGGGCGTGGCGTTCCTCTTCGGCCCAGGCCGCGACGCCTACTGGGGGACGTTCGTCGCGCCCTTCTTCGGCCTGGGCTTTCGGTACCACTTCAACGCCCGCAACGCGCTGCTCCTGCGCGTGAGCTGGCCCGCCGGGTTGCAGGTCGGCGTCACGTTCTGAGGCGGCGACGCGGCCGCTGGATCGCCAGCCGCGCCCCGCTCGCGAGCGCAACGCAGCGGCTCCACGCAGTCCCACCACGTCGTTGGTCTTCGGAAAGAGGCTCGTCATGATCTGGACAATCGCAGTGGTTCTCTTGGTTCTTTGGGTTCTCGGGTTGGTGAGCGCGACCACCATGGGCGGCTTCATTCACGTCCTGCTCGTCATCGCGGTGGTGCTCATTCTCGTGCGGGTCATTCAGGGGCGGGGCGTCGCGCGGTAGACGCGCTCCAAGTCGACGCGCGCGCGGCGCGACCGCCGGCTGCACGCTGCCCGGTGCACCGTGCACGCAGCGGCGCGCTGAGCCCACGCTGCGGCGCCCCGCGCTTCGCGTCACTGAGGCTCGATGCCCGTCCGCAGCAGCTCGACCCCCAGCCACGACGGCGGCGCGAAGAGCACACTCTCGAGCACTCCGCGCTGGAGCCGCAGGCCCACGGGCACGAAGCCGAAGTGGCCCGCCGCGACGCCGCGCCAGCCAGCGCCGTCGTCGACCGCCGCGCCCACCAACTCTGCCTCACCCAGGGTGAGGCGCTTGAGGCGCACCAGCCGATACTCGGGCGTGGCGTACGCGCTCCCCGTGGCGACGAGCGGACCCAGTCCCAGCACCGCAGGCGCGAGGACCGGGACCAGCTCGGTCATTCGCGCGACGAGCGTGTGCGTCTGGGTGATGCGCGCCTCGCCCAACGTCGCGGAGGCGTGAGCGATGCGCAGGCCCTGCGTGAGATCCCGGTCCACCAGCTCCAGCTCGGTGCTCACGTCCGACAGCGCCGCGGCAAGGCCGGGAGCGCCGAGCAGCGGCGTCGTCAACCGACCGTGCACGACGCCCCGTACGGTGGGCGCGCCGGTCGCGCCGCGCACCGCGAAGCGCGCATGCCCCGCTCCGCTGAACTGGTAGCCGGCCATGCCGACGTCGAGCTGGCCGGACGTCACCTGCACGAAGCTGCCGGGCAGCAGCTTCCCTTGCTCGATGAACACCCGCGCCGCGACCCGGCCGCTCCCACGCACCTCGAGCGACGGGGCGTAGAGCTCCACGGCGGCGAGGCTGGCGATGGCCGCGTCGAGCTCGAACGAGAGCGACAGCGTCTGGAGGAGCCTGGGCCCCGGCCCTGCGAGGTCGTCGACCGGACCGACGTTCACCACGACGAGCGCGTGCACGGCCTGCGACACCAAGTGCTCCGCCACGCGCAGCACGCCGCCATCGAGCTCGATGGACGTCGCGCCGACCCACAACCTTCGCAGCGGCACGTACTCGAGGCTGCCGCGAACGCGCGCCGGACCTTCGTAGTGGTACTCCTCCACCCACAGCTCGTCGAGCCGAGCGTCGACGTCGTCGAGCCGGGCGTTCCACAGTCCGTCGAGCTGGGCCTCGGTCAACGCCAGCGGCGGCGGGTCGTCGAGCACGGCCGGGCTCGCCAGCCCGTCGAAGGTCGGGAACGCGGCGACTCGCGCCTGCGCACTGTCCGCGGCGGGCACCTTGACGAGGCCTTTCCAGCGAACGCCCTCGGCGCGGACGTGCGAAGCGTGAAAGCGGTGGTCGAGCAGCGCAAACAGTGAGACGTCGAACTGGGCGCGCTCGATGGTGAGGCTGAACTGGCCGAGCGGGTCGTCGAGCCCGAGCCGGTACCCTCGCGCATACACCCGACCTGGCCACGGCGAGTAGGCGCGCTCCCAGTCGAGCTGGACCGCGCTGCCTCGCGTTCTCGAGGCGCGCTGGATGGCGCCGGACGCCAAGAGCCCGTTGGCTGCGACCAGGTAGACCAACTCCAAGCCGACGAAGCTCAGCACCACCCACAGCGCGACACGTCTGACGCCTTTGAGAGCCATGCGGAGTCCGAGTTGCATGTTCAGCTCCAGGCTCGGCGCCCGCGCGACGAGCGCGCCCGAAGTGGCGTTTCTGCCTCAGGCACGGCGGCGCCGCGGCGAACTGCCGCGCGGTGCGAGACAGAGGTGACGGCGCACCGGACGACAGGCCTTCGAAGAGCCGCGTTGCCGACTGACAAGGCAACAAGGGAAGCGGCCTCTGAGTTGCTTCTGGTCGCCCCGTCGCACCCACCCACCCAAGGAGCAACGCAATGACCAAGAAAGCCGTGTTCGGGATCGTCGTCAGCTACGGCCACGCCGACGCCGTCGTGAAGGACCTCAAGCGCGCGCGGTTCAGCGCCGACGACATCTCGGTGTTGTTCCCGGATCGAGGCGGCACCCGCGACTTCGCGCATGAGAAGAGCACCAAGGCACCGGAAGGGGCGATCACCGGCGTCGGCGCTGGCGGCGTGGCCGGCGGAGCCGTCGGGCTGCTCATGGGGCTCGGGGCGCTCGCGATTCCCGGTGCGGGACCCTTGCTCGCCGCAGGTCCGTTGCTCGCCGCGCTCAGCGGCGGGGCGGTCGGTGCCGCCGTCGGCGGGCTGGCCGGCGCGCTGGTGGGCATGGGCATCCCTGAGTTCGTGGCCAAGCGCTACGAAGGCAAGGTGCGTGACGGCAACATCCTCGTGTCCGTGCATGCCGAGCGCTCCGAGGACATCGGGCGGATCCAAGAGATCTTCAAGAACCTCAAGGTGACCGACGTCGGGGTCACTCTCGAGGCGACGGTGCCGCTGTCTCACGCCGACTCAGCGCCGCTGCCGCCGGAGCTCGAGTCTGCCCCGCCCCGACCTGTGGCTCCGCACCCGTCGGCGCCCTGAGGCAGCCGGGCAGTGTCGGAGCGCGCGCGCGCCGGACCGCCGCGGCGCTCGTGCACCTCGACCGACGCGGCGAAGGCGCTTCGGGTGGCACGGACCTTCGGTCGTGCGCTGGCTCGCCGGGTGCAACCCACCCGGCGACGTCTCCTCTCTCGAAAGGCACTCCGATGACTCGCTTCACAGTTGCGTCGTTCGCCGTCTTCTCGTTCGCGCTCATGGCCTGCGGTCCCCTCGAAATTCGGATCAGCAAGAAGGACGGCGTGCGCGCGCTCAATGGGTCGCTGGTGGCGCGGATCGACGCGGGCTCGTTCGCCTGTGGCGACACGATCACCGGAACGGACGACGTGCAGACGTACCAGGTCAACACCCAGCGCGTGACCGGCGGGTGTGAGTTCACGTTCGGCCAGAAGGTGGACCTGTTCCGAGAAGGTGACTACGCGAGCATCAAGGAACTGCAGGCCGCCGTCCGCTACGTGAACCGAGTGGAGCTCGAGGTCCAGCGCCTCGACTTCTTCGACGACCACGGCGCGCGGTTCGACGTGGAGACCCGCGTCCGCGACATGGCGCTCTGGGTCAACGGTCAGCAGGTGCTGAACATCGACCAGGTCCGCAACCTCCCGCGGACGGTGGTGCTCGACGGCGAAGCGCTCCGGGTGATCAAGGCGGCCGTCAAGAACCGCCAGCACTGCTCCGTGAGCGTCGCCGCCCGGGTCGTCGTCCTCGACAGCAGCACGCCGACCGGGGTGCGCTGTGAGTACGAGTCGCAGCCGACCTACGTGTTGAGCAGCGTCGAGATCTAGAGCGGCTCGCCGGCGCTCGCGCCGCCGAAGAGCGCGGGCCGCCAGTTGCACCTTCGTTGAGCGTCGCTCCTCGAAAGGACCGCCGCATGAAGACCACCCCCGCAGCTGCCGGACCCTGCTGTGTCGCCGTGGTCGTGGAGCATGGCTGGGCGCGGTTGTTCTTCGTCCACGCCGACTACACCGAAGCAGCGACCGTGCAGGGAGCGACGACTGACGGGGTGCTGGTGAGGGACTTCTTCGTGGCGCTCGGGCTCGCGCTCGGGGACGCGGAGCAGGTCCTGCTCCTGGGCGAATCGACGGCGCGGCTGTACTTCTTGCAACACGCGCATCGCCACGACCGCGCCCTCGAAGCGCGGTTCGTCGGCAATCGCTCCTCTGCGCAGCGCTCCGAGGTTGCGCTGGTGGCTTTCGCCCGCAGGTACTTCGACCTCGAGAGTCGTCTCCCCCTTCGCTGAAAACCGCTGTGTCACCACTTGGAGCCTCGAATCATGAACTCTCCCACTCGCTTCGCGCCGCTCCTCGGCGAGGTCGTCGCTGCGGCGTTCGACTGCGCGCGCGACTACAGCGACGACCCTCGCGAAGTCGCCAAGCTCGCCGCGGGGGCCGTCAACCAACTGCTGCGGCGCCGACGCCCGCGCCGCGCCGCGAGCCAACCCCGGCGACGTGACAGTCTGCCGGCCCCGCTCAACGCGAGCGCTCCGTTGCCCGCGGCGAGCTCGGCTCGTGCCGCAGCGCGGCCCACGCAGCTCTCGGAAGCGACCCCTCGCCACACTCGAAAGTGAGGCTGGAGGTGGAGCGCCACCGGCGCTGAGCTCGCCAGCCGGCGGCCAGCGCGGCGTCGCCGGAGTCTGGCGGGCCTCAAGAGAGCGGAATCTTGGGGCGGAGCTGCGCCAGGAAGCTCGTGGCGGCGGCTTCCTGCTGGGCCTTGCAGGCCGCGTACTGCGCCGGGGCCGGCGACCTGTTCACCACGCAGCAGCGGCCGTCATGAGCAGCTCAGGCCGAGGCCCAGGGCCGCGGCGATGAAGGTGGAGAAGGTCGAAAGGTGCATTCGCATGCAGCCAGTGTCGGCGCCCCCGGCGCGTCCTGGAGGCGACCGCCGGCGCTGAGGGAGGACGGGACGACCTGTCGGGTGCGTGCGCCGGGGCGGTTGGCTCGAACACCCCGTCGGCAGTGCCTCACGAAGCGCGCCCACCCCCGGCTGACGCACCTTGGCTGGAGCCCAGCGAGGCCGCGAGCGCGGTCGGCTTCGCCGCTGCAGTCCGCCGCTGAGCGAACACCTTCTGGAGCTCGGCGGCCATGAACACCCCGAAGCCCACGGCCGACATCGCCGCCCACCAGGAAGCGCCGATCGGCTCCGTGTGGAGCCACCGGTTGAGCGTGTCCGTGTAGGTGAAGGCGGCCTGCGTCACCAACATGAGCGCCGCGCCGAGCCACACCCAGCGGTTCTGAAGCCAGCCGAGCTGCCAAATGGGCAGCGTCAGGCTGCGGCAGGCGAAGAGGTAACCGACCTGACACACCACGATGGTGTTGACGGCGATCGTCCGCGCGGCGGCTTGGCTGGCCCCCTGCGCCTCGGCGAGTTCGAAGAACCCGAACGCGGCGCCCCCGATGACCACCGAGAAGAGCCCCGTCCGCCACGCCAGCGCGCCGTCGAGCAGGGGCTCCGTCAGCGAGCGCGGTCGGCGGCGCATGAGCCCGGGCTCCTTCGGCTCGAAGATGAGCGCCGTGCCCAGCAGGACGGTCGTGACCATGTTGACCCAGAGCAGCTGCACCGGCAGCGCGGGGAGGTGTGTGCCCAGCAACATCGCCACGAAGAGCACCGACGCGCCGCCGCCGTTGGTCGGCAGCGTCCAGGCGATGAACTTCTTGAGGTTGTCGTAGACGCCGCGACCCTCCTCGACCGCCGCCTCGATGGTGGCGAAGTTGTCGTCGGTCAGGATCATCGCGGCGGCGCCGCGGGCGACGTCGGTGCCGGTGCGGCCCATGGCGATGCCGATGTCCGCCTGCTTGAGCGCCGGCGCGTCGTTGACCCCGTCGCCCGTCATCGCCACGACGTGCCCCCGCCGCTGGAGTGCCCGGACCAGCGACAGCTTCTGCTCGGGAGCGACCCGCGCGAACACGGCCACCCGCTCGGCCTCATCGCCGAGCGCGTCGTCCGAGAGTCGCTCGAGGTCTGGTCCGGCGAGCGCCAGCAGGCGCCCGTCGGGGCCACGCGCGCCGTCGAGGCCCAGCGCCTCGGCGATCGCCGTCGCGGTCGCGCGGTGATCGCCGGTGATCATCTTCACGCGAATACCAGCGGCCTGGCAGGTCGCCACCGCGCGCTGCGCCTCTGGGCGCGGTGGGTCGATCATGCCGACGAGCCCCACGAAGGTCAGCCGCTCGAGCGCTTCGTGCGCCACGGTGACCGTGTCCGGGGCCGCCACCCGGCGCGCGACGAGCAGCACGCGCAGGCCCGCAGACGCCAGCTTGTGCACTTCGGCCTTCACCACGTCGCCGTCGAGCGGCAGCACCTCGCCGCCCGCCCCCAGCGCGTCGACGCACCGGCCGAGGAGGGCTTCGGAGGAGCCCTTGGCATAG
Organism: Myxococcaceae bacterium; assembly: GCA_022842905.1. Classification (GTDB taxonomy): domain Bacteria; phylum Myxococcota; class Myxococcia; order Myxococcales; family Myxococcaceae; genus JALHOS01. The sequence continues at coordinate 1,492 of JALHOS010000332.1, read as the reverse complement.
ACGACCGCGCGACCGTCGGGGCTGCGGTGAAGCGTCGCCATGTACATGTGCGCGGACTCGAAGGGGACGACGTCCAGGCGTGGCCACGCGGCGATCGCGGCCTCGTCGACTCCGGCCTTGCGGGCCGCGACGATGAGCGCCCCCTCGGTCGGGTCGCCTTCCACCTTCGTGTCCCCGAGCTTCCCGACGAGGCGCGCGTCGCTGCAGAGCGCGCCGGCGCGGACCAACTCCAGCAGCGTCGGCTCGGCGCTCACGTCGACCCGCTGCCCGGCCCGCTCGAAGTGGCCTTCGGTGCCGAACCCAACGCCGCTCACGTCGACGCGCTGGCCGCCGACGAACACCGTCGTGACCGTCATCTGGTTCTCCGTCAGCGTGCCGGTCTTGTCGGAGCAGATGACCGACGTGCAGCCCAGCGCCTCGACCGCCGGCAGCCGTCGAATGACGGCTCGGCGCCGCGCCATCGCCGAGACGCCGACGGCGAGGAGGACCGTCACCGCGGCCGGCAGCCCCTCGGGGATGGCGCCGACGGCCAGGGCGACCGCTCCATTGAAGGACTCGGCGACGGGGCGACCGCGCCAGGCCTCGACCGCAACCAGCGCGACGGCGATGACCAAGATGACGCGAATGAGGAAGGAGGACAGGTGCCGAATGCGGTTCGTGAGCGGGGTCTCGAGGGTGTCGGCGGACTGCATCAGCCCGGCGATCCGACCCGCCTCGGTGCGATCGCCGGTCGCCACCACCACCCCGCGCCCCTGGCCGTAGGTGACCGCCGCGCCGGCGAAGCACAGGTTGCTCCGGTCTCCGAGCGCCGTCGCCGCGGGGAGCACCCCGAGCGCCTTCTGGACGGCCACCGACTCGCCGGTGAGTGACGCCTCGACGACCTGGAGTTCTTTGACGCTCGACAGGCGGAGATCGGCGGGAACGGTGTCTCCCGACTGAACGGCGACGACGTCACCGACCACGAGCTGTTGGCTCGGGACGCGGCGCAGCGCGCCGTCTCGCAACACCGTCGCTTCGGTGACGATCGTCTTGCCGAGCGCTTCGATGGCCGCCTCCGCGCGGTACTCCTGCGCGAAGCCGATGAGCGCGTTGACCAACACCACTCCCAGAATCACGCCCGCATCGACGAGGTCTCCCAGATAGAGCGAGATCCCCGCGGCAGCGAGCAGGACCACCACCAGCGGCTGCACGAACTGCTCACCCAGCTTGCGCCACGCGGCGCCCGCGCGAGCCCGCGTCAGCGCGTTGGGTCCGTCTCGCTCGAGCCGAGCCTCCGCCTCCGGCTGCGAGAGCCCTTCGCTTCGGCTCGCGACCGCCGCCCACACGTCTGCGTCGGTCAACGCGTGCCACGCCCGCGGGTTCATGGCGCGGGAGTAGGAATCTGGGGTGAGGCGCGCCAGCACATCGCGCAGCGGGTGACGCGGGCGCTGCTGCCGCTCGGGTCGCGACCTCGGCCTCGGCCTCGACGGCGCGGGAGCGGACGAGGGCGGTC
>JALHOS010000331.1 GCA_022842905.1 Myxococcaceae bacterium | reverse complement strand
CCGACTGCGTTCTCCGCGCCAGCCCCGGTGCCTGCGCCCGCACCCGGCGCGACGGCCAGCGCCGCGGTCCTTCCGCTGCCCATGCCCTCGCCGAGCAGGTCGTCAGTGAAGAGCGATCTCGAGCGCAGCCTCGAGGCGTTTTCGTTGATCGACGGCGAGCCGGCAGCGGCGCCCGAAGCGGCCGCCTCGAGCGAGCCAGTCCAAGCGCCGGTTCCCGTGGTGGCGTCAGCGTCAGGGGCGCCGCCCAGTGCCGCGTCGGCTGCTTCAGCCAGCCTCACGGCCAAGTCCCCCTCCAGCTTCACCGAGCTCGAGCTGGAGCTCGAAGCCGAGAACATGCTGCACGCCGTCGAAGAGGCCGCGTTTCCGCGCTCGTCGGCGTCGATGCTCGTCACGCCTGAAGAGGCCATGGACAGCGACGACGCGAAGGTCGAGCCCGGCGCGCTGCCGAAGATCCCGCTGTTCTCGGACCTGCCGGAGGACGCCTTCATCGCCCTGTTCGACGAGTGCCCGCTCAAGCGCTTCGACACCGGGGAGCGGATCATTCAGCAGGGGTCGATCGGCGTGAGCTTCTTCGTGATCTGCGCCGGTCGCGTGAAGGTGCGCCGCGACGACGGCGGCCAGGTGCGCGATCTGGCCACGCTCGACGAAGGCACGTTCTTCGGGGAAATGGCGCTGCTGTCCGACGCGCCGCGCACGGCCAGCGTCGACGCGGACGCCGACGACACGCAGCTGCTGGAGATCAGCGGCACGGTGCTGGCGCGGCTGTCGCGCAAGCACCCGACGGTCGCGCAGGCACTCAAGAAGTTCTACCGCCAGCGCCTGCTGTCAAACCTGATGAACACGGCCACGCTCTTCAAGCCGTTCAGCATTCAGGCGCGCCGCGAGCTGGTGCAGCGCTTCCGCGCGCGGGACGTGGGGCCCGGTGAAGTGCTGCTCACCGAAGGCAAGCCGACCGACGGGCTGTACGTGGTGCTCGCCGGCGAGGTGGCGGTGCGGGTCGGCGATCGTCAGGTCGCGACGCTCAAGGAAGGGGAACTCTTCGGGGAGATGTCGCTGCTCAACCGCGGCCCCGCCATGGCGACGGTCCAGTCAGCCAAGCGCACGTCGCTGCTGCGGCTGCCCCGCGAGGACTTCGACCGGCTGATCCTGACGCACCCGCAGATTCTCGAGATGGTGGCCGAGCTGACTGACGCGCGGAAGCGCAGCAACGCGCAGCTGCTCCAGAAGGCGAGCGCGACCCAGTCGCTGGTCTGACGGGACTGCCCGGCCTTTCGGGCTCACTCCGGCCGGTTGAGCTTGGCCAGGTACTCTTCTCGGCCCAACAGGCCGGCCTCGAGGAGCAGCTCCAGGACCGCCCGGAGCGATCGGACCTGCCCCTGCGCCGCCGCCTCGAGTCGTTGGACGCGCCCTTGGAGCTCGCCCACCTCACGCCGAAGCGCCTCGAGCTGGGACACGTCTTGGACCGCGGGCGTCGGCTTGGGGGCGGGCCCCCCGGGCGTCTGGCCGAGCAGCTCGTCGAGCTCGTAGATCGTCTCGTTCACGCCGAGGGACTGCGGGGTCGTGGTGGCGGTCGGCACGGTCGTCTCGCCGAAGTAGTGGCGGCGAATGGCGCGCTCGATGCCGGACTGCGAAGCCACGAGCGGCTCGATCTTCATGTTGGTCGCGAAGTGCAGCTCCTGCAGCGCTTCGACGTTCGTCGGGTCCGAGGTCGCCAGGCGCATCACGTTGGTCGTGAAGTCCACCGTCACCGGGAAGACGCCGTAGCGCTCGGCCAGGTCCAGCCGGAGCCGCTCCAGCGCGCCGTTGGGGAGCGTCAGCTCGTCCAAGTTGACCACCGGCAGCCTCAGCTGCTGGGCCAGGGTGTTCACCATGGTGGCTTCTTCGACGAAGCCCATCTCCACCAGCGTGCGCCCCAGCCGGCCGCCCCACTTGCGCTGCTCGGCCAACGCCGCCTTGAGCCGCGCGTCGTCCAGAACCCCGGCGTCCACGAGCAGCTCGCCCAGCCGGCGACGTCGCGTGAGGCCCGAGGGGGACGAGTTCGTCACGAGGAGAACGTATCAGGATTCCGAGGGTGCTCGGTCCCGCCTGCCTTACGGCTTCGGCTCTTCGGCGGCCTTGTTCGGCTGCGGGTCGAGCTTCTTCGCTTCGGCCTTGTCCGCCGCGGACGGCGCCTTGACGCGGAGCATCTTGTAGCTGCCCTGGCCGTCCTTGACCGTGAAGACGGCCGCCATGCCCATGCCCTTGCTGCCGTCGTTCATGTCCCACGGGGTGGTGGCGTCGGCGGGGCCGGGGTTCAGGTACAGAGTCTTCGAAGCCTCGCCTTCCTTCACCAGCTTCGTGCCCGCGACGTCCGCCACCGCGCGGCCGCCCGCTTCCTTGATGTTGCTGAAGAAGCCGAAGGGGATCGGCGCGGCGCCCATGAGCTTGGTCACGTTGGGATCGCCCACGTTGGACGCGCTGGACACCCAGTCGAGGGCGGCGTTGCCCTGGCCCTGGGGGCCGCCGTGGGCCACGAGCACGACCGGAGACTTGGCTTCCTTCGCGACGCGGCCCACCTCGTCGATCGTCGACTGCAGGTACTGGCAGCCCGTCGCGCACTTGATGTAGTCCGCGTGGTGGTAGCCGGGCAGCGACACCAGCGTCGCCTCGGGGAACTCCACCACTCGCACCGCGTTCATGTTCACCACCGCGGAGTTCGCCTTGCTCGCCGCGGACACGCCGTCGGTGTAGTCGGCGCGGCACTCACCGTTGCCGATGATGGTGAGCACCGGCACCTTGGCCCCGGCCAGCTCGGTCAGGACGCGGGTGATGCCGCTGGCCACCTCGCCGACGTCGCCCGTCACCACGATCGCGTCGACCTTCTCGTCGGTGAAGAACTTCACGTACTTCTTGAGCGTCACCATGTTGAGGCCGGAGTCCTCGTTGATCGGGCCCAACACGCCGAACGACAGCTTGCCGTCCGCGTCCGCGTCGCTGAAGGTCAGCCGCGCGCCCGACAGCTTCGCGTTGCGCTCGCCGATCTTGAGCTCCGTCACCGGGCCCGGATCGATGGCCGCCGCGCACTCCTTCTCGGCGCGCTTCTCGACGACTGGCGGGGGTGGGGGCGCTTTGACCTCCGCGGCCTTCTCGACGGGCTTCACGGGCGCGGGCGCTTCCTGCTTCTTCTCGGGGCAGCCCAACAGCGCCACAGCCGCACACAGGCTCACAAGGCGATTCTTCACGTCTGATCCCCTTCCCCTCGATTGGAACTGCTCGAAAAAAGGCGCGGCGGTCGTACCGGAAACGGACTCGCGTTGTCCAGCAGCTTCAGGCTACACCCGCGGGCTCGATGGCTCGGACTTCGTGGTGTGGGGCGGCGGTGGTGTTGGCGGTGTCGTGCGCGCACGTGCCCGTCGACAAGGCGGGGCTCGACTCGCTCAAGCGCCCGGCGATCGTCGCGCGGCTGGTCGATCCGGTGCCCAAGGCGATGGTGTTCCAGAAGGACGCGAGCCTCGCGGCCAAGGCTGGCAGCAAGTCGGCCAAGGCGGCCGATGAAGAGCTGGCGAAGATTCTGCTGAAGGGCGATCCGCGCAACGGCCTGTCGATCAACCGCTACGAAATCGTCGACGCCGTCGCTTCGAAGACGCGGCACTACTTGCAGAGGCAGCACCCCTGGACGCAGGCCATTCCACCGGTCGAGGTGGCGCGGGTGCTCGAGACGTTCCTCGTGGAGGACCGTGCCCAGGGCAAGCCCAACTTCGATCGGCTCAAGGACATCGGGGCCGATTCGGTGCTCGAGATCCTCCTGGAAGAGTACGGCATGCGCGCCGAGAATGGCCGCGTCGGCGTCTACGTGTTGGGCACCGCGAAGCTCCTGCGGCTCGACGGCGGGGTGCTCTACGTGCGCAGCTTCGTCAGCGACGAGACGGGGACCACCGCGGTCGAAGGGACTGATCCGTTGGAGGTCATCGCGCGGCCGCCGCTCTTTCGAGAGCACCTGCAGGTCATGCTCACGGCCATTGGCGAGGCGATCGCCGACGACTTGACCCCGGGCGGGCTCCACTTCCGCCGGCAGGTTCGTGCGGTCGAGCGCAAGCGCCAGCACTCGAGCGACGAGTAGAGAGCCGCGGAGGGCCTGCTTCAGCTGTCGGCGGGCTCAGCCTCTTCGTCGGCGCCGTCGTCGTCCTTCTTTCGCTTCTTCTTCTTGCGCTGGACCGGCGAGTCTTCGGGGAGCTCTTCGGACATTTCGCTGTAGTAGCGCCAGCCGACGATCCCGCCGACCCCCAGCACGAACACGCCCAGCGCGAACATGCGCCAGGGGAACGGCTTCTCGGGCTCGATCGCCGTCAGGGCGTCTTCGCGGAAGCGGCCCAGGCGACTCTTGGGGATGTTCTTCTTCGCTTCGTCTTCGGCGGCGGGATCTTCAGGCGCCTTGAACTCCTGCACGCGCCCCTTGGCCCAGGCCGAGCCCAACGGCAGACAGAACAGCGACAGCCAGACCACCCAGAGCGCGCGGCGCATGGGAGCGGAGCCTAGCACTCGGACGCGCCGGTGCACCGTCACGCCAGCCTGACCGTCTCGAGGTGCGCGGGAATGTGGACGGCCCAGCCCTTGGCCTGCACGCGGGTCTTGAGCGCGGCCAGCGCCTTGGTCTCGCCGTGCACCAGGAGCGTCTGTGTCGGCGGTGAAGCGAAGCCCCCCATCCACCGCAGCATCTCGTCGGCGTCGGCGTGGGCCGAGAAGCCGGAGACCTGGAGGATCTGAGCGCGCACGGGCACCAGCTGGCCGTGGATCTTCAGCTCGTGCTCCCCTTCGAGCAGGCGGCGGCCGCGCGTGCCTTCGCTCTGGTAGCCGACGAAGAGCACCGTGTTCTGGGCGCCGGGCAGGCGGTGCTTCAAGTGGTGGAGGATTCGGCCACCCGTGGCCATGCCGCTGGCCGAGATGATGACGCCGGGGCCGTTGAAGCGGTTGAGCTGCTTCGATTCGGCCGCCTCGCTCACGAAGCGCGTGTGCCGCGTCTTGAGCGGGGACTCGCCGTTGCGCGCCAGCTGCGTCATCTCGAAGTCGTGATCGTCGGCGTGCGCGAGGTACATGGGCGTCGCGTCGCAGGCCATGGGCGAGTCGACGAACACCGGCAGCTCGGGGATCTTCTTCTCTCGCTCGAGCTGATCGAGCAGGTACAGCAGCTCCTGGGTCCGCCCGACCGCGAAGGCTGGCACGACCAAGACGCCACCGCGCTTGACGGTGTCGTTGACCGCCTCGGCGAGCGTCTCCAGCGGCTTCTTCTGGCCATGGCTGCGATCGCCGTAGGTCGACTCGGCGATCAGCGTCGTCGCGCGGTCGACCCCGTCAGGGTCGCGCAGGATCGGCGCGTTGTACCGGCCCAGATCGCCGGTGAAGACGACGCGCTGCTTGGAGCTCTCGAGCTCGAAGATCGACACCGCGCTGCCCAAGATGTGGCCGGCCCGGACGAAGGTGAGGGAGATGCCCGGGGCGACGGTGCGCGTCTTGCCGTAGCTGAACGTCTCGAAGGCCTGCAGCGCGCGGCGGGCGTCGGCCTCGGTGTACAGCGGCAGCGCCGGATCGTGCTTGGAGTAGCGGTGCCGGTTGGCGAAGGCCGCCTCTTCTTCCTGAATGCGCGCCGAGTCTGGCAGCAGCAGGCCGCACAGATCGCGCGTGCCCGGGGTGCAGAAGACGGGGCCCTTGAAACCGTCGCGCACCAGCCGCGGCAGCCCGCCGGTGTGATCGATGTGCGCGTGCGTCAGCACCACCGCGTCGAGCCGCTTCGGATCGAACGGCCAGTCGGCCCAGTTGCGCTGGCGCAGCTCCTTGAGGCCCTGGAAGAGCCCGCAGTCGATCAGCACCCGCTTGCCGTCGTGCTCGAGCAAGAAGCGCGAGCCGGTCACCGTGCCCGCGGCCCCACAGAACTGGATCGTCGCCATGGGGCGACCGTACTGCCTTTGCGCGGCCTACTCGAAGCTCAACGTGAGGCTGTGCAGCGGCGCCAAGCTGAAGTCGCCACGGTAGGCGAACTGGTAGCCCACGGAGACGGGCAGGGCGCTCATGAAGGCGACCCGCAGCGCCGCCGCCGCGCCGAACGCGCGCAGCCAGCGGCGATCCGGCATGTCGGTGATCGCCGCGCTCCCGAAGGCCTCCACGTCGACTTGGCGAAAGAAGATCGACGGGAGGATCCACAGCGTCGACGCGAAGCCCTTGTCGATGATGAAGGAATAGCGGTAGCGCACGTCGCCCACCGTCGCCGCGTTGCAGGTCACCGCGAAGTCTTCGTAGCCGCGCACGTACTCCTGGAGCGCGCCAGGGAGGAACGCGCCCGACGGCCCGGGCCCGGTCTGCGTCGCCGGGTTGAGGGCAATCGCCGCGCCCGGGACGGAGCCCAGCGTCAGCGTCCCCCCCGGGGCGAGTGGGAGCGCGCGGCCGGCCAGCCTGAAGGTGAGGCTGTGGCGCGTCGACAGCGGCAAGGGCACGGCGACCTGGGCCTGGGCCCGCACATCGGCGTAGTCGGCGGAGCTCCCGAGGAGCTGCGGGTACAGCGCGAGCGCGCCGCTCAGCGTGAGCAGGCGGCGCGGGCCGGCGTAGCTGGTGAACTCGCCGGCGCTCCAGTCGAGTCGCACGCTCGGGCCGATCGAGCGCAGGGCGGGGGTGTCCAGCGGGCTGCGGGTGTCGGGATCGAGGCGCTGGCGCACCAGGCCTCGCAAGCCGACCTCCACCGGCAGCACTCCGAAGATCCGGTACGCGCTGAGCGCCGCGCCCCAGGTGGCGGTGTTGCGGTTGGCGTCACGACCGGCGACGACGCTGACGTGCCAGGGCGCCCACCGCTCGATGTCGAGCGCGGCGGCGAGGCTCAGATCGAGCGCCGGCAGCCGGAGCGCACCGCTCAGCGTCCACGTGTACCAGCCCAGGCGGTCCCGCCCCTGCAGCACGGCACCGACCACCGCGTCGAGTGCCAGCGTGCCGTTGCGCACCGTGGGCTCGACCCAGCCGAAGGGCGCCCGCAGCTGCGGCAGCAGGAGGCTCGGGAACGGCGAGTACGGCTGGTCGGCCTCGATGGAGAGCGGGGGCGCGTCGTACCAGCCGACCGAGTCCGGCCGCTCCGACAGCGCCTGGGCCTTGCCCAGCACCGAGCCCGACACGCGGTCCACCGACCACTGGGTGCCGTCGCGGTTGAGGAACGCCACGCCGTCGGGCAGTGGCGCCGCGTCCATGGCACCGAACGGCACGTCGGACAGCCGGTGCATGCGCCCCGTCGACAGCGTGAGCCGGTGCACCTGCGCGCGGCCCTCGTGCGTGCGGACGAAGACGAGCCGGTCCGGCGTTTCGAAGCGCGCGCCGAAGTTGAACGCGCCGTCGGTGGTCAGATCGGAAAGCGTGCCGTCCTCCGCGCGCTTGATCAGGTTCCAGCCGCTGCGGTCCAGTCGCGAGAACACCAGCGCGCTGCCGTCCGGCGCCCAGGTCAGGCTCGCGACCGAAGTGCCCGCGGGGAACCGCGAGAGCTCGCGCTCCTGGCCGGTCGAGACCTCCACGTCGATCAGCGCCGCGCCCGTCGGTTGCGTGCGGATGATCGTGTAGCGCTGCCCGCTGGGGTGCAACGCGCCGCCCTGGCCGGTCCCCAGCTCGTTGCGCACGCCGAGCACTCGGCCCGTCGCCACGTCCACCGTCCACAGCTGGGCTTGGGTGTCGCCTCGATCGACCAGCTCGTCGTTGATGAGGAAGAGCTTGCTGCCGTCGGCCGAGAACGTGAGCCCGCTCATGCCGTCTGGGTGGGCCAGCACCCACTCGCGGCCAGGGTCGAGGCGCTGCAAGACGACCTCGACCTTCACCTCACCGGTCGCGGACAGGATTCGAAGGCGCGGGCCTTCGTCGTTGCCCACGGTGAGCAAGGCCAGCGTGCCCGTCGCCGGGTGTGAGGCCAGGCGGGCGAACTGGCCCAGGGCGCGGCGCAGCACCTTCTGCTCCGAAGGCCGAGCGCGCTTGGGCGCGGCCTTGAGGACCTGGCTCCACTCGGCGAGCAGATCGCCCACGTCCTTCCCGTAGATCGCCTTGAATCGCAGGGTGGCGCCGAAGGGCGTGAAGAAGTTCTCGGCCTGCAGCTGCATGACCTTCCACAACGCCTCTTCGCCGCTGCGCTGCACCAGCCACTCCACGAAGTGCAGCGCCACCAAGTAAGCGCCGGAGTACGGGTACAGCTCACGCTGCAGCGTCGTCAGATCACCCGGCTCGATGCGGCCCTTCTGCTGCACGAAGGAATCGAACGCCGCGCGGTAGAGCGGGGCGTGCGGGCGACCGACGGTGCGGCCCAACCGGCCTTCGTAGAACTGCGCGACGCCTTCGGTGAACCACCGCTCGAGGAAGATCTGGTGTGGGATCTGGTTGCCGATCACGCGGTTCACCACGCCCCAGACGCCCTCCATTTGCTCGAGGTGTGCGTAGTGGAACATCTCGTGGCAGGCGACGTCGCCGTTGTCCGCTGCGCCGAAGCCGAACCACTGGAGCGACTCGTTCGTCATCACCAGCGGCGTCAGCGAGTGGATCGGCTCACCGGCTCCCGGCACTGACACGTAGGCGTTGTTGAAGTTG
>JALHOS010000330.1 GCA_022842905.1 Myxococcaceae bacterium | reverse complement strand
AGCGCAGGCACCGGCGGCAGCGCAGGCACTGGCGGCAGCGCAGGGTCCGGCGGCAGCGCAGGCACCGGCGGCAGCGCAGGGTCCGGCGGCAGCGCAGGCAGCGGAACGGACGCAGGCCAGTTCCCTTCGGGCGCGACGCTTCGCTTCGAGCGCGTCGACGGCGGCACGCTCACCGACCGGGACTTCGACGTCTGGAGACCCACGCGGTGTGTGCCGGCGCGGCTGGTGGCGCTCGCCAGCGACGGAGGGCGCGCCGCGGTGTCGGGCGCCGTGGCCGTGTCGGTGCAAGCGCTCGTGTCGGGCAGCGCCGCCCTCGGAGGAGCGCTCGTAGTGGACGACGGATGCGACGGGGGCATGCCGCGCTTCGAGGCCGGCCAGAGCGAGGCTCGGCTGGGGCTGAGGGCCTCGCGCTTCGGGCGCTACACGCTCCAGGCGAGCGCCGGCGGCGCGGCGGCGAACTCGATTCAAGTCGTCGCTCGACCGCATGTGTTCTTCGTGCGCCCGGTCGATGGACGAGCCCCGGTGCTGGACGCCGGCTGTGTGCCGCTGTCGTTAGGTGCCGTCGCGTGGGGAGCGCTCCCCGTGGGTCCAGCGACCAGACAGCTCATCGACGGCATCGAGTCGGTGTCCTTCAACCTGAATCTGACGAGTGGGCCTACCGGCGCGAGCATCGTCACTTCCTGCGCGACGCAGTCGCCGCTCAGCCAGGTGACGCTCTCGGCGGGAACCTCGTCGGTCGAGTTCGGCGTCGTCGCCAGCTCACTCATGGACATGCCGCTGCACGTCGACGCGATGAGTCCGGCGTCGCCGTTTGGTCAGGTCTTCGCGCCGTCGCTGACCGAGGACGCCGGCGCTGTCTGTGTGCCCCGCGCGCCGAGCACGCCGCCGGCCGCGGGGTATGAGTGCGTCCAGACGAGCGACTGCTGCGCGGGCGCGTGTGCCGTCACCTCGCCCGGCATCATGCCGTCCTGCCTCTGACGTTTGGGGTTCGGCGCTCAGCCCACTGGCCGGCCGTCTTCCGCCAGCTTCTCGGGCTGCAGCCCCAGCCGCTTCTCGACGAGCGCGTGGAGCGCGTAGATGACGGGCGTGAGCCCCACTGCGACCAGCACCTTGAAGAGGTAGCTGGTCAGGCAGATCTTCACGATGTCCTCGAAGGCCAGCTTCCCGGTCCACGCCAAGAACTGAATGACGACCGTGTCGACGAGCTGAGACACCAGCGTGGAGCCCGTCGCGCGGAGCCACAGGTACGCGTTGTGCGTCTTGGCTTTGAGCAGCCGAAAGACGCTCATGTCCAAGAACTGGCCGACGACGTACGCCACCATGGACGCGAGGAAGATGCGCTGCGACGAGTTGAGCACCAAGTTGAACGCGTCGTCCGTCACGCCGGTCCAGTCCGGCGCCCGCGTGAGCTGGGCGATCGGCAGCACGGCTGCGACGGTGATGAGGACAAAACACGTCAGCGCCACGCCGAGGCCGGTCAACGTCACGAAGCGCGCCGCGCGCTGGCCGTAGAACTCGTTGATCAGGTCCGTCAGCAGGAAGGTGAGCGGAAAGGGAATCATCCCCACCGAGATGGGAAACGTGATGCCGAACAGCGTCACGTCGACCAGCTTCCCGCCGATGGTGTCGCCCAGCACCAGGGCGGCGACGAAGCTGCAGGCGAGGACGACGAAGAGCGCTTGGCGACGGTCGAGCATGGGTGCGCGCTAAGTTCCGCAGGGACTCGGAGGACTGACGGTCCCGCCAGGCGCGACGTTGCACGTGCTCAACCCTCGCAGCCGAAGGCGGCCGGCCCCGCCCCCTCCACCCCCTCCGGTCCCGACCCAGGGGCTGCAGCCCTGGGGCGGCCGCGGTCTGCCAGCCGCCGCCGTACCCGCAGCGCCGTTGCCACCGTATTCGGTGCAGAAGGAGGTGGACTGACCGCCGCGCGCTGGAGTGGACGAGGCCTGCCCGTCTTGCCCGTTCTGTCCGAGCCCCCCATTGGTGTCGGCTTGCCCGCCGCCGCCGCCGTTGGCCGCGATGACCCCGCTGGCCGCGACCGTCAGCGTGTTCGACTCCACGAAGATGGCGCCGCCGCTGCCGCCGCCCGCGCCACCGCTGTTGAACGTGCCACCCTCACCACCGCCGCCGGCCGCGAGCAGCCTGCCATTGACCTGCAGCGTCCCGCTGACGCTGATCTGCAGCGCGCCACCTGCGCCGCCCCCGACCGCGGTGTCCGACGTGTTCACCACGCTCTGCCCGCCGCGGCACCCACCTCGGAGCGGCTCGAGACTGGCCGACCCTTCGACGGTCCCGGGCGTCGTTGCAGGGTTGGCGGTCAGGTTGTGCCCCGCCGCCCCTGCACTCCCAAACCCGCCGCCGGCCGCGCCGGTGCTGGTGACCGTCGACTGCCCGACGCCCGTGGTGCAGGGCCCGTCGCCTGCCCCGTCAGTGATGCCGCTCGCGGAGACCGACACCGTGCCGTCGACGGTCAGGCTGCCGCGCACCAGGAGCACGACGGGCCGCGTCCCGACGAACTCGACTCGCAGCGTCGAGGGAATCGTCTGGGTTCCCGTACGAGCGACGACCATCACCTGCGCGCCGTTGGCCTGCGTCGCGACCTGGGAGGGAATCGTGTTCCCCACCGAGAGACCGGCACAGGTCGTGCCGGTCACGACCGTCGCCGCCATGGTGCCGCTGGTGTCCAGACGAAGCGTGCAGTTGTTCGGCCACGCAGCGGCGCTCCAGCTCGACACCACCTCGTCGGAGACGTTGCTGACGTCGAAAGGAAACCCATTCGCGTTGCAGCCGCCGTCAGCGCCGCAGGTGCCGTTGGTGCCACACGCGCGGAACCTGACGACCGAGTGCAGGCAAGCGCCCGCGACGTCACACACGTCGTCCGTGCACACGTTGTTGTCCGTCGTGCACGCCGTCCCCGCGTCGACGAACTGGCTTGCGCAGCCTCCGTCGAGTGGGTTGCAGACGCCGATACGACACACCCCGGGAGAAGGGCAGCTCCGCGGCGTGCCGACGCACACCCCACCGTCGGCGCACGAATCGCTCAGCGTGCACAGGTCGCCGTCGTCGCAGCTCGTCCCGCTCGGCACCGGCCGCCCGCTGCACATGAAGGTGCTGTCGCGGCACTGCTGCATGCACGTGCCTGGCGGAGGTGGCGCGCAGGCCGTTGGCTCCATGCAGAAGCCGCCGCTGCAGCTCCCTGAGCCGCTCGTGCATGGAAGCGTGTCGACGCAGGAGAGCGCCGCGCAGTCGACGTCGGCGCAGTCGGCCGAGTTGTCGCCGTCGTTGTCCACCAGGTCGTTGCAGGTCTCTTCGCGGCACACGCCGCCGTCCTGGCCCGTCGGCTGACGGCAGAACGCTCCCGCATCGACGCCGCACGACAGGCCGAGGCAGTCGAGGTCCGCGCAGTCGAGCCGCGAGTCGCAGTCGTTGTCCTCTTTGTCCGCGCACAACTCGACGGCGCCCGGGTTGATCGCCGGGTTCGTGTCGTCGCAGTCGACGCCCCACACGTAGTTGTCTCCGTCTTCGTCTTTGCCCGCGTCGACCCGCCCGGCATCCGGTGCGCCCGCATCCGGACTGCCCGCGTCGACGCGCCCGGCGTCTGCGCCCCCGTCGAACGCGCCCGCGTCACTCCGGCCCGCGTCACTGCCTCCAGCGTCACTGCCTCCAGCATCGGCGGTGCCCGCATCGGCGCCACCGGCATCGCTGCTTCCTGAGTCAGGCGCGCCGGCGTCAGCCTCGCCGGCGTCGGAACCACCTGCGTCGAGAGCGCCCGCATCCACGAAGCCGGCGTCGGACGGCCCCGCGTCGAGAGCGCCCGCATCCACGAAGCCGGCGTCGGACGGCCCGGCGTCGTCCGCTCCACCGTCCACGCTCGCGTCGCCGCTCTGCGGTGGTCCGAGCTCGAGCACGAGCAGGTCATTCGGGAACGTGAGCCGGCCCGACTTCCGCTCGCCGCTCTCCGTCGCGCAGTCATCCAATCGGCCCACCGCCTCGACGTCGGCCCAGGCGCCGAGCGACTTGTTCCCGATGCCGAGCAGGACACGGCCTCCGTCGAGCCGCAGGTCCTCCTTGCCACCTTCGACCTTCGTCTCGCCGCGCACGCGCAGATCCACGCACCGGCTTCTGCTTCCCATGAGCGCGCGCACTTCCACGCCGGAGAACGGAATCGAAGAGGGAGGCGCCGAGCAGCCGGCCGCCGCGAGGACCGAGAGCACGAGCCGCAAGTTCACTGGGACTGAAGGCTTCGACATGAGTGGCGAATCGTAGCCGGCTGAGCCGCCCAGGCCATATCCCACCTGCGCAAGTCCTTCGCGGCGGCTCCGTCGCACGCAAGCGCTGCGGCTTCGTCCGCGCTGTGTGCCTGGACGGAATCCGCTGGCGGGCGCCTTGAATCCAAGTCGTCGGGAGGAGTCCGCACATGCTCAAGCACATGGTGGTGTTGGGAGGCGGGACCGCAGGGACGCTCATGGCCAACCGCATGGTCCGCTTGCTGCCGCACGGCTGGCGCGTGACGGTGGTCGACCGGGACGACGCGCACGTCTACCAACCAGGGCTGCTGTTCTTGCCGTTCGGCGACGCGAAGCCCGAGCAGTTGGTGCGGCCGCGGCGGCGGCTGTTCGAGCGGGGCATCGAAGTGAAGCTCGAAGGCCTGGACCGCGTCGACGCGCAGGCCAAGACGGTGCGGCTGCTCGACGGCAGCACCCTCAAGTACGACGTGCTGATCATCGCGACGGGCTCGCGGATCACTCCCGAGGAGACCCAAGGGCTGACCGGCGAAGGCTGGCGCGCGACGGCGTTCGACTTCTACACGTTGGCCGGAGCCACGGCGTTGGGCCACGCGCTCGAGCGCTTCGAAGGAGGCCGGCTCCTCATCAACATCGCCGAGCTGCCCATCAAGTGCCCGGTGGCGCCGCTGGAGTTCGCGTTCCTGGCGGACGACTACTTCAAGCGCAAGGGCCGCCGGGAGAAGGTCGAGCTGGTCTACGTGACGCCGCTCGAGGGCGCGTTCACCAAGCCCAAGGCGTCGGCGGTGCTGGGTGACCTGCTCGCGCGCAAGGGCGTGAAGGTGGTGGGCGACTTCAGCGTCTCGCAGGTGGACGGCGGCAAGCGGGTGCTCAGCAGCTTCGACGGGCGCAGCGAGCCGTACGACTTGCTCGTGTCCATTCCGCTCCACGCCGGAGACGAGGCGATGAAGCGCAGCGGCCTGGGCGACGAGTCGGGCTGGGTGCCCACGGACAAGCACACCCTGCAGAGCAAGGCCCACCCGGACATCTTCGTGCTGGGCGACGCGACGGACCTGCCCGCGTCGAAGGCCGGCGCGGTGGCGCACTTCCAGGGCGACGTGCTCGCGGAGAACCTGCTGCGCCACATCGAAGGCCGCCCGGTGGAGCCCAGCTTCGACGGCCATGCCAACTGCTTCATCGAGACCGGCGCCGGCAAGGCGATGTTGATCGACTTCAACTACGAGACCGAGCCGCTGCCTGGCCGCTTCCCGCTGCCCGGCGTCGGGCCCTTCACGCTGCTCGAAGAGAGCGCCGTCAACCACTGGGGGAAGAAGGGCTTCGAGTGGCTGTACTGGAACGGGCTCGTCACCGGGAAAGACCTGCCGTTCGAACCGCACCTGGCGCTCGCCGGGAAGTGGCGCTGACTTTCGGCCCGCAGCTTCGAGGGAGACACCGACCATGAACGACCTGGAACTGCAGCAGACGTTGTCCCGGCTCGACGCGAACGTGGCGCTGCTCGTCGAGCAGCAGAAGAAGCAGCAGGAGCTGCTCGACACGCTCGTGCTGCCGCTGTCCAAGGAGGTGCTCAAGTCGCTGACCGGCACCTTCGGTGAGCTCGAGCAGAAGGGGTACTTCACCTTCGGCAAGGAGCTGCTCGGCGTGCTGGACGCGGTGGTGACGCACTACAAGCCGGAGGACGTGCGGGCGCTGGCCAACGCCATCACCACCATCCTCGACTCGGTGCGCGCGGTGACGCAGCCCGAGGTGCTGCGGCTGGCAGCGGACGCCGCCCAGGTCGTCCAGAGCGCGGAGCAGATGCAGCCGGTGGGGCTGCTGGGGGTGATGCGGGCGACGTCGGACCACGACGTGGGGCGCAGCTTGGCCGTGCTCCTCGAGGTGCTCCGCCGCACCGGCAAGGGCCTGTCCGCCATGGAGGCGAAGGACCGGCTGATGACGACGAAGAAGGCGAAGGTCGACGCGCTGCTCGCGCCCAAGCGTGACGGGGCGAAGAAGGCGCTGGGGGTGGAGCGCAGGCCGGCGGTGGTTCGGCCGGTCGCGGCTGCGCCGACGCTGGCTGGCTCGTGTGCCGTCCCGAACAAGCCGCAGGCCGCGGCGAAGGTGGTCGACGGCGTCGCGTACGGCGCCGACGGACACCTGACGGACGCCTCGCAGTGGACGAAGGCGCTGGGCCAGGCCATTGCCCAGAGTCAGGGCGTGGCGCTCGACGAGCCGCGCTGGAGCGTCATCGAAAAGGCGCGCTCCGACTTCGAGGGCACCAAGGCTTCGCCGAACATTCGCCGGCTGACGCAGGTGACGGGCATGGCGACGAAGGACCTCTACACGCTGTTCCCGAAGGCCCCGGCGCGCACCATCGCCAAGATCGCCGGGCTGCCGAAGCCCGCGGGCTGTCTCTGAAAGACCAACGGACCGTTTCTTCACTTCACGCCAAGGAGCCGCTCATGTCCGCCGCACTCGCCGCCGTCCCCGAAGTCGCCCCGCAGCGCAAGGTCGCCATCATCTGCAGCAAGGGTGGGCTCGACGAGGTGTACCCGTCGCTCATCCTCGCGAACGCCGCGCGGCAGTCGGGCATCGAAGCGTTCGTGTTCTTCACGTTCTGGGGACTGGACGCCATCACCGAGAAGAAGGTGGACCACCTGCACGTGAATTTGGCCGGCAACGCCGCGAGCGGCATGCCCACCGTCATCGCCGGGCTGCCGGGCATGGAGTCGCTGGCCGGGTCGATGATGAAGAAGCAAATGGAAGAGCTCGACCTGCCGACGGTGCGGGAGATGCTCGGCATTCTCAACGAGGCCGGCGCCGAGCTGTACGCGTGTGAGCTGGCGATGAAGATGTTCAAGCGCGAGAAGGGCGACCTCATCGGCGAGGTGAAGGACGTCATCACCGCCGGGGACTTCTACGACCTGGCGGACGGGGCGCAGATCATCTTCACGTGAGGATGGTCCCTCGCGGGCCCTCGCGCGAAAGCGCCCGAAGCGCGACCGGCGGCGGACGACCTGCGCAACGGGTCAGAACTGACCCACCTCGGCGCGGTTGCCTGGGCCCGTAGAGGCCGTAACGTCCGCGGCCTCGCCAGGAGGGGGTTCGCATGCTCGCGTGGGTAGTCGTGCTCTCGGTGGCGCAGGCTGGCGCCTCGGGAGAAGAGATTCGCCGCGTGACGGCGAAGGAGCTGTCGAACCTGCCCCAGCGAGTCGTGCTGGAGAACGGGCTGGTGGTGTTGCTGGCGGCCGATCCGTCGGCGTCCCACGTCGCGGTGGACCTGAGCTTCCGCGCGGGCACGGCGTACGAGCCGCAGGGCAAGGGCGGCTTGGCGCACCTCACCGAGCACGTCGTGGCGACGGGGAGCGGGGCCGAGGACTACCGCGCGCAGGCCGAAGCCCGCGGCGTCGTGGACTTCAACGCCACGACGGACTTCGAATTCATGCAGTTCCTGCTGGTCGCCCCGGCCAGCGAGCTGCCCTTCGCGCTGTGGCTCAATGAGCAGCGACTGGGCGCGCGCTTGGGGAGCCTCGACGAGCGCGAGCTCGACCGACACCGTCGCATCGTGATGGCGGAGCGCGAGCAGAACCTCAACGACCCTCCCTACGCCGTGGCCAACAAGCTCGTCTTCAAGGCGGCCTTCGTCCCGCCGCACCCGCTGAGCGACACAGTGTTCGGCTCACAGAAGTCGCTGGCCGCGCTCACCCGCAAGGACGTGGTCGACTTCGGGTCGCGCTACCTGGTCATGAAGAACGCGGTGTTGTCCATCTCCGGGCGCTTCGAGCCGGGTGTCGCGCTCGACTGGGTGCGCAAGACGCTGGGCAAGCTCCCAGCCGGCGAGCCCGCCTCCAGGCCCCCGCTCGTCCGCGCCCTGCTGCGGCCCGGCTCGACGAGCGCCGTCGAGCGCCTCTCACGCCGCCCACGCGTCTCCCTCGTGTGGGACTTCGAGCAGCTGCCCCAGGAGAGCTCCGAGGCGCTGCGCTTCGCGAGCCTGCTCGTAGAGATCCTCTCGCGCGAGTACGCGGGGATCGAAGCCAGCACCGACTTCCATCCCTACCTCGACGCCGCGCTGTTCCGGTTGGACGTCGTCTTCTCGAGGGACACCCGACCGGAGGACGCGAAGGACGCCGCGCACGAGCTGCTACGGGCGATCACCGAGCGCCGGCCCAAGGACGTGCTGCTGCTGCTCACGAAGCGGGCGTGGGACGCAAAGCTGCTCAGGGCGCTCGACGGGCTGGACTCTCGCGCCGCCCTGGGCGTCGAAGACGAATGGCGCTTCGGGGCTGCGGCGCTCGATCCCGGTCACGGCGAGCGCCACTGGTTCATCGACGCGCGGCAGGTGCGCGACACGCTCGAGGCACGCGCGCGGCTGGGGCACGTCGTGGTGCATGCACGCCCGGCCGCGCCGCGGCCC
>JALHOS010000329.1 GCA_022842905.1 Myxococcaceae bacterium | reverse complement strand
GTTGGTGGCGCGGCAGGCGAGGCTGGCTCTTCGGGCATGGGTGGCGGTGGCGGGCGCCCGGACGCAGGCTACCTGCCGCCGAGCTGCGGCTGTGGCGCTGGCGGGGAAGGGCTGGGGTTGGTGCTGCTCGCGCTCGCGCTGCGGCGCCGTCGCCTGCTGAGGGGCTGAGGCTTCGCGGACCGCCGCCGTTCGAAAAGCATACGGCGCGAAGGCGCCCTCACTCGCCTTCACGCCGTCGGCGCACCGTTCCATCCAGCGCGCAGGTCTTCGGTGTTTTCGTACCGGCGGTCTTCTGTCGTCGACCGCCTTCACTGGAGAGACGCTCTTCGTCGACCGCCGTGCTCACCAGCCGTCCGTAACGACTCGTTACGGTGTCCTCTCACGCCAAAGTCATCTTGATGCTGCCGCCGTTGGCGCGAATCGACCGGTTCAGGTCTCACCGAAGCGCCTGAGCTCCGCGGCGCTCCCGTCAGCGCGCTGCCGCCCAGGCTCCCGGCAGACGCGCCGTCCGGGTGAATGCGCAGCGCGCCGCGGTTGCGGCCCGCGCGCGAATCCCACCTGCGGTCCGAGCCGTGGCTGCCTTCCATGATGAAGGAGAAGCCGACGCCGTTGCGGTTGAATGCGCGCTCCGGCCGCGAGTCAGAACGGCTGCCCTGCCGCCGGACGACGTAGGTGCCCATGGGCTCGAGCGCGACAGCGCCGCCCGGACAGGCGTGTCACGGCGCACCGGAGGCGCAGCACAACGGCGTGAACTTGCATGCGGCACATGGGTTGCTGAGCTGCGCGCGCCGCAAGCCACCCCAACTCGAGGAGTCACCCCGTGAAGCAGTGTTCGAAGTGCAGTGGTCTGGTCCCCGACGGCGTCGACGGCTGTCCCAACTGTGGCGCTCACGCGAAGTGGTGGAAGGCGCCGTTGGCCTTCGCCGGCGCGGGCCTGGCCATGGTGACCTTCTCGGCGTGTTACGGGCCGGCCTGCGCGACGACGGTGAAGCTGCCCGACGGCGGGACGCGGCAGAGCTACGCGGGCTTCAGCTGTGGCACCTACGACTGCACCGCGCTGCCGGACGGCGGGGCTCGGCCTCGCGACGCGGAGTGGGAGCGGCTGTGCAACGCCGACGAGTACGGCAACCCGCTCGACGCTGGGGCCGACGCCGGAGCCGACGCCGGAGCCGATGCGGGCGCACGCGACGGCGGGGCTGACGGCGGCCCGTGAAGAGCCGCGACGACGTCTTCCGGCGCTTCAGCGTCGAGACGGGCTGGGCGCCGCGCTACGTCGTGTGGGAGCTCACGCTCGCGTGTGACCAGCCGTGCACGCACTGCGGCTCTCGCGCTGGCGGCGCGCGGACCCAGGAGCTCTCGACGGCGCAGGCGCTCGACGTGGCGCGGCAGCTCGCCGAGCTGGGCACCTTCGAGTGCGCCCTCATCGGCGGCGAGGCGTACCTCCACCCGGGCTTCCTCGACATCGTCCGGGAGCTGCGGCGGCTCGGCGTGCGGCCGACGATGACGACGGGCGCCCGCGGCATCACCCCGGCGCTGGCGCAGGCCATGGCTGACGCGGGGCTGTACAGCGTGTCCGTCAGCGTCGACGGCCTCGAGCCCACCCACGACCTCATGCGCGCGTCGAAGGGCAGCTTCGCTTCGGCCACCGCGGCGCTGGGCTTCTTGAAGGGCGCGGGTATTCGCACCAGTGCCAACACCAACTTCAACCGGCTCAACGAAGGTGACCTCGAGCCGCTGTACGAGCACCTCGAGGCGCAGGGCATCAGCGCGTGGCAGGTGCAGATCACGACGCCGCTGGGACGCGCGGCGGACCGTCCGGCCATGTTGTTCCAGCCGTGGGACTTGCTCACCTTCTACCCGCGGCTCGCGGCGCTCAAGGAGCGCGCCTGGGCGGACGGCATCAGCATTCAGCCGGGCAACAACCTGGGCTACTTCGGCCCCGAGGAGACGGTCCTGCGCTCACCGCAGCCGGGCTTGTCGGACCACTTCCAGAGCTGCCAGGCCGGCAAGCAGTTGATGGGCATCGAGTCGGACGGCGCGGTGAAGGGCTGCCCGTCGCTCCAGACGTCGCACTACGTGGGCGGCAACGTGAAGGACACGCCGCTGGCCACGCTCTGGCGCGACGCCAAGCCGCTGGCCTTCACGCGCGCGCGCACCGTCGAGGACCTGTGGGGCTTCTGTCGCACGTGTCCCTTCGCGTCGAAGTGCTTAGGGGGCTGCAGCTTCACCGCGCACGCGCTGCTGGGACGGCCGGGGAACAACCCGCTGTGTCACTTCCGCGCGGGGAGCTTCGCGAAGCGGGGCCTGCGCGAGCGCCTGGTGCAGCGGGTGAGGGCGCCCGGCGAGCCGTTCGACTGCGCCGAGTACGAGGTGGTGGAGGAGGCGCTCGACGCGCCGGACCCGCGCCCGCCCACGCCTGCGCAGCTGGTGCGCAAGCGCTGAGGACGCCGAGGACGCGTGTGGCTCACTTCTCCTTGACGCGCACGGCGATGCGGCGGTTCTGCGCGCGGCACTCGTCGGTGTCGTTCGCCGCGCAGACGGGGTGCTCGGCGCCGTAGCCTTCCGGGTCGACGCGAGCCTTCGCGGCGCCCAAGTCCACCAGCGCCTTGGCCACGGCTTCAGCGCGCGCCGCCGACAGCTTCTTGTTGGCGTCCGCCTTGCCCTGGTTGTCGGTGTAGCCGCCGATCTTCAGCGTCACCTTCGGGTAGGCCTTGAGGATCTCCGCCATGTTCACGAGCTGGTCCTTCGACGTGTCCATGTCCACCTCGGCGCTGCCGGTCTTGAAGTTCAGCCGGTCGAAGTTGAACCACGTCGTCTTGTCGACGGGCTTGGCCGCGTCTTCGATGAAGCTGACCAGCTGCGCTTCGATGCCGGTGACGTTGCCCTTGAGCGAGAAGCCGGTGCTCAGCTGCTTCTCGAACGCGGCGCGCGCCTGGGCAGCCTGCTGCACCGCCGTCTCCAGCGCCTGCGCCTGGCCGGTCAGCGCCTTGAGCGCGGCGCCTTCCTGCGCGAGCTTGCCTTCGACGTCCGCCTTGAAGCTGGCGAGCAGCGCCTTGACGCCGTCTTCCTTGCCGCCCTTCACCGCTTCGTCGAGCCTGCCCGAGAAGCCGTCGACCAGGCCTTTGAGCGCGCCCAAGCTCTCGCCGTGCGCCTTGACCTGCGTGAGCACGTCTTGGACACCGGCGAAGTCAGCGGGGAGTTTGCCGACGAGCTCGGCCAGGCCGCTGTGCTGCTTGAGCAGCTCGGCCACCTTCGGGCCGTAGCTGGCCAGGAGGCTCGCGCCTTCGGTCTTGTACTTGGTGAGGTCAGCGCACCCGGCAACCAGGACGATGGCCGCGGCGGCGGTGAAGTGACGGAACATGAGACCTGCCTTGTGGAGAGTGAGGACGACGCGGCGAGGCGTAGTCGAGGGGCAGGCCGGTGGCGTGGTCGAAGTCGCGGACTGATGTCGGCGACCGGCCGTCAGGGGCGGCTGCCTGTGTACTCGAAGCGCATGGCCTCGGAGCCAGTCGTGCTGCCCAGGGTGCCTTGGCCGCTCACGTCGGCGCCTCCGTCGCGCAGGGTGAAGGTGGCGTTGAGCAGCGTCACCGTGAGCCCGACGTTGGGGAACGGGTCCCGCGCGCCGTCGTAGACGTTCATGCCGTTGAAGGTGAAGCGGGTCTTCGCCTTCGGCTCGCAGGCGCTGTTGCGGGCGACCAGGGACGGCCCGGCATCCACCGTTTCGAGCGCCCACTCGAACGCGCACTCGCCGTTCGTCGTCCGCAGCTTCGCGCAGTCCGCGGCGTGCACGACGTCGACGCCGAAGCTCACCGGCCAGGTCGCGGTGTTCTTCGTCACGGTGCCGGTCAGGTTCCAGCGCCCGAGGAAGCCCGCCTGCGCCGGGGTCGTCTGGCAGGCGGGCCCAGGTTCGGCCTTCGGGTCGCCGACCCCACAGGCGAGCGCGGCGGAGAGGGTGGCGGCGATGACGGCGGTGGTGCGCATGAGGAACTCCTTGGAGCGGCGGGTGGTGAGGGGCCCGACAGCACGGCGTAGGCCAGCGAAGAATCGGAGGACGTTGCGCAAGCTTGGCTCACTCTGAGGCGCGGCGCGCAAGCACACGTGTGCAGGACGTTGCTCAGCGCGGGCTGTCGAAGCGTTGCTTCACCACTCTCGGTCGTCTTCGCCGAAGACGCCGTGGCGCTGGACGAACTGGGCAGACGCAGCGATGGCGGCTTCGTTTTCGGTCCGCCATGCCGTGCGGCGGTGCAAGGCAATCAACTCCTTCAGGCGCTCCTCGAGCGCGTGAGAGAGGTTGATGTCGAGTCGCTTCGCCTCAGCCAGCAGGTCAGGAGAAGTGCTGACGGTGATCGCGCGGCTTCGCTCGTCGTGCGCAGCGGACATGCGCAGGCAATATGCGCAGTCGCCGCGAGTTGCCACTGCTCGACGCGAGTTGCTCGGAAGCGCCCCGCACTGCCTGCTGTCCACCCAGGACGTCGCGCGGGTGCTGAACCGCACGCTCGAGCAGGCCCAGCGCGACTGGGGCGACCTGGACGCCGCCCTGGGCCGAATGACTTCTCCGAGGCGCAGCAGCAGCGCCGACGCAGGCCAAAGCGGTTCGCGGTCGGAACGCGGCTCTTCGTGCGCGCCGGGCCCACTGCTACCTTTCACTCATGCGCTCGCTCTGGGTCCTCGCGCTGCTCGCTTCGGCTGCCTGCTGGAACGGCAAGTGTCCGCCGCCGACGACGTGTGAGGCGTGCGTGCAGGTCGGCGCGAACGAGGGGTGTGGCTGGTGCGCCCGCTACGAGACCTGCCTGCACCCGACCGAGGCCGACTACTGCCCCAACGCCGCGCCGCTGACGACACCGGCGGCCTGCACGGGCGCGAGCCTGGGGACGGGCGGCACGGGCGGCGCCAAGGCGGCGAGCTGCACGACGACGTACGAGGGTCCCAGCGGTGACCCGCAGGTGTCCACGCAGTGCATGGCCGTGTGGAACTACCGCTGCCGCGACGGGAACATGAGCGCGGCGGACCAGAACTGCCTCGTCTACGCCTCGCTCAACGCGACGGTGGGCTGCCCGTACTGTCCCGGGAGCACCGGGACGGGTGGCTCCGGCGGCACGGGCGGCGCGGCGGGGTCTTCAGGTGGTGCCTGCTACCGCATCGTGCCGTTGATGCCGGTGACGTGCTCCTTCGTCCGCGGCGTCGACTACTGCCCGCAGCCGGGCAACGGCGGCCGCTACTTCGAAGGGAAGACGTGCTCTCAGGTGACGTGCCGCGCCGATGGTGGCTGCACCGTGCGCTGAGTCACAGCGCGCTCTTCAGCCACGCCCGCTCGGCAGCCACGACGACGACTTCGGGGCTGAGGCCGGCTGGTAGCGGTTGATGGCCTCTGCGAGCTGCGCGCCCACCGCTCGCAGCGCCTCTGCGCTGGTCGCACGCTGGAGCGCTCGGCCCGCGAGCTCCTGCAGTTCCCTGGGCGCGCCGTACGGCTGGTTGAAGACGGCGTCCACCATGGCGTTGAGCGCCCCGCGCTGTCCAGCCTCGCTCTCGCGTCCGAACTGGGCCGCGGCGGCGAAGGCGTCTTTGCTGACCGGGACGAAGCCGGGCTGCGTTGGCGCCGTGCGCGCGAGCTCCTTGAGCTTGTCGATGGCGGGCAGCAACGGACGGTAGCTGGGCGCCGGAACGCCGTGCTGTTCGAGTTGGCGCCCCACCGCGCGCCAGCGTCGCCAGTCGGAGCCCGGCTCACCGAAGGCCCGAAGCCGCCGAGCTCCTGCTTCAGCGCGGCCGACGGCTGGCCTGGGGCGGTGCGCTGCTCCACCCGCGCTGACGGCGCCGCAGGGGTCCTGCCCAGAGATTGAGTCGCAGCCAACGAAGTCATGACGTGTCCTTTCGGAAGTGACGGTCTGAGTGAAGGACGGTGCGGGGCGAAAACCGTTCCGCGCACGCCCCAAGGCCCGAGGCGTCGGCTTCGAAAAGGCAGTCGAGTCAGGAGGATGTGGGCGTGACCGCAGTGTCAACCGCCACCGGGTGGTGGGGAAGCCACGGGAGCGCTTGACGCCTGGCGCTCATTGCGGCCGAGGGCCGCGCTGCGTGCCGAGGCAGGTGGCCTCGACGTCGGGGCGCTGGCGCGGCTGGCACCAGAAGCCGCCGGTCGGACGCGCGTCGAGCGCCTCGGCAGGGTCGTCTGTCGTCAGCACCAGCACCTCGGTCTGCACACGGTAGCGACAGGCGCCGAACTGAAAGCGCGGCCGCGCGACGAGCATCAGAGCCTCGCGCGCCCGCTCGCCGCGCACCCTCGCGAGCAGCCGTGCCGTGCGGCCGACGATGGAGGTGGGCGCGCCAGGCCGTGGCGGGTCGACGTGCGTGGGCGTGGGCGTGTTCACCAACGGCGAGATGAGGTCCCTGCCGGTGACGACGCTCATGAACGGCAGCACCGGAACCAAGGTCCCGAGGACCCCCAACGCGAGCAGGTTTCCGGACTGGCGCGGTGCGCCGTCTTCAGGGGCCGCGTAGCGGTGGCCTGCACGCAGCCGATTCCATGCGTCGGGCTCACCGGAGACGTCGAGGAAGCGGCTGCCGTATTGCCGCTGCTCTTCGACCTCGGGTCCGTCGTCCGTACGCTGAAACGGGAGCGTCGGGTCCAGCGGGAACTCCTCGACGACGACGTACAGGTCTCCGTAGTCCGCGCCGGCGTCGACGCCGTGCGCGGCGACCTCGGCGCGCGGCACCCGCCTCCAGCGCGGCGCGTAGTCATGGTCCACCAGCCACTGCGCCAGCGCGCCGTCGTCGCGTCGGCAGGCGTCCTCGAGGCGCCCCTGAGCGAGCAGCTGACTGGTCGTCGCGCACCCGCTGAGCAGCAGGACGACGAGAAGGCGCATGCAGCGACGATATCGGCTCGGCGCGCTGAACGGGCCGACGCGCTGGTCGGACACCGCGGCGTCGACGTTCGCGCAGGAGGGACGGACGACTGGACACCCGCGAACGCGGCGAGACGAGCCAGGAGCCGGAGCATCGGCGGCAGCCGGGCGGCCGGGACGACCGTGCGATCGTGGCATTGGCCTCGGAGCACTTCTCTGCTCGCCGGTTGAACGCCCGCGCTAAGACACGGTCCGAAACCGTATGATCACCAAGCTCAAGCTCACGAACTTCCGCAGCATTGGGCGCATCGAGCTCTCGCTCGGTCGGCTGAACCTGCTGGTCGGAGTCAACGGTAGCGGGAAAAGCAACGTGCTGCGCTCCCTCACGTTCCTGCGCGAAGCGATGAAGCTCGGGCTGCCCGGCGCGGTCACGAACAGCAACGGCATTGGCTCGGTACGCCGGCACAGCACCGGCCACCCGCACAACGTGCGCCTCGAGGTTGAGCTCCTTCTCGACGCCGGCCCGTCCCGTTACGACTTCGAGCTGACCGGCGACAGCGTCGAGGAGTACCGCGTCAAATCCGAATCGGCGGAGGTATCGCTCGGAGATGGCAGCCGCTTCGCCTACGAGGTGCAGGAAGGGAAGTTCGTCGGGCCTGCGGGTCTCCAGCCGAACCTCGACCAACAGTCCCTCGCACTCACCTCGTTGGGCGGCGACCCGCGCTTGCGGCCCCTGTCCGAGTTCCTGTCGAACACGATGGTGTACTCCATCAACCCCGCGGCCCTCCGCATCCCCCAGAAGTACAGCAACGAGTCACCCATGCAGGCGCACGGCGAGAACTGGGTCTCCGTGCTCCATAGCCAGGAAGACGCCACGTGGAAGGCGGAGTTGGTGGGCGCTCTCCGGAAGCTGACGGGCGACATCGAAGACGTCAAAGTCACCAAGGCCGCGAGCTTTCTCATCGCCGAGTTCAAACACCACTCAGCCAACGCGAAGAACAAACGCTGGTTCTCGTCCGACCGCGAGTCGGACGGTACCCTCCGCGTCGCCGGGATTCTCACCGCCCTGCTCCAGGAGCCAGCGCTTCGAGTCATTGGAGTCGAGGAGCCCGAGCAGACCGTGCACCCCGGAGCGCTCCCTCTGCTGTTCGACTACCTGGTCGAGGCGAGCAAGCGCTCGCAGATTCTCGTGACGACGCACAGCCCGGAGCTGCTCAACCACGTATCCCTCGACGACTGTCGTGTCTTCACCGTCGGTCGGGGGGAGGCGGGAACGTTGGTGCAGCCGCTCAGCGACGACCAGCGCGCTTCGGTCAAGGAACAGTTGCTCTCGCTCGGGGACCTCATGCTCTCGGGGGACCTCCAGCTCGACCTGCCCTGGGGTGAGGCTGAGTGAAGCGCTACGTCCTCGTCGAGGGCCACGGGGAAGTGGGCGCCATGGAGAACCTCCTGACGAGGCTCTCTGCGCGTCTGCAGGATTCGGCGCCGTGGTCGAAGCCGCTCCGCTGGCTCAACCTTCACCTGTGGGAGGCCAAGCGGGGCGGGGTGCGCGCGGCGGTCGATTTCATTCGGAAGAAGCCCGACGCGGCGAGCCTGCTCCTGATTCGAGACGAGGACGACCGGTGCCCCGCGACGCTCGCGCCAGCGGTCGCGGAGCAGATTCGCCAGGTGGCGCCGCCGCTCCCGGTCGCGTACGTGCTGCTCAAGCCGGAGTTCGAGGTGCTCTTTCTGCCGTGTGTCGAACAGCTGGCTGGTCAGAAGCTCGAGGGCGCCCAGGGCTACGCCCCGGGACTCGCTGGGAC
>JALHOS010000328.1 GCA_022842905.1 Myxococcaceae bacterium | reverse complement strand
ACGCTGCAGCGGACGGTGGCCAACCGCCCGCCGGCGATCCCGAGCCAGCCAGAGTTCCAGGACCTCGGCATGCTGCTGCACCACGTCAGCGAGGGCGCCGTCAGCGAAGAGCTGGCCTTCGACCTGGCCGCGTGGCTCGAGGCGAAGTTCACCAGCGGCAAGCACCCCTGTTGGGCGCGGTTCCTGGACAACACCGTCGGCCGGCCGCTGCGCTTGGACGCCGAGCTGATGCCGATGGTGCTGCTGCCGATCGAGGCGTCGGTGCACGTGTTCGACGACTACATCGACGCGGTGAGCTCGACGCCGTCGCACGACGCGCACGACTGCGGCCTGGGCGCCGTGGCGATCACCCTGCTCCCGCTCCTGCTGCGCAAGGCGGCGGTGGCGCACGGCGTGCCGGAAGCGAACGGCGACGCCGCCTGGGCCGCGTACTGCAACGCGGTGGAAGAGGTGCTGCGGGTTCCGCAGATCGAAGACGAGACGCCGGCGCGCCTCCGCGCGGCCCGCGGCGACCTGCGCCGGGAAGCCGAAGCTGGGGCCTTCAACATCGACAGCCGGGCGCACGCGACGACGCGGCTGTTCATGGCGACGCTCACCGCCCTCCTGCCGCAGCGCCAGGACGTCGCAGCGGCGTGGGCGATGCTGCGGGTCAGCCGCGTGCTGGAGATGTGCGCGAAGGACGCGGTGTTCGACGTCGAGGCCGACATTCTCAACGCAGATCACACGCCGGCTTCGGTCTGGGCCGAAGACTTCGGCGTGGGCAGCCCCGAGTGGGCGCGGCGAGTGAGCGCGCTGCTGGGGCTCTACCTCGAGCGGTGGACGGCGCTGCTGGGCGAGCGCGCGGCGCTGCCCGGACCACTGGTGGCCGCCGTCGAGAGCCGCGTGCAGAAGAACCGCTTCCTGATCGAATCGCTGGTGGGCGATGCCCTGCCTCGGCCCGCGGGGCTCGGCAAGGGCGTGAAGATCTACATGGTCGGGTCGGGCAAGGGCGGCGTCGGCAAGTCCACCGTCACCTGGCTGCTCGCGAACGCGCTGCGCGATCGCGGCCTGAGCGTGGGCGTCGTCGACGCCGACATTTGGGGGCCGTCGCAGGACCTGCTGTTCGGGCGCAGCGGGGCGGTCACCTTCTCGGGCATGGACGTGCTCCCCGCCGAGCGCGAGGGCGTCACGGTCGTCTCGCTGGGGCAGTTCGTGGACCCGAACGACGCCATTCTCCTCAAGAGCGCCATGGCGGCGCGGCTGCTCAAGCGGCTGGCGCTGGGCGTGCGCTGGCCGGCGGTCGACGCGCTGCTGGTCGATCTGCCGCCCGGCGGCTCGGACATTCACATTCAGCTGCGCAGCATCTTCCCGGAGGCCGAAGTGGTGCTGGTGACGCTGGGGCAGCCGCTGGCGTTGGCGGACACGTCGCGAGCGCTGACGATCTACTCGGTGCTCGGTCAGCGGGTGCGCGGCCTGGTCATGAACATGAAGACGGCATCCTGCACGAGCTGCGGGGCGACGATGCAGCTTGGCGGGTCGCTCCCCCAGGCGTCGTCGGACTCCGACGGGCTCAGCGCGTTGCCGCTCCTGGCCGAGCTGCCGTTCGACGCTCGGCTCAGCGCGCTGGGCGGCGTGCAGGGTTCTCCGTGGAGGGGCGTGGGTGGGCTGGCCGAAGCCGTCAGCACGCTCGCCGAGCGGCTGACGCGCCGTGAGCCCTCGACCAAGGACGCCGCGTGACGACGCCCACGAGCGACGAGCGCCGCCCACCCCGGCGCCCCGTGGTGTTGGAGCGCCGCGCTCGGGGCCGACGCCTGGAGTTGACGGTGCGGTC
Source organism: Myxococcaceae bacterium (assembly GCA_022842905.1). GTDB lineage: Bacteria > Myxococcota > Myxococcia > Myxococcales > Myxococcaceae > JALHOS01. The sequence goes on along the minus strand of JALHOS010000328.1, from coordinate 6,840 downwards.
CGGCGGCGTTCGGCCAGTCGTGCTGCCCGTGCAGCGCACGGTCAAGAAGCGCCTGAAGTCCGAGCGGGCCGCCGAGCCGCTGCCCCCGCGCCAGCCTGGTGAAGGCGTCGTCCGCAGCATTCCCCGGCGCAAACCCGCAAGCACCGGCATCAAGTTCAGCACGCCGCCCCGCCCCACGGTGCCGCGCTTCAAGGCGGGGCTGTTCCGCACCGCCGTGCGCACCCTGGTGTGGCTGCTGGCGATCGCCTACTTCGTGCTCGGCAGCCTGAAGGACAAGCTGCTGGGCCGCAGCAGCCAGAAGCGCCGCGCGGAGCGCCTGCTGCGCGCGTTCCAGGGCGCCGGCGGCACCATGGTGAAGATCGGCCAGCAGCTGGCCATGCGGATCGACCTGCTGCCGTACGAGTACTGCCTGGAGCTGTCCAAGCTGCTCGACAGCGTGCCCGCCTTCCCCACCGAGCAGGCGATCGCCGCCGTCGAGCGCTCGCTGGGCAGGCCGCTGGACGAGGTGTTCGAAGCCTTCGACCCCAAGCCCATCGGCTCGGCGTCGGTCGCGTGTGTGTACCAGGCGGTGCTCAAAACCGGCGAGAAGGTCGCGGTGAAGGTGCGCCGCCCGGGCATCGGCCAGGTGTTCGCGGCGGACCTGCGGGCCATGCGCTGGCTGACCGGCCTGGTCGAAGGCCTGACGATTCTGCGCCCTGGCATGACGCGCAACGTCGTGCGCGAGTTCGGCGACACGCTCATGGAGGAGCTCGACTTCCGCAAAGAAGCGCGCTTCCAGGAGCTCTTCCGTCGCCGCGCGCGCAAGCAAGACATCTCCAAGGATCACTTCTTCACCGCGCCGAAGGTGCACTTCGAATTCTCGGGCCAGGACGTCATCGTGCAGGAGTTCGTCTCGGGCATCTGGCTGTGGGAGATCCTCGCCGGGGTCGAGCTGCAGGACCCCGCGGCGCTCGCGCGCATGAAGGAGTTCAACATCGACCCCAAGCTGGTGGCCCAGCGCATGCTCTGGGTGAACAACTGGGGCCTGCTGTCGAACGTGCTCTTCCACTGCGATCCGCACCCCGCGAACATCGTCGTGCGCGAGAACAACGAGATCGTCTTCATCGACTTCGGCGCCTGCGGCACGACCAACCACCGCAAGCGACGGCTCTGGCGCGATCTCTACCGTGCGCAGTCGCGCAAAGACGTCCAGGCCATGGGCAAGGCGTCCATCGCCATCATCGAGCCGCTCCCCCACATCGACTACAACGAGTTCGAACAAGAGGTGGAGAACGTCTTCTACAACTCGCAGATCGCCGTCTGGAGCAAACACTCAGAGTGGTACGAGCGCACCACCGCGTCGATCTGGTTCGGGTTCTTCGACCTCTGCAAGAAGTACATGATTCCCATCAACCTCGACACGGTGCGCAGCTTCCGCGCGACGCTGCTGTACGACACCCTGGCGCTGCGGCTGGACCCCAAGCTCGACCTTTACAAGGAGTACCGCAACTTCGCGCGCATGGACGCGCGGCGAGTCCGAAGGAAGACGCGCAAACAGGTGCGGCGCCGGCTCACGCGGGGCCCGTCGAAGAACAACTACCTCGAGCTGCAGCTGCTGATGAAGACCAGCCAGCGCGCCCTCGAACGGCTCAACGCGTTCCTCGACAAGCCGGGCCTCAACTTCAACTACATGATGGAGAAGGGCGCGTTCGCGATCGTCACCGGCATCAAGCTGGTCACGTTCTCCGGCGGGTTGGTCGCGCTCGTCGGCGGGGCGGCGTGGGTGCGCAGCGCCGTCGTCGGCCACGGGCTGACGTTCATGGACAGCGTGGGCCAGGTGCTCGCCGAGCGCCCCATGCAGGCGGCGCTGGCGTTGGTCGGCGTGCTCGGGGTTCGGCGGCTGCTCTACCGGCTCAACGACGCGAAGATCTGAGCAATCGGCGCGGCACTGCCGCTACGGAGCGCCTGGCACGCCACCGTCCGGCAGCACGCCCACACACTTCCCCGCCCGGCACGACGCGCGCAGCAGCGGCGCGTCCGACGGGCCGATACACCCAGGCTGAGGCCCGCACAGCGCGACGTCCGGCGGCCGGCACGAGTCGGCGCCGCGCAGCGACGCCGCGCAGGGGCAGGCCTTGCCCACCTCGTCGGCCCGGTAGACGTTGGGGTACGTGCAGAACGGCTGGCCGGCGTTGCACGCGTTGGGGCAGCTCCCAATCGCGCAGTCCGCGTCCTGGGTGCACGCGCCCCCAGGCGCCAACCCGGCGAAGGGATCCTTGAGCGACCCGCAGCCTGCGACCAGCACCACCACCACCAGCAGCCATCGCCTCACAGTCGGTTCTCCTCACGCCTGAGCAGCCGCTTCAAGTTCTCCCGGTGTGTCCACAACATCGCCCCGTAGAGCGCGCCGCCCAAGACCAGGTACGGCAGGGGCCGCCCCATCCACACCGCCAGCGCCACCGCGAGCAGCCCGCCGCTCAGCGAGCCCACCGAGCTGACCTTGAAGAGGCTGACGACCACCGCCCACACCACGAACCCCGTCAGCGCCGACCACGGCAGCAGCACCACCAGCACGCCCAGCGCCGTGGCCACGCCCTTGCCGCCCTTGAAACCGAGCCACACCGGGAAAACGTGGCCCAGGAACGCCGCGACGCCGACCGCCACGTGCAGCCAGGGCTCGTCCGGCCGCAGCCAGACGGCCAGCCAGACCGGCAGCGCGCCCTTCGCCGCATCGAGCAGCAGCACCGCGGCCCCGACCGTCTTCCCCGCCACCCGCGCCACGTTCGTCGCGCCGATGTTGCCGGACCCGCCTTCGCGCACGTCCTTCCCCGTGAAGGCCCGCACCAACACCAACCCGTACGGCACCGAGCCAGACAGGTACGCGACCAGCAGCAAGAGCGCCCAGCTCACGCGATGTGCCAGAGCCGGTGCGCGAGGATCACGAACACGTAGTTGACGACGAACGCGCTCACCGCCACCCAGCGGACCCAGCGCCACTCGTTCTCCGAGAGGATCAGCTCCGGCAGCGGCACCTTGAACGCCAGGTGCACCACGCTCGCCACCGCCGCCAGCCCAAAGCCGGCCGCCGCCACCGTGCCCAGCGGGTTCGCCGCCAGCGCCCCCAGCACGTTGAAGTGTGCGAAGCGATCCGCCGCGCGCGTCAGCCCACACCCCGGACAGGGAATGCCGGTCCACTCGCGGAACGTGCAGCCCCAGAACGGAATCCACACCGCCACCGGAATGAAGCGCGCGACGAAGAGGCCGATGAGCCCGACGATCCCCAGCACGTCGATGGTGCCCAGGCTGCGGTTCGGTGCGGGGTAGACGACCTGCATGGCGAAGGAGACGGCTTAGCGCTCCTGGCCCTTGCTTTCGAGCCAGGCCTGCATCGCCTTGACCTCGGCGGTCCACTTCGAGCCGACCCGCACCGCGCTGAAGGCGCCCATGAGGGTGTCCAGCAGCTGCCCCAGCCGCCCCACCAGCTCCAGCCGCTCCGTCAGCGCCTCTTCGCTGTCCTGCACCAGCTCGGGCAGCTTCCCCGCCCGCACGTCGAAGTGCTCGGCGTCGACGGACACTTCGTACACCTGCTCGTTCCAGGTCAGCTTGAGCCGCGCGGCGTGCACCAAGAGCCCCTGCCGCAGCGCCCGGCGCACCAGGCTCGAGTATGGCGCGGTCACGCCCTTGACCTGCACCTCGGTCACGTCGCCGCCGGCCGCCTTGAGCGTCAGCTTGCCGATGAAGGCGACCGTCACCGACTTCTTCTCGAGCGCGCAGAACGGCTCGGTGGACTCGCTCTTGTACAGCCACCACGTCAGCGCCTCGCGCCCGAGCCAGGTCCGCCCGCGGTAGAGCGCTTCTTTCGCCTTCTCCTGCTCGAGCTGGGTGGGATCGACGTCTTCCTTCACCGCCGCGCCGTCGACGCCGGTCTCCCCGCGCAGGAACTTGGTCTCCGCGCTGGCTCCTCGCCGGCTCATGACGCCACCTCCCCCAGCAGCTCCTTCGTCGGCTCGAGCGCGTCGAGCACGTCCGCGCGCACGAAGGACGCCGGCACGCGAGGGATCAGCTTGACGTCGAGCCCGGTCGCCAGCGCCTCCAGCACCTCGTCGACGATGGTGCGCGACGACGCCCACACGCGCAGCTCCTTGCCGTCGAGGTCGAGCTGCACGTCGAACACCTTCATCGACGGCTCCTGCTTGGAGCGCAGCGCCTTGCGAATGGTGTCCTTCTGCTCCGCCCGCTCTCTGCGGCCCGGCGGCCGACCTTCCCGCTCCTCGAACGCCTGCTGCCACGTCATCAGCTCGCTCTTGAGCACCGCCGACGGCACGCGCAGCTTCATCACCTTCCACGAGAACAGGGCGTGCCCACCTTGAAACACCGCGCCCGGGGAGAAGTCGGTGCGGTCCGTCGCCTCGAGCTCGACGAAGCCCGCGCTGCGATCGTCGTCGCTCTTGAGATCGATGGGCTCGAACGCGTGGGCGGTCAGCGCCTTGGTCACCCAGCGGCGGGTGTCCTTGGGCACGGCGCCGACGAGCTGGAACCGGGAAAACGCAATGGACCCCTTGAGGATCGGCATGAGCGCCATGAGCCACGACGAGGGCTTGGGGTCAAGGCAAAGCACCGCGCCGCCTTCGAAACCCACGCGGGGCCTGCGGATTCGGCGCTACGGTGCGCGCCGTGCGATTCGTCGAGCTCGTGGAGTGTGGTGCGCAGCTGCTGTCCGTTCCGACCGTCGACCCCTTCGTCATCTCGTCTGGCACGGTGAACGCCACCCGCTCGGTCATGGTGCGCGTGGCGGTGAAGAACTACGCGGGGCACAGCTTCGTCGGCTTCGGTGAAGCGGCCTGCCTGCCGCCCGTCACCCGAGAAGACCAGCCCGACACCCAGAAGGCGCTGGAGCACGTCGCCCCGCAGCTGCTCGGCCGCCGCATCGACGAGCTGGACGCGCTGGTGGGCTTCCTCGAGCTCTTGCTCCCCCACCACCCGGTGGCGCGGGCGGGCCTCGAGGTCGCGATCCTCGACGCGCTGGCCAAGGTCGACGGCAAGCCGCTGCACCAGTTCCTGTCCAACAACTCCGCCCCGTCCGGGATCATCGAGACGGACATCACCATTCCGCTGCTCGGCGCCGAGCGCATGGCGGCGCTGGCGAAGGACTGGACGCAGAAGGGCTTCAAGGCGCTCAAGGTGAAGGTGGGCAAGGACGTCGATCAAGGCCTCAAGGAGCTGGCGGCCATGGTCGCCGCCGCGCCCAACGCCCGCTTCCGTCCCGACGCCAACGGCGCGCTGAGCGTCGCCGAAGCGCTGGCCTACGCCTCCGGCGCGAAGAAGCTCAGCGCGACGCTCGAGTGCTTCGAGCAGCCCTGCGCCACGCTGGCGGAGCTCAAGCAGGTGGCCGACGTGCTCGACACGCCGGTGCTCGCCGACGAGTCGGTGAAGACCATGGCCGACTTCGACAAGCTCGTGGCCGACAAGGCTGCCGATGGCGTCAACCTGAAGCTCTCGAAGATGGGCGGCATGCTCCGCGCCCGCGCCGTGGGGCTGTCCGCGCGGGACAAGCGGCTGCAGATCATGGTCGGCGGCATGCTGGAGACCCGCCTGGGCATGACGGCGGCGACTCACCTGGCCGCGTCGTTGGGCGGCGTGGCCTTCGCGGACCTCGACACCGCCTGGCTGCTCAAGGACGACCCGTTCGTCGGTGGCTACACGGCCAAGGGCTGTGAGTACGAGCTGCCCGACGGGAACGGCATGGCGATCGGCCCGAAGTGGAAGACGTAGGCCCGCCTACCGCCCGAGCGCCTTGAGCGCCTCACCGCGGAACCGCCCGGTGGGGTACTCCCCGACGTACTTCTCGTACTCCCGCATCGCCGGCCGGGGCCGCAGCAGCGCTTCGAAGCACCGCGCCCGCAGCACCCGCGCCAGCTCCGAGCGCGCCGACTTCTCGGAGTCCTGGGCGATCTCCTCGAGTCCGAGCAGCCGCGCCTCACACTTGCCCGCCACCACGTCCGCCTCGGCGCGCTGCAGGAAGATCGCCTCCACGTCACGCGCCCCATCGAGCCCCGAGCCGCCGCTGGGCGCTCCCGCAGGCGCTTCCACCACGACCTGCGTCTGTCCCGAACCCGCCGCGGGCAGCGCCGCCCACTCGTCGGCGTGTGAAGCGGGGCTCGGCAATACATCCACCGCGACCGCCACCGGGGCCGGAGCCGGAGCCGCGACCGCCGGCATGGGCGCGGGCACCACCAGCACCGGAGGCTCCTTCTGCACGACGACCTTCGTGGCAGCGGCCGGCTTCCCGGCGCCTCCCACCGCGGCCACCGGCGCGCTCAACACCTGCGGAGGAGTCACCGCCGCCGCGGGCGCGCTCGCCCCGAAGCGCTCGGTCTGACCGGCGCTCACGAAGGTGGCCGCGCCGCTGCCTTCCGTCACCGCCACGCGCCCTTCGGTCACCTGCACCTCCACCACGTCGCCGTCGCGCTTCACCGAGAACACGGTGCCCACGACCCGCACCTCGAAGCGCCCGGCCTGCACCACGAAGCGTTCCCGCGGCGCGTGCGACGCCTCGACGTCGACCCGCCCGCGCCCCAGCGCCAGCGCCACGTCCGCCTTCGCCGCGCGAACCACCGTGAGCCGGCTCTGCGCCGCGACGATCGCTCGGCTGTCGTCCGGCAGCGCCAGCGTCGCCGCGCCCGAAGCGCCGGTCACCAGCTCAGCCCCATCGCCGACGGGAGCGCCGGCCACACCTGGTGCCGACGCCACTTCCACCGCGCTCGCCGAGACGAGCCGCGCGCCTGCAGCCGCACCACCTCGCGCGCTCAGCACCCCCGCGCCGACGAGCGCCGCGACGAACAGCGCCGCGCACGCCAGCGC
>JALHOS010000327.1 GCA_022842905.1 Myxococcaceae bacterium | reverse complement strand
GTGCCCGTCGCGCCGCTCGTGCCTGTCGCCCCCGTCGTGCCGGTGGCGCCCGTCGCGCCGCTGCTGCCGTTGGTGCCGTTCTGGCCGCTGGTGCCGTCGACGCCTCGGTCGCCCGGTGGGCCTTGCGGGCCCTGCGGCCCTGGTTGTCCAGCACAGCCGACCGCGAGGAGAGCGGCGACGGCACACAGCATCGAAGAAGAGCGGATCACGCGGCGCATCCTTAGCGCGGGCCTCGGTGCATCCCCAGGGCCACGTGCGGCCCTTGGCCGCGCCGGACAACCGACGCGCAAGTCTTGCGCGGGCTCAAGCCAAGGTGCGGGGCTTGCGCGATCCACCGGCCACGCACGACAGGCTTGGCCTCGCCCGAACGTTGCTTGTAGGGAGCGCGTCGTGGTCAGCCTTCCCCACACGCGCGCGCTGGCGCTGAGCTTGAGCCTGCTGGGCGCGGGCGTGGCCCAGGCCGCGGAGCCCACCTGGGTCGACGCGCGGGTGGCGACGTACGCGCGCTACTTCCAGACGGCGCTGTTGCCCGGCGTGCCCGGCGCCGTGCTCCAGGTACAGCCGCAGGCGTCGGTGACGGCCAACGCCTTCGTGCGCTTCGGCGCGGTGGACCTGCCTGGCGCGGAGGACGCGCTGAGCGGCGAGGTCGCCGGCTGGGGCGCGGTCGGTCCCTTCGCGCCCTTCCAAGGGTTGAGCGGCGACGGCGACGTCACCAGCGCCTGGGCCCAGTACCGCAACAAGCAGGTGACGGTGAAGCTGGGCCGCCAAGTGGCGCTGCCGGCGAGCAGCCGCTTCGTGCGCTTCGACGGCGCGACGGTGCGGCTGGGCGTCTCCCTCGCGGAGCTCGAGGTGTACGGCGGCTGGGTGGCGCTGCCGCGGTGGAACCAGCCGCGCGGCTACTACGTGCTGGGCACGGTGGGCGACGCGCTGAAGACCGCCGGCCTGTTCCAAGCAGAAGACCGGCTGGGCCAGTTCGTCGTCGGGGCGCGGGTGACGATTTCCCCCACCTCGCGGGTGCGCGCGAGCGTGCGCTTCTTCGAACAGCACGACGCGGTGGGCACGGCGACGCGCTGGCTGGGCGCGGAGGTCTTCGCGTCGGCCACCGACTGGCTGCACCTGGGCGGCACGCTGTCCGTCGACCTGCTCAGCTTCTCCGTCCCCGAAGCGCGCGTCTGGGCCGACGTGACGAAGTGGGAAAAGGTGTCGCTATCCTTCGACTACGGCTTCCAGAGCCCCACGCTGCTGCTGCCGCAGACGTCCATTCTCTCCGTCTTCTCCGGCGCGGCCTGGCACGAGCTGGGCGGGGAAGTGGCGTGGCGGCCGCTGCGCACGCTCAAGGTGACCGGCCGCGCCGCGGGCCAGGTGTACGAGCGCATGCCGCTCGGAGGCCGCGCCTCGATCGCCGCCTGGTCGGCGCCGCGGCTCGAAGGCCGCGCGCAGTTCCAAGCCGAGGCCGCGCGCCTGTTCGTGGACTTGAAGGGCTACGTCATGGGCCGACTGGGCACGCGCGTGCGCCTGTCCGAGACGCTGTGGACGACGCTCGACACCGCCGTGTACCACTACGACGCGCCGATTCGCGGCACGTCCTGGTCGCTGACCACACTGGGCGCGCTCGAGTGGCGCCTCTTCCCGCACCTGCGCACGCTGGCGTCGGTGACGGCCATGGCCACGCCCTACGCGCTGTTCGAGGTGCAAGGCCTGCTGCGGCTGGTGCTCGAGCTCGAGCCGACCAGCGGGGGGAGCGGCGCGTGAGGCGGCTGGGCTTGGGGCTGAGCGTTTGCGCGCTCCTTTTGACGTTCGGGTGCACCGAGCGCACGAGCTACTTCACCCACCAGAAGCACCTGGCGGAGCTGGACTGCGGCAGCCCTGGCAAGCCGCGCTGCCTGTCCTGCGCCAGTTGCCACACCGGCACCGCCCGCAAGCACGACGAGTGGGCCGCGCCGAGCAAGGCGTCGTGCTTGGGCTGCCATGAGCAGGACATGTCGGTGTGGAACCACTCCGTCCGCCCGAAGGTGGCCGCGCGGCCGGCGGGCAAGGACATTCTCTTTCCGCACGACCAGCACCTCGAGCTCAAGGAGCTCAAGGGCCAGTGTGTGAAGTGCCACCAGGGCGCGGTGAGCAACCCCAACGGGCCGCCGCTGTTCCCGCCCATGGCGACGTGCCTCAACTGCCACGAGCACCAGGAGCAGTTCGCGAAGAATGACTGCACGCCCTGCCACCGCCAGCAGGACCTGCGCGGGCTGGTGCCAGCGTCGTTCCTGCGGCACGACGTCAATTGGGGCAAGCGCCACGGCGCGGTGGCGCGCAACGAAGGCCAGCGCTGCGAGACGTGCCACGCGCAGACGTTCTGCGACGCCTGCCACGACGCCACGCAGCGCATCGCCCCGCAAGCGCGCAACCCCGAGCAGCTGACCGCGGCGTTTCCACACCGCTTCGACGTGCTGCAGCGGCACCCGCTCGAAGCGCAGGCCAACCCCGGCTCCTGCACCACCTGCCACCAGCGCCAGGAGTGCGACGCCTGCCACGTGCAGCGCGGCGTCTCGGCGCAGGCCGTCGGCTCCGCCAGTCCACACCCCTTCGGCTGGGCGTCGGGCACCGCGGCGGCGAACAACAGCCACGCGCAGGCGGCGCGGCGAGACTTGGCTTCCTGCGCGGCCTGTCACGACCAGGGCGCGGCGAGCACCTGCGTGCGCTGCCACAAGGTCGGCGGCAGCGGCGGCTCTCCGCACCCACCCACCTTCCCCAAGGGCCAGCCCCTGACCGGCATGTGCCTGGTGTGCCACGGAGGGACGCCGTGAACCTGCGCACCGTGAACCTGCGCAGCACACGCGCGCGCCGCTGGCTGTGGGCGAGCCTGGCCGGGCTGAGCTTCAGCGCGTGCTTCGTGCCGCGCAGCGAGGCGCCCAAGGCCAACACCTGCACGCACTGCCACGGCGACGCGGACCGAGGGGCGGACCTGCGCGCGTCCGCACCGCCGAACGACGTGTGGGGCAACACGTCGACCGCGTACCCGGGCGTCGGCGCCCACCAGCAGCACCTGCGCGTCGGCCGCATCGGCTTTCAGGCCGTCTGTGAGGACTGTCACCGCGTGCCCAAGACGCCGTGGGACGACGGCCACAACGACGGGAAGACGGACGTGACGTTCAGCGCGCGCGCCCGCGGTGACGGCGGCCTGGCCGCGTACGACCCGGCGACGCGCACGTGCACCAACTCCGCCTGCCACGGCCCGCGCTCCGCCGCGTGGACGCGGGAGGTGCCGCGCGCCGAGCTGTGCGGCTCCTGCCACGGCCTGCCGCCGCCAGCGCCGCACCCACAGCAGCGGGCCTGTGAGGCCTGCCACGCGGACGTGGTGGGGAGCGCCACCGAGCTGAAGCCAACCAACCTCCACCTCGACGGCGTCGTGCAGGTGTCCGCCGCACGCTGCGACAGCTGCCACGGCCAGGGTGACGCCGGCGCGCCGCCCCGGAGCTTGGACGGCGGCACGAGCCCGACTCAGCGCGGCGTGGGCGCGCACACCGCACACCTGAGCGGCGGCAGCATCAGCAAGCCCGTGCCCTGCGCCACCTGCCACCTTGTGCCGGAGCGACTGGCCACGCCGCGACACCCGAACGGAGGCCTCGCGGAGGTGTCCCTCACGGTGGACGGCGGGCGCTACGACGTGCAGGCCACCACCTGCGCGGTGACGTGCCACAGCCGCTTCGACGGCGGCGCTTCACCCGCGTGGACGGCTCCAGGGCCCTTGGCCTGCGACGGCTGCCACGGCGCCCCGCCGCCGGCCCCACACCCGCCGGTCGCCAACTGCGCGCTGTGCCACCCCAACGCCACCGGCGCCCTCGGCCGACAGGTGATGAGCCGCGAGCAGCACGTCGACGGCGTCGTGCAGGTGCAGGTGCCCACGGCCTGTGACGGCTGCCACGGCAGCAACGCCCAGGCGGCGCCGCCGCGAGACGCGCAGGGAAATACGGCCACGTCCGCCCGCGGCGTGGGCGCACACCGAAGCCACGTCGTCGGCCGCGGCCTGGCCCGCGTCGTCCAGTGTGAGGAGTGCCACGTCGTGCCCGCCACCACCGTCGCGCCCGGCCACCTCGACGGCGTCGCGCAGGTCCGCTTCTCGGGCGCGGTGGCCTTCGCGAACTTCACGGTGCCCCGCTACGACGCGGCCACCACCACCTGTGCGAACGCCGCGTGCCACGACATCGCCAACTGGACGAGCGCGCCCGGCGGCGGCCAGCACGTGCGGCCGGTGTGGACGGACGTCGACGGCGGCCAGGCCACCTGCAGCAGCTGCCACGGCAACCCTCCGCCGCTGCCGCACGTGCAGCGCGCCGACTGCGAGGCCTGCCACACCAACGCCACCGCCCAGCGCACCTTCCGCCGGCCGGAGCTGCACGTGAATGGGCAGGTGGAGTTCGTCGTGCCGTGAGGAGTCGCGGTGGGGTCGTCGTGACCCACCCCCGCGAGCGCCGTTGACGACGGGGCGGCGCCTCGCCACGGTGCGCGCCCGGCATGCTCGTCGAGGCGCTTCAACTCGGGCTGTGGCACGGCACGGCGCTCTTCGCGCTGTCGGCGGCCGCGTCGGTGCTGAGCCTCCGGCAGGACCCCATGTTGTGGGGCGCGCGGGGCCCGGCCGACGTGCGCAACTTCATCGGCTCCATGACGCGCGGCACGCGGGAACGGCAGTCACAGCTGGCCCTGCTGCACGTGGCGCTCGTGCTGGCTGCGCTGGGGAGCGTGGTGCTGCGCGTGGTGGAGCTGGACCAGGACCGTTACCCTGCCGTCGGCGTGGCGCTGGCGTCCTTCGTCACGTTCATCGGCTTCGGGCTGCATGAGGTGGTGGTGAACGCCGTCTTGGCGGCGGCTCGGCCGAGCTGGGCGTTCGTCTCGGGCATCGTCGACATGCCGGGCTTCGGGGACCGGCGCTGGTACGTGGCGACGCTCAAGCGCGGCTTGTTGCCGGCCGTGCCGGTGGCCGTCGTCATCACCATTCTCGCGTCGGTGGCGACGAACTCGTGGGGCCTGGGCCGGGTGCTTCCAGACGCGGCGCAGTCCGGTGTCGTCGCGCCGGCGCAGCCCTGAAACCGTCAGGCTCCCGCTCAAAGGCCGAGCGCCGAGCGAGGGCCGGCAGGCGCAGGGCCGTTCGCGTGTAGGGTTCGCCGCCATGACGCGACGGGGGATTGCGCTGTGTTTGTCGGGAGGTGGGTTCCGCGCTTCGGCGTACCACTTGGGGACGCTCGACGTGCTGCACCGGCTGGGGCTGCTCGCGCGAGTGCGGTTCCTGTCGTCGGCGTCCGGAGGCACGCTGCTCGGCGCGCGGTACCTGCGAGCGCTCGTGCGCGGAGAGGCGTTCGACGACTTCGTCGCGGCCACGCTGCGCTACCTGGGCGAGCGCAACGTGCTGCTCAGCGCGGCGCAGAAGCTGCAGACGCTCCCCGCAGACGGGCGGAGCCGGAGCATCATCGTCGGGGCTGCGCAGACGTATGCGGAAGGCGACTTTCTCGGGCCGTTGACGGTGGGCGAGGCCTTCGCTCATTCGAATCACCTCGAGGAAATCGTCTTCGGGGCGACGGAGTTCGGCACGGCCAACGCGTTTCGATTCCAGAAGAGCCGGTCCGAGGCGGCCTTCTTCGGCAACGGCAACCACCGCGTCGCAGACACCCTCGCCCGGCGGCTGCGACTGGCTGACGTCGCGGCGGCCTCGTCGGCCTTCCCCGGCGGCTTCGAGCCGCTCACCTTCCCGCACGACTTCTTCTTCGATGACGACGCCGAGCGGGCGCGCGCGTTGAGTGAGTGGACGGAGCCGCCGCTCGCGCTCATGGACGGCGGCATTCACGACAACCAGGGCTTCGACGGCGTGCTGACGGCGATGAGGCGGAAGGGCGTGGACGAGCCCGAGCTCATCTTCAGCAGCGACGTGCACCAGTGGTCCGAGCCCCTGTACGCGCCGTGGGGCGTGCCTTCGCTGCCCAAGGTGTCCGTGCGGACGGTGCTGCGCGCGGTGAAGCTGTGGCTGCTCGCGCTCGGCGCGCTGGGCGTCTGGGAGGTGGTGCAGGCCGCCGCGGCGGCAGCGGGAGATCGATGGCTCGAGGCCGTCGGACGGGCGCTGCTCGGCGGGGCGGCGAGCGTGCCGGCGCTGCTCGTGGCGCTGCGGACACGGAGCGCGCTGAAGCGCGGACAGCAGTCCTCCGCGCTGCCGCTGGAGCCGTTCGGCGCGTCGCTTGGGCAACTCACCCTGCCTGACGTCGTGCCGCTGGTGCTCAGCCGCCTCAACTCGCTCTACACGATGGCGTCGGGCGTCTTCATGAAGCGGGTGCGCGGGCTCATGCAGGAGCGCGTCTTCGGCGCGGACGAGGGCCCGGACGCGGTGGACTCGCACGTGTACGGCCTGCTGCGCGCGGGCGTGGACACGTACCCGACGACGACCGTCACCATCAGCCCGGCGGCGCGCACGTGCCTGGTGGCCGCGAACGAGATGGCGACGGCGCTGTGGACGACTGCGCCGGGCCAGGAGCGGCAGGTCTTCGCGAGCGGTCGACTCAACGCGGTGGTGACGTTGCTCGAGTGGGTGCGCAAGGAGACGGCGAAGGGGAAGCCGCTGCCGAGCTGGGCGGAGGGGCTGGAGGGACCGCTGGAGGCGTTGCTGGGGCAGCTGAACGAGGAGCCGCAGTGGGCTGGGCGGCCGTGAGCGGCGCCACCCCTTCAGAACGCACTCAGGGGCGCCAGAGTTGACCGGCGCCGACGTCGATGACCGGAACCCCGTCAGCGCTGTACCAAGCCGCCCCTGGGAAGACCGTCAGCCACGGCTCGAACGGCATCTTCAGCAGGTCCGAGGACGACACGCTGCCCACTCCGCCGTCGGTGACCACCTCGAACAGCCCGTCGGGGGTCTGCGCCAGCAGCCGGGTGACACTTCCCGACGGATCCGACGGGTCCGCGCGACAGGCGAGCGAGTGCACGTTTCCGGGGACGAGCTGGACGGCCTGCAGCGGCGAGCGCACGGCGTAGAGCCCTTGTGTCGTGCCGACGAACGGCACGGTGGGGTGCAGCAGGCAGGCGTTGCGGATCATGCCCACGTTGGAGTTGCTGAGCGCGAAGCTGGTCGTCGCCGCGGCTGGGTAAACGCGAACCGCGGTGCCGTCGGTGATCCACACGTCGCCGCTCGGGACAACGCCGAGCACGCTCCACGAGCCCGCCGGCACCGTCAGCGCCGTGAACGCGCCAACCGTACCCCGCACCAAGAACGTGGCTGAGTTGCTGATCACCACCCCTTGTCCCAGCACCCGCCGACCCGGCATGGGCCACAAGCGCTGAAACCCGCGCGCGGACTCCGACGGCATGATGCTCACGACCACGGGATCGAACACCCCGCCGTCACCGATGAGGAGCTGGCCGCCCGACGCCGCCCAGGTCAGATCGTGTGCCGGATCGGCGGCGAAGGCTCCCGCGAGCAGCGGCCCACCGTCTCGCAGGTGCAGCCCACCGTCCGTCGTCCTCGAAGAGAAGCCGCCGTCGCGCTCCAGCGCGAACAACCCCGACGGGTACCTGAAAGACCGAGGCGGCCAGACGGCCAGCGTGCCGGCGTCGGTGGCGTGGTAGCTCGGTCGCTCCTGCGCGTCATTCCAGCGCTCCGTGCGGCCGCCGTCGACGCTCAAGTAGAGCAGGTTGGGCGCTCGGAGCACGGCCACCGTGGGCCCGAACGTCTCGAGCCGCGGGAAGTAGCTGATGCTCGGCACGTCGTCGTGGACGACGGTCCAGCCTTGGGGCCGCAGCGCGGCAATGCCACCGTCGTCTCGCTGGAGCAGCACCGTGCCATCGCTTGCCTTGCGCACCGAGCCGAAGCCTCGCGCGACGGGCGGGCTCAAGGAGCCCAGCCCCAAGCCGGCGTCGCGCGTCCACGGCTGCACGGTGCCACCCGAGAAGAGCCACGCGCGATCCGCGTCGATCGCCACCAGCCCTGCGACCGAGGCGCCTCCGCCGAGCGTCAACGCCTGCGTGGGCGGCCGCCCGGGCCCTACCTCGTACACGCGCTCCCGGCACGCGAACAACGCTCGGTCGGCGTCCAGCGGGGCGAGCGCGCTGCTCAAACAGTTGTTCGGAAGAGAGACAGGACTGAAGCGACCGGCGATGAACGCCGACGCCGACACGATTGACATGAACAGCTGCGACTGACCGTCGACCTGGACCAACCACGGAGCGCCGTTGGGGCTCGTCAGCACGCGGGTGAAGACGTACGGGTCGGGAGGCGTTGGGCCTCCGTCTGGGAGCCGCCCCGCGTCCGGACTCTCCACGGCGTAGTCGGTGGCGGTGTCGTCACACTCGAGGTGGAGAACACCGCCGTCCACCTTGAGGAACCAAACGTCGCCTGGCCGCGCGAGCGCGCCCGACACCAACCGACCTCCGCCAAACGGCAAGTGGGTCAGCGCGCCGTCACGAAACCGCCCGAGCTGGCCGTCGAAGGACAGGAAGTAGCCCGTGCGCGGGCTGTCGAAGATGACGTCCCGCAGCAAGAAGGGCTCTGGCAACAGCCAGCACCAGCCGTCCACGCCGCAGAAGTTGGTCCCTCCGTCGAACCGGCCGAAGGTCAGCGGATCCGAGCACTGGCCGGCGTCAGCGACGGCCCCGCCTCCTCCGCCCCCCACGCCGCTCGACCCACCACCACCCGCCGTTCCGCCCGTGCC
>JALHOS010000326.1 GCA_022842905.1 Myxococcaceae bacterium | reverse complement strand
ACCCCGCCGCCCCACGCCGAGGCGAAGGGCGGGGCGATGTTGCAGACGCAGCGCGCGTTCCCTGCCTTCACCGTGGACCGACCGCCCGCCGTCGCCGGGGTCGCGGCACCGAAGGCTTCGACCCCCAAGGCCCCGCAAGCCAGGGCCGTGGCGCCCGACCGAGAGCTGCCGCCGGCACCACCGCCCCCCAAGGCCCCGCAGCCCAGCGCCTTCGCTCCCGCACCGGAGCCGGAGCCGGAGCAGCAGCAGCTGGCCCCGCCCGCCGAGCCCGCCTTGCCGCCCGCGGAGTCATTCGAAGAGCCGGTGACGCAGGCGACCCAGACGCCCGAAGCGGACGCGCCCAACACGTGGCGCGCCGAGAGCGCGTTGTTGTCCAGCAGCCCCTCACCCACGCCGAGCCTGGCGGTGCCGTCCAACCCGCTGGACTGGACGCTGGGCCACGCGCGGTCGGCGCTCAAGCTCGCCTCACGCAACCGCGAAGCGTTGATCGCCGTGGTGCTCGACTACGCGCGGCGTACGTTCGAATACGCGTCGGCCTTCGCCGTGTGGCGCGGCGCGGCCTTCGGCTGGGACATGCGGGGCGACGGCGATCCACTCGCGCTGCGCGACGTGGCCATTCCCCTCGACGCGGCGAGCGTCTTTCGCACGGTGGCGCTGACCCGCGGCAGCTACGTCGGCCCGCTGCCGCCGGACACGCTCAGCCAGCACTACCTGGCGCAGCTCGGCCGCTCGCCGCGCACCGTCTTCGTCTGGCCGGTGGAGGTGCAGTCGCGGCTGGTGGCCCTCATCTACGGCGACTGCGGCGCGCGCCCCGTCAGCCAGCGGCGGCTGGCGGACTTCATTTTGTTCTGCCGGGAGCTGCCCAACGCGTTCCACGACCTCATCGTCTTCCGCAAGCAGACGCCCAAGTCCGAAGACGTCGTGCAGTCCTACCTGCCGCAGGACGTCGCGGCGGCGCAGGAGCCGGGCGCCGAGTCGACCAGCTCCGACGGCGACTGGTTCAGCGGGCTGATTGCGCTGCTGACGGGCCCCGACCCGGCCGAACGGTCGACGGCGCTCATGGAGTTGCTCAAGACGCCGCACCTGAGCGCGCAGGCGCTGGCCCAAGCGTTCCCCGGGCCCACCGGCTGGTCGCGGCTGCCCGTCATCGAGCTGCCGGACCCCGACGAGCTGGGCCCGGTGCCCGGCGCCCTGGCGCGCCTGGGCGATGCGGGGGCGATCGCCTTGGCGCCGCTGCTGGACCACCAGGACTCCGACACCCGCTACCTGGCGCTGTTGACCGCGGGTACTTTCCGCCACGCGTCCGTCATCGACGGCGTGGTGCGCGGGCTGTACGACTTCGAGCCCGACATCTCGTCGGCGGCGCGCGCGGCGGCGTCGACGCTCAAGGGCTTGCCGAGCTTCCAGCAGCGCATGCCGCTGCTGCGCCAGGAGCTCATGGCCAAGGACCCGCTGCGCAAGAGCCTCGCCGCGCGGGCCCTGGGCGTGCTGCACGATCGCGACGCGGTGGACGCGTTGATCAACCTCGTGGGCAGCGAAGATCAGCTCTGCGCCACCGCCGCCGCCGACGCGCTCAAGGAGATCACCCGCGCCGCGCACGGCACCAACGTGCGCGCGTGGACGGGGTGGTGGGCCCGAGGCCGCGATCGCCGCCGCATCGAGTGGCTCGTCGACGCGCTCGCCGCCGAGGACTTCGATCTGCGGCTGGCCGCCATCGAAGAGCTCAGCCGCGCCTTCGGCGACACCTGGGGCTACTTCGCCGACGCCCCACTTCCCGAGCGGGCCCGCGCGCTGGCGTACTGGCGCGCCTTCGTCGAATCCCGCCAAGAGCTTGACGTGTAGCGCCCGGCCCCACCCGAGTCCCCGGCGACCTCGCTGCGACCGTCAACGCAGCGTGTCAAGCGCCGTGAGCCCCGAGCGAGCGCCCCGCTGATCGGGGAATCACATTCCATGGACCACTTGGTGCATTAGATGAGCCCCGTGACTGCCACACCGCCAGTCAGGGTGCTGCTCGCCGAAGACGAGGTCGTCTCGCGACGGCTGTTGGAAGCGACGATTCGCCGCTTCGGGTACGAGCTGACGGTGGTCGACGACGGGCTGAAGGCCTGGGAGACGCTGTCCCAAGACACGGCGCCGGCGATCGCCGTGCTCGACTGGACGATGCCGGGCCTGGACGGGCTCGAGGTGTGCCGCCGCGTCCGCGGGCACGAGCGCCGAGGCTACACGTACATTCTCATCGTCACGGCGCGGAACGCGAAGGCCGACGTGGTGGCGGCGCTGAGCGCGGGCGCAGACGACTTCGTGTCCAAGCCCATCGACCCGGACGAGCTCAAGGCGCGGCTGCGCGTGGGCGAGCGCATCATTCAGCTCGAGCAGGCGCTGGCCAAGCAGGTCAGCGAGCTCAAGGCCGCCGCGGAGCACGTCAAGCAGCTGCAGGGCATGATCCCCATCTGCATGCACTGCAAGAAGATCCGCGGGCAGGCCGACGTGTGGGAACGCATCGAGACGTACATCGAGCAGAGCTCCGGCGCGAAGTTCAGCCACGCGCTGTGCAGCGACTGCCTCGACAAGCACTACCCGACGGAAGACGGGCAGGACGGCAGCACTCCGGACTGAGTCAGGCTGACGCGCAGCGGGCGAAGGAGCGAGGACCGAGAGCGCCTTACGGCAAGCGCACCTTCACCACGGCGCCCGGAGCCACGTCGATGGTGCGCTGCTCCGAGAAGCCGGCCCCTTCGTTGGTCATCTTCACGACGTGCTTGCCGGCGTTGACCTTGCGCTTGAAAACCGGCGTGGAGCCCACCGCTTCGCCGTCGATCGTCACCTTGCTCCAGGGCGTGGTGTCGACGCTGATGAAGCCGGGCTCCTGCGCGACGGGCGCCGGCGGAGGCCGGGGGTCGTCCTGCCGGGGCGGCGGCTGCGGCTGCGCCACGGGGGCGGCGCGGCACTCGAGCTTGATGATCAGCTCCTTCTCTTCGGCTTCCTTGACCACCACCGGCGCCTCGTGCGTCTTGCACCGCGGCGCTTCGACCAGCAGGTAGTGCTCGACGTCGGCGCTCAGCTCGACTTCCTGCACCGACACGCCGCGCCCGTCGATGCGGATCGACGCGCTCTTCGGCTCGACGGTGAGCTTGAGCTTGCCTGGCCGCTTGGGCGCGCCGGCGTCGGCGGCGACGACGACCACCACCGGCGGCGGAGCGACGATCGGCGCCCCCGCATCGAGGACTGGCTTGGGGGCCGGCGTCTGCAACGCGAGGTAGGCCAGCGGCACCAAGCCCGCGAGCGCGGCCAGCGCCGCGAACACGCCCACGCCGCGCTTCTTCTTGGTGACACCCGTGCGGCTCTTCGTGGACGACGGCGCCGGGGTGACGCCGGGAGCGGTCATGTCCGCGGGCACGGGCGGAGGCTTGGGGCCGCCAGGCTGCAACGAGATGACGAAGTTGCCTTGCGAGGGGTTGCTCTTCACCTTGACCACCAGGTCTTCGGTGCCGAGCTGCCGCATGAAGTCGGTGACCGCCGTCTCCGGGGTCCCCGCGTTGGTCACCAGCGTCTCGAGCGCCTTGGCGGCGTCGATGCAGCTGGGGAAGCGGTCCGCGACCGGCCGCGCGAGCATGCGCATGACGAGCGCGTCGAGCTCGGGGGAAATGTCCGGCGAGATCGTCGACGGCGCGGGGATCGGCTCTTCGAGCACCTTTCGGGCGATCAGAATGTCGCTGTCCGCCTTGAAGAGGCGCTTGCTCGTGAGCATTTCCCACAGCACGACGCCCAGCGCGTACTGGTCCACCTTGCCGGTGATGTCGCGGCTGACGATCTGCTCGGGGGCCATGTAGGCCAGCTTCCCCTTGAGCGCCCCGGTGGCCGTGCGCGTCGCGCGGTTCGACGCGCTGGCAATGCCGAAGTCCACCACCTTCGTCACGCCGTCGTCCCGCACCATGATGTTCTGCGGGCTGATGTCGCGGTGGATGATGTTGAGCGCCTTGCCCGACGTGTCCACGGCGCGGTGGGCGTGATCGAGCCCCAAGCAGGCGTCGCGAATGATGCGGGCGGCGACCATGGGCGGCACGCGCTGCTGCGCTTCGAGCGTCTTGCGGATCAGCTGCGCCAGGTTGCGCCCGCGGATGTACTCCATGGCGATGAAGTACGTGCCGTTCCACAGCCCGACTTCGTAGATGGAGACGACGTTCGGGTGGTTGAGCGTCGCGGCGACCCGCGCTTCGTCCAGGAACTGGTCGATGAAGCCTTCCTGCTGCGCCAGGTCCTGCAGGAGGGACTTGAGGATCGCCGGGCGCTCGAAGCCGGGCACGCCCTTCTGCACGGCGTAGAACACCTCGCCCATGCCACCAATGGCCAGGCGGTGCTGGATCTCGTACTTGCCGAAGACGAGGTCAGTCACGCGACGCGAACCGGCGAGCCGAGCTCAAGGCTCTTCAGAGAACCGGGTGAACGGAGACAGACCGGCGGTGATCGCTGCCATCACCCCGGTGACGACCAGCATCACGTTCGTCGCGCTGGCCCACCCGCGACCGGACAGTTCGATCGCCCGCAGGTCGGACCCCAGCACGCCGTCGACCATGCCCATCTGCCGGTACTTGCCCTGCTCGACGTTGAACATGATGCCCGACGCCGCCAAGAAGCCGCCGGCGATCGCCGTCGCCGCGAGCGACACGCCGAACAGCCACACCGGCACCGGCTTGAACGCGGGCGTCTGCACCGTGCCCGCCGCCATGGCGATGGTCTTGGGCTGCGCGTCGCTGCCCAGGGACACGAAGGCCTCACACGCCGGCTGCGTGGACTTGGCCTGCACGTAGTACTCGAGCGTGTACGGCGCCGCGTCGGCCGTCGCCTCACCGGGGATCACCGCGCGCCAGTCACCTTCGTCCGAGCGCTCGAGCGCCAGGGTCGAGTACGCGGGCTGGCCCGTGCGGCGGTACGGAAGCACCAGGCCTTGGTCCGCGAAGCCCTTGGGGTCCTTGAGGCGGAAGCTGAACTTGAGCGGCTTGCCACCCTTCGCGTTGGTCGGCGGCTCGCCGATGAGCTGCGCCACGGCCCGCGCGTCGTCACACCGCTTCTTCAGGACGATCGCCTGCTCCTGGTCCACCTGCAGCTTCACCTGCGTGAAGACCGCGTTGATCTTCGGCGGCGTGTCCTTGGGCAGCACGTACGACGGCTTGATCTGCAGGAGCTGGTAGAAGAACGGAATGCCGTCGGTGGGGTCCACGGCGATGACCTTGGCCGACGCCAACAGCCGCAGCCCTTCCACGCGCTCGTCAATGCTCAGGTCCGCGCGCTTCACGAAGGGCTCGGCCAGCGGAATGATCGCGTCGTACTCGAGCGTCTTGTACAGCCGCTCCATCTCTCCGATGACCTGCTTCGGTGCCACCGGCGTGTCGACTTTGGGAGCGGGCGCGGGCGCGGGCGCCGGGGCCACGACAGGGGCCGGAGGAGGGGCCTTGGCTGGAGCCTTCTGCGGCGCGGCAAGCCCTGGAATCGCTGAAAACACCACGAGCAGGTTGAGCGTTTTCACGGGCGGCACGATACCCTTGGGCGCACCTCGATCCACCTCAATTCCTGCCTTTTCGTGAGCCAAACCAAGGCCACCCGCTTCCTGGACACGCACGGCGTTCGCTTCAGCGCCCACGCGTACGACTACGAGCCGCACGGAGGCACCCGCGTCTCGTCGCAGAAGCTCGGCGTCGACGAGCACACCGTCATCAAGACGCTCGTGTTCGAAGACGAGGCGAAGGCGCCCTTCCTCGTGCTCATGCACGGCGATCGCACCGTCCAGGTCCAAGCGTTGGCGCGGCAAACAGGCCACAAGTCCGTGCGACCCTGCGCGCCGGACGTCGCCCAGCGGCACACCGGCTACTTGGTCGGCGGCACGTCGCCCTTCGCCACCAAGAAGCCGCTGCCCGTTTGCCTGGAGCGCACGGTGACGCTCTTGCCCGCCCTCTTCATCAACGGCGGTCAGCGCGGCTTGCTGGTCCAGCTCGACCCAGCCGACCTGGTCCGCGTCCTGGCGCCCACGCTCGTCGACTGCGCCGCGCCCTGAAGACGCCCACGCGGCTGAACGCGAGAAAACCTCGGCAGAAAAAAGAAGGCGGCTCGGCAACACATGTCACCGAACCGCGGGTCTTCTTTTGCTGCGCGTACGTCGCTGCGACTGAATCGGTGGGGGGGAACCGGCTCAACCTTCAAGCGCCATACGCCTGGTGCATTAAGCACCGCGCATGCCAGATAGTCCGCTCAGTCAATTCAGCAAGTTAGACGCACATTCGCGGTGTTCCTTTTCACTGCTGAAACCGGCGCAGTTCAGATCTGAAAAAATGCAGTCAGACCAGCATGTTGGACATGACGCAGGTCAGGACAGGACCGGATCCGCCGGGGTCTTGATGCCCAAGCGCTTCATCTTGCGCCACAGGGTGGTGCTGGACACGCCGAGCAGCTCGGCGGCGCGGGCGAGGTCGGCCTTCGACGCCTCGAGCGCTGCCACAATCGTCCGGCGTTCGGCTTCACCCACGGCGTCGGCGAGGTTGAGCGGGGCGCCAGCGCTCGTCGGCGGCGGGCTGGGGTGGTCCCCGGAAGGTCGGCGACGCAAGGGGAAGTCCTCGGGCCCCAGCTCCTCGGCCTCGGCCAGCGCGCAGGCCTGCTCGACCAGGTTCTCCAGCTCGCGCACGTTGCCAGGGTACGCGTAGGTCATGAGGTGCTCGACGGCGGACGACGACAGGCGCTTGGGGCGCTTGTTGCGCTGGTTGGCGCGCTCGACGAAGGCCTGCGCGAGCAGCGGCACGTCTTCCAGGCGCTCCCGCAGCGGCGGCACGCGCAAGGTGACGACGGCCAGCCGGTAGAACAGGTCCTGGCGGAAGCGCTTCTCCTGCACCTCCCGCTCGACGTCGCGGTTGCTCGCGGCGACGATTCGCACGTCGACGGTGAAGGACGCGTTCTCTCCGACGCGGCGGACCTCTCCTTCTTGCAGCACGCGCAGCAGCTTCGACTGGAAGGCCGGCGTGGTCTCCGTCACCTCGTCGATGAAGAGCGAGCCGCCGTGCGCTTCTTCGAACAAGCCCCGCCGGGTCTTCACCGCGCCGGTGAAGGCGCCCTTGGCGTGGCCGAACAGCTCCGACTCGAGCAGCGACTCGGTGATCGCCGCGCAGTTGACGGGCACGAAGGGCGCGCTCGCGCGGGCCGACAGCGCGTGGATCGCCCGGGCCACCAGCTCCTTGCCGGTGCCGCTCTCGCCAATGACGAGCACGGTGGCGTTCGCCGGGGCGACGCGGGAAATGCGGGCCGTCAGCTCCTGCATGGCGCCGCTCTGCCCCACCAGCGCCGACAGCTCGTGCCGCTTCGAGAACTCGCCGGCGAACAGCTGCACCGCGTTGAGCAGCCGCCCGCGCTCGAGCGCCCGGGACACGTGGTGCAGCAGCTCCCCTTCCTTGAAGGGCTTGGTGATGTAGTCGTACGCGCCGGAGCGGATCGACTCGACCGCCGTCTCGATGCTGCCGTACGCCGTCATCACGATGGCCTGGGTATGCGGCGCGACTTCTTTGGCCCGGCGCAGGAGCGTCAGCCCGTCCATGGGCTCCATGCGCAGGTCCGTCAGCAGCACGTCGACCGGCTGGCCGGCCAGCGCGGCGAGGGCCTCTTCGCCGCTGCCCGCTTCGAGCACGTCGAAGCCCTCTGCGCGGAGCACGAGCGCCGTCGTCGCGCGCATGTTGCGCTGATCGTCGACGACGAGCACGCGGGCCTTGCGCGCTGCGGAGGCTGGAGTGTCCACGCGGGTGTCGCTTCTATAACGGCCGGCGACGGGACGCCGCACCACCTCGTCGGCGGGTCAGTCCTTGCGCCGCAGCACCCGCTTGTCGCCCACCCGCAGCGTCACCTTGGTGGCGTCGAAGTGCTCGGCGAGCGGAATGAGGTACTTCCGGGACACCTGGGTGAGCTCCTTGAACGCCTGGGTCGTCAGCTCGCCGTGCTCGCGCAGGTGGGCCACCAGCCGCGCCTCGAGCTCGCTCAGCGGCGTGGCGTGGAAATACAGCGTGTCGGCGCGCACGAGCTTCCCCGACGACGCGAGCGCCTGGAGCAGCTCCGTGGCCCGCGCCACCGGCACGCCCAGCCGCTGCGCGAGCTCCCCCACCGTCGGCGGCGAGAGGCCCCCCTGCTCCAGCGCCGCGACGAGCGCGTCTTGCTGGGCCTGCGCGGCCACCGAGAAGCTCCGGCCCCGCCCTGGCACGCGCACCAAGTCCTTGTGCTGCTCGAGCCTGCCGGCGCTGCACGCGGCCGTCAGCGCCCGCTCGAACGCGCGCTCCGCCGGCGCCTGCGCCCGCTGACGCAGCTCCTCGCGGCCGACCCCTTCCTTCTCCGGGTGGGCGTCGTGCAGGGCGGCGACCGTCGAGACGAGCCTGCGCTCGAGCGCGTGCAGCAGCGGCGCGCTGACGAAGCGCCGGGCCTCTCGGTCCACGAGCACCCACCGGCCCTGCGCGGCGCCGATCTCCAGCGCCCGCGCGACGTCCTTCTTGGGGGCGGCGAGCTGCGCTTCGAGCTGTGTGGTCAGCAGCCCTTCGTACCCCGCCGCGTCGAGCAAGACGGCGAGCCGGGCGTCGAGCCCCCCTTCGGCGAAGGCCGCCACCTGGGCCTGCGCGTCGGGCCTGCGGCGCTTGCTGCCGAGCACCAGCACGCGCCCGC
>JALHOS010000325.1 GCA_022842905.1 Myxococcaceae bacterium | reverse complement strand
CCCGTCGCACCCGTCGTACCCGTCGCACCCGTCGCACCCGTCGCTCCGGCGTCTCCTCGCGGACCTTGGGGGCCCGTCGCGCCGGTTGCCCCGGTGGCGCCCGGTACGCCTGCCTCACCTTGTGGTCCCGTTGCACCTGCGTCTCCCGGTGGCCCCTGCGGCCCCGTCGCGCCCGCCGGGCCGGCTTCTCGCCCTGCCGCGCCCGGCGCCCCGTTGCACACGTACGTCGTCTTGGTGATCTCCGCTGGGTCCAACACCCCGTTCTGCGCCGTCCCCACGCCGTCATCGCGCCCCACGTCGATGCGGTGGCCACCGGCCGGGCAGTTGGGCCCCGGAGGCTCCGGGTTCACGTCCACCAGCGCTCCGATGCCGTCGAGCCTGGGCGTACAGGACGAGAGCAGGCCTAGAACGAGCCAGCATGTGGCCAACACCGGAGGCGCAGAAAATGAACGGGTCATGTCCCTTGCGACCCGCGGCGCGCGAAAAGTGGCAAGCGCGCGCGCTGAGTTCACACCGACGGTCGGCAGTGGCTCGGGTTCAACCGACCGCCCGAGGATCCGCCGTGCGCACTGCCGCCGCAGGCCGAGAGCGCACCGGATCGGTCGCCGCGCCGAGCCGGCCGCCGGCCCAGTCCCGCGTCCCCTGAGCGACTCCACAGCCGCGCGCGCTCGGCCACGCGGGCCGCGGCGCCCCGTTGACAGTGAAGCGGTACGCCGGGTCGCTCGCGCTATATCTCGCCAGCGTGACCGTCCTTCGCCAGTCCCACCTGCTCCTCGCTGTGTTCTTGGTCCTGGCCTGCACCCGGCGCAGCGCCGTGAACGAACCCTGCCGCTCCTTCGACGGAGGGTGTCCGGCCCCCTTGTTCTGCGACACCTCCGTGCCAGGTGGCGGCGTGTGCACGCGCTCGTGCACTGCGAATTGCCTGCTCAGCGAAGAAGAGTCCGACGGCTGGTGCGAGCGACGGGTGGACGGAGGGGGACTGTGCACGACCAGCTGCGAGCTCGACGGCGGCGCGTGCCCGCTGGGCCTCACCTGCCAGCGCACGTGGGACGGCGGCTCGCTCGACTTGGCGCCGCCGCGCGGTCGCGTCGGTGTCTGTCGCGACTGAGGCGCTGACGGGCGCCGACCCTGGGAATGCGCTGGGCCGGGCTCGCGTCCTCCAGCACCGCTCGGCCGACGAACTTCACCGAGAACGAGGACGCCCGTCCACGATGGCGGCCGGCGTCACGGCGCGCAAAGTCATGAAGGACGGCGAGCGGCTCACGGCGGGCAGGTCAACACCGCCGCCTTCTGTCGCAGCCGCGTCGCGCCGGCGCCCATGGTCGGGTTCGGCGCGTCGGCCCAGCTGACCACCGAGACCAAGCCGCGGCTGGCCACCGACGGCGGGTCTCTGACCCCGAATTGCCCCAGCCCCACCAGCGTCGGCGAGTCGTAGAACTGCAAGGTGTCGGTCAGCCGCATGAAGAGCAGCCCCGCGCCTTGGGTGCCTCCGTCGACGGGGAAGTAGGAGAGCTCCGCGCCGTTGCCGTAGGCGGTGTTGATGAACCCCGCCAGCGCGTAGCCCGTGTCCGTCGCGGTCAGCGCAGGCCGCTGGTACGCCGCGCCGGTGTATTCGAGCGCGAGCAAGGGCTGGTTCGCCCACGGCCCGAGCTGGAGCGCGTGCGCCGCCAGGTGCAGCCCGCCGCCCGAGGTGTTGAAGCCGACGACCGCCAACCCGGGTTTGATCGCCAGCGTCAGCCCGCTCCAGGTCACCGTGCCCAGACACTGGAAGCCGCCGTCGGGCAGGTTGATGTTCATCGCCGGCGTGCGGCCGTACGGGTCGCGGCGGTCGGGGCACGGGTGCCCGGCGACGAGCGTAGGCCCGGTCGTGGTCGGCACGCCGTCGACGAAGGTGCGCAGGGCGATGGACGCCTCCGGGTACGCCCCCGCCGGCACGCGGCGAATGGTGCTCGCGTACGCGAGCGCGACGATGCGCTGGCCGTCGGAGCCCAGGGCGATCTCACTCGGAATCTCGGTGTACATCTCCGTCAGGTCCATCGGCCCGGCGCGCACGGAGAGGTCGTTGTTGAGCCACACCGCGCGCACCTTGATCAGCACGCCGCCGTTGAATTGACAGCCGATCGTCCAGCGCTCGAGCCACGCGATGACGGGGCCGGTCGGCAGCGTGACGATGAGCGGCGGCCGGCCGTCGAACGCGGCGCTCGGCGCGCCCGGCGTGCCCGCGTCGTTCGCTGGGGGGCACAGCTGGTCGTTGAAGATTCGCGCGGTCGTGCCCTGAAGCACCCCGGCCGCGTTGGTGCGCGCGACGAAGAGGTCGCCTCGCGGCGTCTGCGGTGGATCGCCCGGCCGCGCGGCGTTCGTCCGGTAGGCGAACCAGAGATCGCCCGAGCCGTCGGGCACGGGCGCGAAGTCCGAGCCCCAGACTCCGGAGCTGCGGTTCCCCGTCACCTCCGGAGGGGTCGTCGAGAGCGGGACGCCCGCGTCGCTGAACGCTCGGTAGTAGACGCCGGCCAGGAAGCCCGGCTCGTCGTAGTGCCCCACGCCCAGCCCGCTCACCGTTCGATGCGCTCGCGGTCGCACCGTGCGGACTGGTGACGCCGCGCTGCACGTCAGCGCGATCTCCGACGGGTAGGGCTCCGGGACGCTCGCGTCGACGCCGCTGCAGCCGCTCGTCGGCTGGCCGCCGCCGCGGACCTGGCAGGTGGCGGTCGAACCGCCGGTCGGTGGGGGAATCGACAGGTAGCCGACGGTGAAGTGGCTCACTTCGGCGCGGAAGCGGTCGCTCAGCGCCTGCGTCGGGAGCGCCACCGTGGTGTCGACGGTCGGGCCCCAGCGAATGGTGGCGCCGGTCGCCAGCGTCGCGAAGGCCGGGGGGACGAAGAAGTCGAGCTGCGCGGGGAGTGTGAACTGCGTGCCGATGGGTTCGAAGACGTAGACCGCCGAGAGCGCCGAGCCGCCGAACAGGCGTGAGCCGCTCGGCTGCACGCTCAGCTGCGTCGGGCTGGCGAGCGCGCCCGGAGGGACCGTCAAGGTCAACACGCCGGGAATCGACAAGGTGCCGCCGTCCGGGCCGATGGTCGCGATGACGATGTCGGTTGCGCGCGGAGGGCCGGCGTCGAAGAGCTGCATCGACCCGCCGCTGCCGGCCATGCCGCCTGAGCCCGCCATGCCGCCTGAGCCCGCCGTGCCGCCTGAGCCCGCCGTGCCGCCTGAGCCCGCCGTGCCTCCGGAACCCGCCGTGCCTCCCGACCCCGCCGTGCCTCCTGAACCCGCCGTGCCTCCCGAACCCGCCGTGCCGCCTGAGCCCGCCGCTCCTCCCGAACCCGCCACGCCTCCCGAACCCGCCGCTCCTCCCGAACCCGCCGCTCCTCCCGAACCCGCCGCTCCTCCCGAACCCGCCGCTCCTCCCGAACCCGCCGCTCCTCCCGAACCCGCCGCTCCTCCCGAACCAGCCGCTCCTCCCGAACCAGCCGCTCCTCCCGAACCAGCCGCTCCTCCCGAACCTGCCGTGCACATGCCCGCGTTGCAGGTGCTCCCCTGGGCGCAGTCAGCAGAGGTCGAACACGGCGGCGTGCCGGAACAGGCCACCGCGAAGACGCAGCACGCAAGCACAGCAACGATCGAACGCATGGAGGCTCCAGTGATGTTTGGCTGGCGCCGCACCGCACCCCATGAATGGCGCCGCGCGCATCGTATCGACGGCGGGTCCGACGTCACGCTCCAATGTGGTTCGAACGTGACCGTGACCGTGACGATGGTGGCGATGGTGACGGTGTGCCCGGCCGCGCACGTCGACGAGGTGGCGCAGACGAGGGCTCAGGCTCGCTGCGGCTGGGCACGCTGCCTCTGGGAAGGCTGTGAGCTGACTGACGGCTTCCTCGCCCGCCGCCACCAGCCGCGTCGACTCCAGACCATGGATCCGTTGGAGTCCCGCCCCCACGGCCCCCGGTGTCTCGTTTTGAGCAAGTTGCGGGCTCGTCGCTCGACTGTCCTCCCGTCGAAGCCGCTCGGCTCGCCTCCTTGGACTTTCCTCTCTGACCGGCTCAGTGCGAGTGGGCCCGCTTCGGCTCGTGCCCCCTCCACCGCTTCGAGGACAGCTTCATGACCCTCCGGTGTCACTCCCAACCGTTTGGGGTCCCTGGGTCGGAGCGCTGGCGACGTGCAACGCGTCTCGGCGCCAGAGGGCCTTGCGGGACGCATGAGGGGACTTCACGCGGTTCCGTGCTTCCGCTCTGCATTGGGTTCGCTTTGCCAGGCGCCTTTGGCTCGTTCAGGTTCGAGCGGCGCCCAGGAAACGCTGGAGGCCGTCGAACGCCTTCGTCAACACCGGCTCGGGCGGCAGGAACACCACGCGGAAATGGCGGGTCCCCGGGCGCTGTCCGAAGCCCTCGCCGTGCACGAAGAGCACGCCCGTCTGTCGCACCAGGTCGAGCACGAAGCCTTCGTCACCACCGGGCCAGTCGCGGTCGAGTGACGGCAGCGCGTAGAATGCGCCCTGCGGCGAGACGACCGAGACGTGCGGCAGCGCGCGCAGTCGCGCCACCGTGAGATCGCGCCGCGCCCGGAGCTTCGCGAGCGCTTCGGCGAGGTGGTCCTGCGGTCCCTCCAGCGCCGGCCGCACCGCGTACTGGAACGGCCCAGGCCCACACAGTCGCGCGTCCGTCAGCCGCTGAACGGCGGCGATGACGTCCGGCATCAGCGCTGGGGTGTGGAAGACGAGCCAGCCCACCCGCCAGCCGGGCGCGAGGTAGGCCTTCGACAGCCCGTTGAGCGTGATGAGCGGCACGTCCGTCGCGAGCGTCGCCGTGGGCACGTGCGCGCCTTCGAACAGCAGCCGGTCGTAGATTTCGTCCGAGAGCACCACCAGCCCGTGCCGTCGCGCGACCTCGAGCACGCCTTCGAGCTGGGCCCGCGTCGCCACCGCGCCCGTCGGGTTGTTCGGGTTGCAGAGCACCAGCGCCTTGCACCGTGGCGTCACCGCCGCCGCCACGGCCTCGGTGTCCAGCGCCCAGCCGCGCGCTTCGTCGAGGTCGTACGGCACGGCCTTCGCCTGCAGCCGCGCCGCAATCGCGTTGTAGAGCGGGTAACCAGGCCGCGGCAGCAGCACCTCGTCCCCAGGCGCGAGCAGCGCCGTCAGCGCCAGGTCCAACGCCTCGCTCACTCCCGAGGTGATGAACACGTCTTCCGGCCGCACCGGAGGCCGCACCGACGCCGCGACCGCGACTCGCGCCTCCGTCACCCCCGCCGACGGCACGTAGTGGCTCTTCGCGTCGGCCAGCGCGCGGGTGACCGCTTCGACCAGGTGCGGCGGCGTCCGAAAGTCGAACTTGAGCGGGTCGCCGATGTTGCAGTGGACAATCGGCGTGCCCGCCGCCTCCACGCGCGCCGCTTCCGCGGCGATGTTGCGAATGGCGTACTTGACGTGCGCGAGGTGGGAAGGCGCCTGAACCATGCGTCGCATGTTCCTCCATGGAGTCACTCAGCGCCGAAGACATTTGCGCGGTCGCTGGAGGTCACGTCGAGCCTGCACGGAGGCTCCGACGGCCATCCGTTCGGCCGCCCGTCGTGGCCAGCCTGTCAAGGGTGCTACTGGAGGTGGACGGCCTACAGCACGCTGCTCCATCGGCCGAAGCACGTGCGCGTGTGGCACTGTCTGCGCCCAACTCCAACACGAGGACTGCTCCATGGGCATTGGCATCGACGGCGGCGCACCGAAGCTCCCCACCAGCATCAAGTCCGAAGCCGAGCTCACCAAGCCGGCGAGCGTCCCTCAGCCTGCTCCGGGATCCGCGG
This sequence comes from Myxococcaceae bacterium, assembly GCA_022842905.1. Classification (GTDB taxonomy): domain Bacteria; phylum Myxococcota; class Myxococcia; order Myxococcales; family Myxococcaceae; genus JALHOS01. The sequence goes on along the minus strand of JALHOS010000325.1, from coordinate 2,916 downwards.
AGACTGCTGGCGCTGCTGTTCCGAAATGGGCCCCACCCACGGCTGACGGCGCTGGAACTCCAGGGGCCGTGGCGGGTCAGCCCGGCTTCGAAGCCCGCCTCCTCCAAGCAGGCTTCGAGCGGCCGCCAGCCCGCGATCAAGGCCTCCCCGGCGGACCCGCACGGCCGCCCGTGGCGCTCACCCCAGGCAATCGTCCCGCGGGTCGCCCCGCGACCAACATGATCGGCAGGCCGCCGGCCGCCCAGCCGTCGAGCGGCGCCGCGCACAACCTCGGGGAGAAGAAGCTGACCCAGAGCATCACCGACGCAGTACGCGCTACGCCGGCTCAGCTCAAGGCCCCCAACGGCGCGCGCGGCGGCTACGACCTCAGGCTCGAGGGCCCGAACAACGAGATCCTCAAGGTCAACCCTGGTCGCGAGCAACTCCGGCCGACCACGCGCTCGGCGCGTAGCATGAGCGACCCCAGCGGCGCCGAAGTGGCGGTGAACGCCGAGGGAGGCTTCGACGTGAAGCTCGAGAGCGGCCCCTTCAAGAACGCCGAATGGACCAAGGGAAGCTTCAGAGAAGCGCTCAAGGACCACCCCAACAAGCAGGAACTGTACGACGAGCTCGAGAAGCAGGGCTACGGCCTCGACAAGGAGCGCGACCTGATGCTGGTCGCGAGCGACGCAGACAGGCAGCCCACCGTGTTCGCGTTCTCGGAGAAGGCTCCCCGCGGGCTCGTCACCATGTGCACCGAAGTGCAGTCCTTCGACATGCCGGCCGACACCGGCGGCGGCTCCCAGCGGCCGATGGCCACCGTTCGCAAGCCCGTCGTCTACCTGTACCCGGAGAAGCCGACCGACGTGACCGTCCGTGTGCAGCTCGAAGGCAAGTTCACGGTGCAGTACCCCAAGGCAGACGGCGACACTTGGCGCCTCTTCGCGCAGCCCGACGGCATGCTCTTCGACCGGAAGACCGAGAAGAAGTACTCGTACATTTTCTGGGAAGGGCACAACCCGAACTCGTGGACGCTCGACGCCGCGAAGTCCTTCTGCGTGGCGAGCGCCGACGCCGAGAAGTTCCTCGACAACGCGTCAGGCCGCTTCGGGCTGAACGATCGCGAGCGCACCGACTTCATCTCCTACTGGCTGCCGGCGCTCGAGAAGAACGCCTATACACAGGTGCAGTTCCTCGACGACGACACCTACGAGCGCTACGCGAAGATGGACGTGAGCCCCACGCCTACCTCGGTCATTCGCCTCTTCATGATCTTCAAGGGCCTCGACGCACCCATCGCCACCGGCAACCCCAACCTCTCTCTCAAGCTCCGCAAGGGCTTCTGCGTGGTCGAGTGGGGCGGCGCCAACCTCGACGAGAACACCGAGGGATAAGGCAGAGGTCGCGTGACACGGCGGGCTCCCGGGCGCTCCTGAGGGTTTGCCCGGAGCGCCTGGGCCGTCAGCCCGACCTCGTCGCAGGTCTTTGCTGCTGCTGACATGGCTCTTCCGGCCTGAGCGTTCCGTCGTACTGTGCGCGCGGTGATCCGGAGGTGCCTGCTGTCGTTGACTTGCGTCGGACTGGCGACCGGCTGTCCGTCGGGCGTCGTCCTCGGGCTCTACCAAGAAGGTCCAAGCGGTGACGCAGGCGCGCTCGACGCTGGAGCCCTCGACAGCGGCGCGTTCGACAGCGGCGCGCTCGACAGCGGCGTAGATCTCTCGGTGTCGGTCAGCGGCTCGTGGGTTGTCGAAGTCGACGCCGGCTTCACCCTGGACGTCTTCGTCGAGAACGTCGGCACCGCGCCTTCGCTCGATACTCGACTCGATCTCGGCTGGAGCGGCGTGAGGCTCCTTGGCTCGAATCGCTGCGTGGCCGCCGGCGGCGGCGCGCAGTGTGACCTCGGCGTGCTTGCCGGCGGCGCGTCGGCCCGAGTCGCCAGCCCCCTCGATTTCGGGACGACACCGCAGTGGTTCGACGTGTCCACGCGAGCCTCCAGCTCGTCGCTCGACGTCAATCGCGGCAACGACTACGTCGTCTTCCCGGTCGCGCTCACGCCCATCGGCACCACCGTCGTCCCGCTGACCGGCGAACGGTCCCTCGCGGTGACGCTCTGTGTGGGTCTGGCGGTTCGGGCCTTCTCCGACTGCGACGGCGGCACGCAGTCGGGCGGCACCACACTGCTCCACCCCGACGGTGGCATCGAGGACCCGCGTGGCGCCCACGGCTACTGGGGCCGCTCGGCCCACGGCAGAAACGTCGCCTGGCGCGTGCTCCCTGCGGGCCCGCGGGGCGCGAGCTTCACCGGCGCAAGCGTGTCGAGCCAGTGCTTCGAAGGCCTGTACGACGACGGCAGCGGCGCGCTCGTGTCGGGCGCGTGGAGAGGGTGCCTGCCCTGAGCTTCGCCGTCGTCACCGTCGTGGCGCTTGCCGCAGCGCTCGAGCCCCGGCCTACGTGGGTCGACTACCGCGCGCCTGCGGGCTGCCCCGACCGCTCCGCCTTTCAGGCCGAGCTCGCCGCCCGCACGGAGTTGGTGCGCTTCGCGCCGAGCGCCGCGGACGCCAGCGCCCGAGTGTCGGTCGTGCTCACGCTGACCGGTCGCCGATTCGAGGGCCACCTGCTGGTGCAGATGTCCGACGGCGCGCGAACCCGAAAGACGCTCCGAGGGCCGCGCTGCGACACGCTGACCCGGGCCATGACGCTCACCGCCGCGCTGGTGCTCGACCCCGAAGGCGCCAAGGTCGACCTCCCGCCACCGGCGCCACCACTCGAACCGCCGCCAGCGGTCGTCAGTCCGGTGCCGGCGCTCGTCGAGCCGGTGCCGGCCCCCCTCGAGGTCCCGCCGTCGCCCGAGCCCCTGCCGCCGCCAGCGGCCGCGGCGCTCCCAGGGCCTGCCACCACGGACCCGCCCAAGGCCACGCCCCCACCCAACGAGTCGCC